>NZ_JBFANM010000112.1:0-31933 GCF_040674815.1 Nonomuraea sp. NPDC049709
CGCCACCCTCGCCCAGCGGGTTCTCCTGGCTCTGGTTCGGGCCGGCGACGAAACCGTCCAGCGAGATCGAGATGTGACACCTGAGCATGCTCATCCTGCCTCCTCAGTCGGCTCGGCGCCGCTGTCCGGCGCCTCACCACAGAGCATGACCGGATGCACAGATGACGTCTAATGCCAATAAATCGAGATTTACATTGATATCTTCTATCTATGCTGAACCTGGTCCATCTCAAGGTGCTGGCCGCGGTGGCGCGACACGGGTCCGTGACCGAAGCGGCGAGGGAGCTGCACTACTCGCAGCCGTCGGTGAGCCATCACCTGTCCCGCCTGGAAGCGGCCACCGGCGTCAAGCTCGTCCAGCGGGTGGGCCGGGGGATCCGGCTGACCCCGGAAGGGCAGTTGCTGGCCAACCGGGCCATCGAGATCGTGGGCCGGGTCGACGCGGCGACCAGCGAGCTGGCGGCGCAGGTCGGACTGCGGGCGGGGCGGGTTCGCCTGGCCGCCAACGCGTCGGTGCTGAGCACGATCGTGCCGAAGGCGGCCGCCGCCCTGGCCCAGGCACATCCGGGACTCGAGCTGATCCTGATCGACCGTCACCCGGTCGAGGCGCTGCAGATGCTGCGGCAGGGCGAGATCGACGTCGCGCTCATCTTCCGGTACGCCGACGCCCCGGTCGAGGAGGAGGGATTCCGCCTCGTCCACGTCGGCGACGACCCGGTCCACCTGGTGAGCCGGCGACCGGACGACAGCATCGCGAACCATCGCCACTCCGCCTGGATCGGCGGCTGCGAGCGGTGCCAGAACGAGCTGATCGCGCTGTGCCGGCAAGAAGGCTTCACGCCACGCATCGCGTCGCTCAGCGACGACATGGTCGTCGTGCAGGCCCTCGTCGCCGCCGGCGCAGGCGTCACCACCCTGCCCGGACTCGCGCTGCAGGCCCACCGCCGGCCCGACATCCACACCACCGAGATCGCCGGCTTCACCCGCCGGATCTACGCCGTCACCTACGGCGATCCACCCGACCCGCCCGCCACCCTCGCGCTGATCCAAGCCATCCAGGACGCCGCCCCGTAGGAGGCCGGTCCGGCAAGCGGTCAGGCCGGCGAGCCTCCTGGACCACACTCCGGAATCACCGGCCGGACGGCCTGGGCGCCGGCCCGGCGCGGGTCAGCCCGCCCGCCCCGCCCGCTCCGGGCCGACGGTGATGACGATCTTGCCCACCTGGGCGCCCGCTTCCATGTACCGGTGCGCCTCGACGATCTCCTCCAGGTCGAACGTGCGGTCCACGACGGGCCGGAAGGCGCCGCTCCGCAGCCCGGAGGAGACGAAGGCCACCGCCCGGCGCAGCAGCTCGGGATCGGCGGTCGTCTCGCGGGTCACGGTGTAGGTGCGCAGGTTCAGCGCGGGCATGCCCAGCTCGAACGCCGGATAGGGCGTCACCTCGCCGCTCAGCGCCCCGTACAGGAAGAGCGTGCCGCCGGGGGCGGTCACCCGGGCCAGGTCAACCACGCCGGGGCCGGCGACGGCGTCGAAGACGAACTCGGCGCCCCGCCCGCCGGTCAGCGCGAGCACGCGCCCGACGACGTCCTCCTCGCTCGTGACGATCACCTCGGCGGCGCCCGCCGCGAGCAGCGCCTCCCTCTTCGCGCCGGTACGCGTGAGGGCGACGGGCACCGCCCCGACGCGCCGGGCGACCTGGATCGCGGCCAGGCCCACGCTGCTGGAGGCCGCGGTCAGCACCGCCGTGTCGCCGGCCCGCATCCCGCCGACCTGCACCAGTGCCCCGTAGGCCGTCAGGTACGGCATCCACACCGCCGCGCCCGCCACCGCGTCGAGCCCGTCGGGCCGGTGCACCACCGCGGCGGCGGGCACGATCGCGCGCTCGGCGTAGACGCCGTGGTCGTTCATCGAGAACGCCGGCAGCACGCTGACCGGCTGCCCGGCCGCGAACCCCGTCACACCGGGCCCGGCCGCCTCGACCACGCCCGCCGCCTCGGTGCCGAGCCGCGCGGGGAACTCCTTGACCGGCTCGATGTAGTTGCCGCTGCGGAACAGCGCCTCGGCCCGGTTGAGGCCGATCGCCTCCATCCGGACCAGCAGCTCGCCCGGACCGGGCCGCCCGACCTCCACGTCCTCCAGCCGTAGCACATCCGGCCCGCCGAGCTCGTGGAACCGTACCGTCTTGACCATCACGCACACCGTCCTTTCCGGGGCTCACTCAAGCGAAAAGTACGATGGCTGTCAAACTTTGATGGGTATCGTAATTAGGGAGCCCGCGCTCCCGGACGGGGTCACCCTCCTCGACCTGCTCAGGGACGGCGACCTGAGCCGAGCGGGGACGGGCGGGCGACCCCGTCCCCTTGGCGGACGTCCGGCTGCACGCCCCGTTGCGCCCGCCGACCGTCCGGGACTTCGTCGCCTTCGAGGAACACGTCGAAGGCGGGCGCAGGAGCGTGGACGGCCGCGCCGGAGTGCCGGAAGCCTGGTACGACGCCCCCGCCTTCTACTTCACCAACCCCTACGCCCGTGATCGGCCCCCACGACGACGTGCCGGTGCCGCCGGGCTGCCGGGCGTTCGACTTCGAGCTGGAGGTGGCCGCGGTGATCGGCCGGTCCGGGCGGGACCTGACCCCCGAGCAGGCCCGGGAGCACATCGCCGGATACCTGATCATGAACGACTGGTCCGCCCGGGACACCTTCAGGGCCGCGAGATGCAGGTCAACCTGGGCCCGGCCAAGGGCAAGGACACCGCCACCACCCTCGGCCCGTGGCTGGTCACCGCCGACGAGCCGGAGCCGTACCGGGACGCCGAGGGCTTCCTGCGGCCGGCCCTGTCGGTCACCGTCAACGGCGACGAGATCGGGCGCGACCTGCTGTCCAACATGAGCCGGCCGTTCGAGGACCGCGTCGCCTACGCCTCCCGCGGCGCCTGGGTCCACCCCGGGGACGTGCTCGGCTCCGGCACCTGTGGCAACGGCGGCTGCCTGGCCGAGCTGTGGGGTCTGCGTGGCCGGCAGGACCCGCCGCCGCTGCGGCCCGGGGACGTGGTCGAGATGACCGTCGAGGGCATCGGCGCCCTCCGCAACACCGTCGTCGCCGGCCCGCCCCCGGCCCCCGTCCCGAAGGCCCGCCCCCGCCCCCGCCCCCGTACCCGCCCGTAGACCCGGGCCGCAGGTGGGATGGGCGGCAGCCGGCCACCACACCTGCGGATATCTGAGTAGGGCTTACTCAGGCCCCAGCCCGGGAGTCGCGGTTTCACTGGAGGACCCAACGAAAGGAGTCCTCTCATGAGCGAGTTGCCACCATCCGTCCGGCGGCGCCCCATGCTTCGCGGCCCCCTGGCACGCACCGCCTGCCTGCTCGGGGCCGCCGCCCTCGGCGTCACGGCCATGGGCGCCACGGCGAACGCCTCGACCGCCGCCGCGCCGAACTGCGCCGCCGCGGCGGCGTACTACGACCAGGCTCCCACCAGCGCCAACCTCACGATGGTGCGGCAGGCGGTGCACTGCCTCATCGACGCAGAGCGTGCCAGGGCCGGGCTGGCCCCGCTCACGCGCAACGCCCAGCTCGACACCGCGGCGGCCGGGCACGCCGCTGCCGCCGCGGCCCTGAAGTGGTGGCGGCCGGGCGCGGACTCGCACACCAACCCGCAGACCGGTTCGACCCCGTACAGCCGGATCACGGGCGCGGGCTACTGCCCGAACCCGCTCTCGTGGGCCTACGCCGAGACCACCTACACCGGCTGGGGCGGAGGATCGGGCACGCCGCGGGCCGCCGTCCACTGGTGGGTGCACGTCAGCACGTACGGCCACCGCCAGATCGTCCTGAGCCCGACGCTGACCGACGTCGGCATCGGCGCGGCGGCGGGGGCGGCGGACCCGGCCGGCGCGGGTGCGGCGGGCGGCGGGACGTACGTGGTCGACTACGGGCGCTGCCGGCGCTGACGGCCCGGCCGCCCGGCCGGGAAATCGGATTGAACGGCCCGGGCGGCCGGTGCGACCATCCTCGGATGGACGAACAGGAACTGCGGTGGATCGAGGAGAACGTCAGTCTCGCCATCGAGCAGCTCGGGCCGCTGAGCGACGTGGACTTCGGCCTCAACCGCGAGTCCGTCGAGTGGGTCGAGGGCTTCATCGAGCGCCAGCGCTCCCGGCCGGACTTCGACCCGGAGCGGATCGACGGCCTGGTCGGCGTGCTCGGCTCGTTCCTGGGCGCCAGCGTCGCCGCCGCCACGGGGGGCCGCTGGCACAGGCACGACGACGAGTGGGGCGTGCTCCTTCCCGAGGGCAGCACGGCGTTCCCGTTCGTCAAAGTACGCAAGCAGTTCCGCGACGGGGCCGAGTCCGGCGAGTCGATCGAGAGTTTCTACCGGATCGCGGTCGACTTCATCGCCACCGGCAAGATGCGGGAAGCGCGGGAGAACACCGGCCCCGGCGCGACCTGATCCGCGGGAGAAACGCCGGCCCCGGCGCGACCTGATCCGCGGGCGGCGGCTGCCCGCCAGGAGCCGGCCCGGCGGCTGACCGTGCTCAGTCGAAGCGCTGGGCCATCTGGTCGAACGCCTGGCCGGTCAGCTCGCGCAGCGTGCGCGTCTCGTGCTCCGCGCACCACCACTGCGAGGCGACCCGCAGCGCGGCCAGGAACGCCGCGGTGACCAGCTCGGGGGCGGCATCACCCGGCCGCTCCCGGCCGGTCACCGCCTGGCTCAGCTCGTTCTCCAGCCGGAACCTGCTCGCGAGCTGCCTGGCCCGCAGCGAGGGGTGGCGCATGGCCAGCCGGGCGCGCATGTGCCATTCCCGGTCGGGCACGCCGCTCTCGTCATGGAGGCTCTCCATCGCGCCGCGCAGCGCCCGCCAGGCGGACTGGCCGGCCGGCTGCTCGCGTACGCGCCGCACCAGGGTGCCCAGGTGCTGCTCGTCCCCGTACAGCAGCGCGTCCTCCTTGCTGTCGAAGTAGTTGGAGAACGTCCGCCGGGAGATGTTCGCGGCGTCGGCGATGGCCTCGACGGTGACGTGGTCGAGGCCGCGCTCGATGGTGAGCCGCAGCGTGGCCTCGTGCACGGCCTGGCGGGTCTCGGCCTTCTTGCGCTCGCGCAACCCTGCTGTGCTGCTCATGATGGAACCAGCTTACCCAATGGGAATAAATGCTCAATGCGCAAAGTTGCCACTTGAGCATGTATGGTGTCCAGGTTCCATCCCTTTCTCCCTTGATCGGAGGTTGCGCGTGAGTGCACAGCCGGCAGCGCCGTCCGCGGCGGAGCCGATGACCCACCGCCAGATCCTCGAAGCCCTCAGCGGCCTGCTGCTCGTCCTGTTCGTCGCCATGATCAGCGGAACCATCGTCTCGGTGGCGCTCCCGCAGATCATCGGCTCGCTCGACGGCAACCAGTCGCAGTACACCTGGGTCGTCACCGCGTCGCTGCTGGCCTCGACCGCCTCGACGCCCATCTGGGGCAAGCTCGCCGACCTGTTCAACAAGAAGCTGCTGCTCCAGATCTCCATCGTGATCTTCATGGTCAGCTCGCTGGCCTGCGGCTTCGCCCAGAACACCGGCCAGCTCATCGCCTTCCGCGCCGTGCAGGGCCTGGGCATGGGCGCGCTGCAGATCCTCGCCCAGGTCATCATCGCCGCCATGATCAGCCCCAAGGAGCGCGGCCGGTACAACGGCTACCTCGGCGCCGTCATGGCCGTGGCCACGGTCGGCGGCCCGCTGCTCGGCGGGCTCATCGCCGACACCTCCTGGCTCGGCTGGCGCTGGTGCTTCTTCATCGCCGTGCCGTTCACCGTCGCCGCATTCGCGCTGCTGGCCAAGACCCTGCACATCCCGACCGTGCGCCGCGCCGACGTGAGCATCGACTACTGGGGCGCCACGCTCATCGCGGCCGGCGTCAGCATCCTGCTCATCTGGGTCACCTTCGTCGGCAACTCCTTCGAGTGGCTGTCCTGGCAGACCGCGGCCATGGCCGGCGGCGGCGTGCTGCTGCTCGCCGTGGCCACCTGGGTCGAGTCCAAGGTCAGGGAGCCGGTCGTGCCGCTGCACGTCATCCGGCGCCGCACCCCCGCGCTGGCCATCCTGGCCAGCCTCGCGGTCGGCATGGCGATGTTCGGCGGCTCGGTCTTCCTCGGCCAGTACTTCCAGATCGGCCGCGGGTTCGGCCCCACCGCCGCCGGCCTGCTCACCATCCCGATGATGGTCGGCGTGCTGTTCTCCTCCACGATCAGCGGCAGGATGGTCTCCAGGAGCGGCCGTACCAAGCCCTACATCCTGGTCGGCCTGGTGGTCCTGCTGGCCGGCTTCGCGGGCCTGGCCACCATCGACCACGAGACCTCGCTCGTGCTGATCTCGGCGTACATGCTCGCCGTCGGCGTCGGCGTCGGCATGTCCATGCAGAACCTCGTCCTGGTCATCCAGAACACCGTCCCGCTCCGCGAGATCGGCGCGGCCAGCGGCGCGGTCACCTTCTTCCGCTCGCTCGGCGGCACCGTGGGCGTCTCGGTGCTGGGCGCCGTGCTGGCCAACCGCGTCGCCTCCGGCATCGTCGAGGGGCTGGCCAAGGCCGGCATCCCCGCCACCGGCGACGCGGCCGCGGCCGGCGCGAGCCTGAACATCGCCGCCCTGCCCGAGCCGATCCAGGAGATCGTCCGGGCCGCCTACGGCGACGCCACCGGGCACATCTTCCTCATCTCCGCGGCCATCGCCGTCGTGGGCCTCGTCGCGGCGGCCTTCCTCAAGCCCGCCAAGCTGCGCGACAGCCTCGACCTGCCCGAGCCGGCCTCCCCGGAGAAGGCCGTCACCCCCGCCTGACCAACGTGCCCGGAAGGCCGCGTCCCCGTATCGCCCGCGGGGACGCGGCCTTCCGTCCGTCATGGGGACCTTGACACGGATTGGTGTATCGATAAAGTGAGGTGCCTCACCCTCTTGACCCCACACGCAAGGTTTTCATCGATGAGCAATGTCGTCGTGCCCGCCATCATCAATGTCGACGTCCCGGGCCCGGTGATCAACCGGCACCTCTATGGACACTTCGCCGAGCACCTGGGCCGGTGCATCTACGGCGGGTTCTACGTGGGCGAGGACAGCGACCTGCCCAACGAGGGCGGGATCCGGCTGGACGTGGTGGAGGCGCTGCGCGCCCTGAACATCCCCAACCTGCGCTGGCCGGGCGGCTGTTTCGCCGACGAGTACCACTGGATGGACGGCATCGGGCCCAAGGAGGAGCGGCCGTCGATGGTCAACACCCACTGGGGCAACGTCGAGGAGAACAACCACTTCGGCACGCACGAGTTCATGGCGTTGTGCGAGCTGCTCGGGGCGGAGCCGTACATCAGCGGGAACGTCGGCTCGGGCACGGTCAAGGAGATGAGCGACTGGGTCGAGTACCTCACCCGCGAGGGCGACTCGCCGATGGTCAGGTTGCGCAAGAGGAACGGGCGCGAGGAGCCGTGGCGCATCCGCTTCTGGGGGCTGGGCAACGAGGCGTGGGGCTGCGGCGGCCACATGTCGGCCCAGCAGTACGCCGCCGAGGCCCGCCGGTTCGGCACCTACAGCCGCGACCACGGCGACAACAAGCTGTATCGGGTCGCGGCCGGGGCGAACTCCGGCGACTACGCCTGGACCGAGACGCTCATGAAGCAGCTCGGCGAGCTGGGCTGCGCGTACCGGCCCGCCGCCTTCATGCAGGCCCTGTCGTTCCACTACTACACGATCCCGGGCACCTGGCAGGACAAGGGCGACGCCACGGTCTTCGGCACCGACGACTACTACCGGACGATGGTCAAGGCCGCGTACGTGGACGAGCTGATCACCGGCCACTCCAACGTCATGGACTGCTACGACCCGGGCAAGAACGTGGGCCTGGTGCTGGACGAGTGGGGCACCTGGTGGAACGTCGAGCCGGGCACCAACCCCGGCTTCCTCTACCAGCAGAACACCCTCCGCGACGCGCTCGTCGCCGCCGTGCACTTCGACATCTTCCACCGGCACGCCGACCGCCTGGTCATGGCCAACATCGCCCAGACGGTGAACGTGCTGCAGGCCATGATCCTCACCGACCCCGATTCGGGCGCGCTCGTGCTCACGCCCACGTACCACGTGTTCGAGATGAACAAGGGCCACCAGGACGCGGCCTCGCTGCGGGTCGACCTCCCCGCGGCCGTGCCCACCCGCGAGGTCGGCGAGTCCACGCTGGCCACCGTCTCGGTATCGGCCAGCCGCAAGGACGGCCGGCTGCTCGTGTCGCTGTCCAACCTGGACGCGGCCGAGGCGGCCGACGTCGAGCTGGACCTGCGCGGCGGCACCGTGACCGGGGTACGCTCCCGGATCCTGACCGCCGGCAAGCCGCACGACCACAACACCCCCGAGACGCCCGCCGCCGTCGCCCCGCGCGCCCACGAGCAGGTCACGGCCACGACGACCGGCGGGCTGCGGGTGCACCTGCCCGCGCACTCGTTCGTCACGGTGGAGGCCGACCTCGCCTGAACCGTTCGTCACGGCGGCGAAAGGGGCGGCCCGTTGAACCGCGATACGCTCGATCGCATGGCCGCGCCCCGGCCGGGCGGACCCACCGGCGCACAGAACGCGAGGTGACGGCATGGTGACGGCATGGTGACCATGGGCGATGTGGCCCGGCTGGCCGGGGTGTCGAAGATGACGGTCTCCAACGTGGTCAACAACCGTGCCGGGGTCAGCGAGGCGGTCCGCCTCCGCGTGCTGGAGGCCATCCGTCAGTCGGGCTATCGCGTCAACGTCTCCGCCCGGACCCTCAAGTCCGGGCGGACCGGCGTCATCGGCCTCGCCGTGCCCGAGATCGACCGCCCCTACTTCGGCCGGCTCGCCGCCCACGTGATCGACCAGGCGCGGCGGCGGGGCTTCCACGTCGCGATCGAGCAGACCGGTGCGGCGGCGGACGGGGAGATCGACGCGATCGCCCACTCCCGTACGCTGCAGTTCGACGGCCTGATCCTCAGCGCGGTGGAGCTGGACCGCCGCGACCAGCGGCTGGCCGGCGCCGACTACCCCATCGTGATGCTCGGCGAGCAGGACTTCGGCGGCCGTTTCGACCACGTCGCCATGCCCAACGAGGACGGTACGAAGGCGGCGACCGCGCACCTGATCGACCGGGGCTGCCGCCGGATCGCGATGGTCACCGGGGACGTCGCCGGGACCCTGAACGTGGTGACCCGCCGCCATCAGGGCTACCTCGCCGCGCTCGCCGAGCGGGGGCTCACCCCCGACCCGGCGCTGCTCGTCAGCCTCGCCGGGCTGACCATGGCGGCCGGGCGCGACGCGGCCCACCGCCTCGTCGACTCCGGCCACGCGTTCGACGGCGTGGTCGCGGTGACCGACACCGTCGCCCAAGGCGTCCTGCGCGGCCTCGCCGACCGCGGGCTGCGGGTCCCCGGCGACGTCCGGCTCGTGGGCTTCGACGACGTCCCCGAGTCGGAGTTCATGGTGCCCTCGCTGTCCACGGTGGCACCCGACCACGGCTGGATGGCCGCGAAGGCCGTCGAGCTGGTGGTCGGCCGCATGCAGGCGCCGCTGCGCCCGACCGGCCAGCACGTCGCCCCCTTCGAGCTGATGATCCGCGAGTCGACCAGCTGATCGGCCCGTAGGTTCGTTCCCGGCGTGGCTCCGCTGCGGGCTTTCATGAAGTGGTCACAATGGGAAAACGCCTGGTCACGCAGGGGGAGGCGACGGGTGCGATCCATCATGGGGCTGGCGGCGGCAGCCGCCCTCACCGCTGTCCTCACCACTGGCCCGGCCGCCGCGCAGGCGGCGCGCGGGGAGGACGACGACGACTCGACGCCCCTGTGGCAGAAGCTCACCTCCTTCCGCGTCTCGCCGGAGGTGCCCCACCAGAACGACGTCATCCGGGTGCTGCTCCACTGCCCCGTCGAGGCGAACCACGCGATCGTCGGCTCCACCGCGTTCACCCTGAAGGGCTCCTGGCGCATCTACCGCGAGGTGGGGGTCGGCCTCTCCGGGCGGGGCTTCGGCAGGCGGGGAGTGATCATCTCGCGCTACGCGCCCCCTGGGGACCACGAGGTCCGCATGAAGTGCGTCAAGGTGACGATCGACAAGGCGACCGGCCTCAGGAAGGTCAAGCTGATCAGCCGCGCTGCGGGCCCGCTCACCGTCCGGAAGTTCCGCATCGGGCAGTACTTCTGAAAGAGGGCGCCGCCGGGCGATGAGTTTCGCCGCCCCCGCAGGTCTACACTTCCGAGACCCAGGAAGGAATGACCCATGACCCACACCATCGAGGTGCCCGGCGCCGTCCTCCACTACGACGTGCACGAGGCCGGGGCGAGCACCCACCCCACCCTGCTCCTGATCGGATCCCCGATGGACGCCACCGGCTTCGCGGGCCTGGTCGCGCGTATCAAGGACCGTACGGTGGTCACCTACGACCCGCGCGGGATCGGGCGGAGCCCGCGGACCGACGGCGCCGCCGAGTCGACGCCCGACCTGCACGCCGACGACCTGCACCGGCTGATCGACGCGCTCGGCGGCGGGCCGGTGGACATCTTCGCCAGCAGCGGGGGCGCCGTCAACGGGCTGGCGCTGGTGGCCCGGCACCCGGAGCAGGTGCGCACACTCGTGGCGCACGAGCCGCCGGCCGTCCAGACCCTGCCGGACCGCGAGCCGGCGCTGGCCGCGGTGGTGGACATCCGCCGGACGTACGAGCGGGACGGGTTCGGGCCCGCGATGGGCAAGTTCATCACGATCACCAGCCTGCGGGGCGAGATCCCGGCCAACTTCGCGGACCTGCCCGTGCCTGACCCGGCCACGATGGGGATGCCGACGGGCGACGACGGGTCGCGCGACGACGCGCTGTTCGGGCAGAACCTCATGACCTGCACGCACTACGAGCACGACTTCGAGGCGCTGCGCGCGGCCGCCACCCGCATCGTCGTCGGCGTCGGGGCAGAGTCGGAGGGCGAGCTGGCCCACCGCTCCGGCCTGGCGGTCGCCGAACGGCTCGGCACCAAGCCCGTGACCTTCCCCAGCCACCACGGCGGGTTCATGGAAGGCGAGTTCGGCATGAAGGGCGACCCCGACGCCTTCGCCGTCACTCTCCGCCAGGTCCTGGCGGAGTAGCGGGGGCGCCCCGCAGCCGCCTCAGGAGGCGTTCGCGGAGGGTGAGCTCTCCGGCTCCTCCAGGTAGGGGTGCACCCGTCGCTGCCGGTCGAAGGGGACGAACCAGGAGGCGAACCCCATCGGGGCGATGCGCAGGAAGGCCGCCTCCGGGTGCTCGTCGATCCCGTCCAGCTCGGGGGTGTAGAGCATCTCGTGGTCGACGTCGTCGAAGGCGTGGTCGGTGAAGAAGTCGTAGATGGACTCGGCCTCGTCCGAGTCCATGAGCTCGTACAGCTCGAGGACGGCCTTGGCCTCCTCGATGAGCAGGCGCAGGGCGAGCTCCTCGGCGACGCAGGCCGGGTGCCGCCAGGTGTCGTCGGCCAGGCGGCCGGTGACGCTGACCGTGGCGACGGCGAACTTGCGGGCGAAGGCGGCGTCGTAACGCAGCGCGTATTGTGGCGGCAGGCCGTGCAGGGCCATCACGCCGGGGTCGTCGGCCACGGTGGACTCCTCGGCCGCCAGCGTCTCGGCATCGTCCAGCACGTGGTCGATGAGGATGTCGGTGGCGGCCATCAACGCGCCGGCGGCCAGCGTGGCGCTCTCCCTGGACGCCACCCCGCGATCCGGCCCGTCCGGGCGGTAGCCGAAGTGTTCGAGGCCGAACGCCTGCATCCGCGCCGCGCCGGAGATCAGCGACGCCCGCATCCCGGCCAGCCGTTCCTGCCGGAACCGCAGGCGTGACCGCTCGCCCTCGTCGGGAGCCGCCGGCTGCTCGACCGGCCCGGCGTCGGCGGCCTTCAGCCCGGCGCGGAAGGCCTCCTCGTTCAGATCCACCTCGCTGCGCAGGACGCGCCAGCTCGCGAGCAGCTCGCTGCGTTCGAGGACGGACTCGATCAGCCGGCGGACCCCGGTCTCGGCGATCTCCAGCGTCGACGTCTCCACCACCACGCCGAGCAGGGCGCCCTTGGGATGCGTGGTCACCCGGAAGCCGTACAGGTCGATGTCGATCCCGTCCGGCCCGTCGAGGTGCTCGACGCCGTCGAGCCCGTCCGACAGCAGCGCCCCGGCGCCATGGCACTGCAATGCGTCCAGCTCAGGCGCCCCGAGGGCCGGCTCGATCTCGACCTGCACGACGTACTCCATCCCCCCAGCTTCTCAGGTTTCAGGTCAGGCTCCACAAGGCGGCCACCAGTGGGCGGCGCAGGTCGGCCCGGCGTACGCACAGGCCGATGGCCAGCGGCGCCGGCGCCGGCTCGGCGGGGACGACGCGCAGCCGGTCGCGTACGACGCTGGACCGCAGCACCATGCGCGGGACGATGCCCGTGCCGTACCCCAGCGCGACCAGGGCGAGCAGCGCCTCGTGCCCCTCCGGTTCGGCCGCGATCCCGGGCCTGGACGGGGCGTGGGCGCGCAACCACCGGTCGGCCGCCTCCCGCACCAGGCCGCGGCGGGGCAGCACGAACGGCCCGCCGAGCCCTGTCGCCGCGTGGTCGCGGGCCGTGACGAAGACCAGCTCGGTGGTCGCGACCGTCCGGCTGAGCAGGGGTTCGGGCAGGCGGGCCGGGAGGGCCGCGACCGCGGCGTCCACCTCGCCCTCGTCCAGGCGGGCCAGCGCGGCGGCGGCGTCGCCCGTACTCAGGTCGATCCCGATCGCCGGATGCGCCGCGCGGAACGGCGCGAGCAGGTCGGGCAGCAGGACCTGGCAGGCCGTCACCGTCGCGAACACCCCCAGCCGCCCGGTCAGCTCCACCGGCTCGGCGTCGCCCTGCCGGTAGGCGTGCCACAGATCCAGCGCGGAGATCGCGTACTCGCGGAAACGCCGCCCCTCGGCGGTCAGCGACACCCCGCGCGGGCCGCGGTCGAACAGCCGGTGGCCCAGCCGCGCCTCCAGGCGCTGCACCATCCGGGTGAGCGTCGCCGGGCTGACGTGGCAGTCCAGGCTCGTCCTGCCGAAGTTCAGGCTCCGCGACAGGTGCAGGAACACGCGCAGCTCGTGTTGATCGTCGATGACCTGGGCCTTTCATCCGATGCAACGGCCCGCTGCACATGTTGCGCTTGTCGCGGGGCCGGGGCGGATCCTACAACTTCTGGCATGACCTCCAACTCCTTCACCTCCGCGGTGTTCCCGCTGGAGACTATGGACGTGCCCGGCGGCACCGAGACGATCCTGCGCGGCGGGCGGCACCTGTTCCCGCTGCTGCCGGCGGCGTTCGAGGGCGTACGGCAGATCGGGGTGATCGGCTGGGGGCCCCAGGGCCGGGCGCAGGCATGCAACCTGCGCGACTCCCTGGCCGGCACCGGCATCCGCGTCGCCGTCGGCCTGCGCCCCGGCTCCCGCTCCGCCGCCGACGCCCGGGCCCAGGGCTTCACCGAGCAGGACGGCTCCCTCGGCGACTGGCTCGACGTCGTCTCCGGCAGCGACCTGGTCATCCTGCTCATCGCCGACGCCGCGCTGGCCGCCCACCACGGGGAGATCTTCGCCGCGCTGCGTCCCGGCGCCACCATCGGGCTGTCGCACGGCTTCCTGCTCGGCCACCTGCGCGCCGGCAGCGGGTCGTTCCCCGACGGGCACGGCGTCATCGCGGTCTGCCCCAAGGGCATGGGCGACTCGGTGCGCCGCCTGTATCTGCAGGGCGCCGACGTCAACGGCGCGGGCATCAACAGCAGCTTCGCCGTGCACGCCGACCCGGACGGGCGGGCCGTCGAGCGGGCGCTGGGCTGGTCGGTGGCGCTCGGGGCGCCGTACACCTTCCGTACGACGCTCGACAGCGAGTACCTGTCGGACATCGTGGGGGAGCGGGCCATCCTGCTGGGCGCGGTGCACGGCCTGGTCGAGTCGCTGTACGGGCACTACCGGCTCGGCGGCGACGACCCCGTCACCGCCTACGAGCGCTCCTGCGAGAACATCACCGGCCCTGTCGCGCGCACGATCTCCCGCCACGGCCTGCGCGCCGTCCGCGAGCACCTGGACGCCGCCGGGCGGGAGACCTTCGACCGGGCCTACGCCGCCGCCCACGGCCCGGCCCGGGACCTGGTCACCGAGATCTACGACGAGGTCGCCGACGGGACCGAGCTGCGCAGCGTGATCCTCGCCGAGCGGCGACTGGCGTCGCGGCCGATGAGCGGGATCAGCGGCTCGCCGATGTGGGCGGCCGGCGACGCGGTGCGGGCCCGGCGGGCGCGGCGGGACCTGGCCGTGGAGCCGTTCACCGCCGGGATGTTCATCGGCACCATGATGGCGCAGGTGGACGAGTTCGCCGAGCGCGGGCACCCGTGGTCGGAGATCGTGAACGAGTCGGTGATCGAGGCGGTGGACTCGCTGCTGCCGTACATGCATGCCCGGGATGTGGCGTACATGGTGGACAACTGCTCGCGTACGGCCCGGCTCGGGGCCCGCCGGTGGGGGCCGCGCTTCCAGGCGGCCTACGAGCAGATCGCCTTCCCCGCCGCGGCCGGCCCGGGCGACCGCAAGGCCGTGAGCGCCTTCGCCGACCACCCCGTGCACCAGGCGCTGGCGTCGGCGGCCCGGCTGCGGCCGTCGGTGGACATCCACGTCATGTGATCGGCAGCGTCATGTGACGCGGCAGCGTCATGTGATCGGCAGCGCCTCCTGGAAGCGGCGGGTGGCTCGGCGGCTGGTCAGCGTGACGACCCGGGCGTGGACGGCGTGCTCGGCGATGAGCCTGCGGACCTTGGGTCGCATCCGGCGGCGGTAGCCCAGGACGTAACGGACGAATTCCCAGGTGATGCGGTCGTGGACGCCGTCGGCGTGCTGGCCGCCGCGGTAGCGCAGGCGGCGCTTCAGCACGCCCCACAGGCACACGATCGGGGGGAGGTCGAGGAAGACCACCGTGTCGGCGCGGGCCAGGCGGATGGGCAGGGTGGAGGCGTAGTTCCCGTCGATCACCCAGACCGGTCCGGCGACGAGCCGCTGCTGGATCGCGGCGAACTCCTCCTGCGGCAGCGAGTTCCAGTCCGGGTCGTAGTAGAGGGCGTCCAGGTGGGTCAAGGGCGCGCCGACGTGGGCGGCGAGCCGGCGCCCGAGGGTCGTCTTACCGCTG
The DNA here is from genome assembly GCF_040674815.1 of Nonomuraea sp. NPDC049709. Taxonomy (NCBI): domain Bacteria; kingdom Bacillati; phylum Actinomycetota; class Actinomycetes; order Streptosporangiales; family Streptosporangiaceae; genus Nonomuraea; species Nonomuraea sp. NPDC049709. The sequence goes on from NZ_JBFANM010000112.1 coordinate 15,138, forward strand.
CCACCGCAGCCGACGATCGCGATCCTGCGCATGGCCGCCCAGGTTAGCGGGACGAACGCCACCCGCGCGGGCTCGGCGCCGCGCTCGCCCGCCAACCCGCCGCCCGCGGTTCCGCCGTCGTGCCCCGTGAACCCGCTGCCTGGTGCTTCGCCGTCGTGCTTCGCCGTCGTGCTCGTCACCCGGCAGCTCGCCGTCTAGCGCTTCGCCGTCGTGCTCGTCACCCGGCAGCTCGCCGTCTAGCGCTTCGCCGTCGTGCTCGTCACCCGGCAGCTCGTCGCCACCCACGGATCGTCCTGCACGCGGCATCCCCTTCTGGACGGGCATCTCCGTTTTCCGGGCCACTGTCCTGCCGGCCCTCCGACGGCGCGCTCGTCTCGGGGGTGCCGCCCGGTCCGGTCCTGGTGTCCGGTCCGGTTCGGGCCGGTAGTCCGGATTGGTGGGTCCGGCGCGACGACCCGGGTCGATGGTGCGGGGTTGACGGCCCGGGCCGGTGGTCCGGGGTTGGTGGGTCTGGCCCGATCGCCCGGGGCGGTGGTCCGGGGGTTGGTGGTCCGGGGTTGGTGGTCCGGGTCTGTGGCGGGGGTCAGGGGCGGGGGTCAGAGGCGGGGGTGGTGGCTTCTCTGACGGCGGGGACTATCTCGTTGGCCCATCGGCCGAGTGCCAGGTCGGTGGGGGTGTCGTCGTCCGGGAAGTAGACGAAGCCCGAGGCGCCGTGGTCGAGCACGGCGCCGGTGAGTTCCTCGGTCCACTGCTCGGCGGAGCCGCCTATCCAGCGGCCCTCGCGGTTGCGGGTCTCGGCGAGCGGGTGCGGTGTGATGACGCCGGGCAGGTTGTAGATCGTGGCGATGTCCCCGGGGTCCCGGCCGGCGTCGTGAGCCGCGCGGTCGATGATGGGGCGCGAGGTGCGGTAGCGGGGACTGAGCCAGTCGGCGGCGTGCCCGGGGATCCAGCCGTCGGCCACCCGGCCGGTCGCGGCCAGCGACTTCGGCCCGACCGAGCCGGTCCACACCGGCGGGGCCGGGACGGGTGCCGGCTCCAGGTCGGTGACCTGGTAGAACTCGCCGTCGAAGGTGACCCGGTCCCCGCCGCCGCACAGTGCCCTGATGAGGGTGACGGCCTCCTCGAACGCGCGTACCGCCGCGCCCGGCCCCAGCTTCGGCACGCCCAGCCTGGCGATGTCCTCCCACAGCCCGCCCGCGCCCGCCCCCAGCACGATCCGGCCCCTGGACAGCGCGGACAACGAGGTGATCGTACGGGCCAGCATCGGCGCGGGCCGGCTGGGCAGGTTGGTGACGCTCACCAGGCCCGCGATCCGCGTGGTGCCGCCCAGGGCCATGCCCACCAGGGAGTAGGCGTCCAGGCGGTCGGCGAAATAGGGGTGATCGGATACGGTGAACAGGTCCAGCCCGTCCCGATCGGCCTGGGCCGCGTGCCGCAGGGTCTCCCGTGCGGTGCTGACAGCGGTTGAGATCCCGACGCCGAACAACGCCGTCATAGGTACTCCTCCATTAGTTCGTATTGCGAACAATATGTGATAGCCTAACCGAGTGGGTAAGGCTGAGGAAAATCTGGGGGTCGTGGCCGCGCTGGTCCGGTCGGCCTTTCTGGTGAACGCCGTCTACGCCGAGTCGGCCCGCGAATACGGGCTGACCTCTCAGCAGGGGCAGCTGCTCTGCGTGCTGATGGCGCAGCCGTACGGGATGAGCGCCCTCGGCTCGATGTTGCGGCTGGCCAAGTCCAGCCTCACCGAGCTGGTGGACAGGACCGCCCAGCGCGGCCTGGTGCGCCGCGAGTCCGATCCGAAGGACCGGCGCGCGGTCCGCGTCGCGCTCACCAAGCGGGGCGGCGAGCTGGCCGAGACGTTCTACACCGCCACCTGCAAGCGGATCGCGGAGCTTCCGGCGGGGCTCGACGGCGGCGAGAGTGACCAGCTCGCCGACCTGCTCGGCCGGGTGGTCAACGACAACAACGTGCCGATGATCTTTCTGGAGCGGGACGGGACGCCCTCCGCCTCCGGTCCCGCCTCCGGCCCCGGCCCCGGCCGTTGACGGGGGCCTGGGCTGGGCTGGATTTCCGGGCACGTCCGTCGCCAGGCCGGATGCCGGGTCGGGCGCGTCGCCAGGCCGGATTCTCGGTCCGGCCCGCCAACCGGCCCGTTGCTCGGTCTGGCCGCCGCGGGCCGGACTCGCGGTCAGCCGGCCGCGGAGCTTCGCGGCCGGGTCGCTTCCGGGTCACGTCAGGCGGCCTCCGGTCGGCGGGTGTCGGTGCCGAACAGCTCGGCGAAGCGGCCGGTGAACAGGTCGGCGCCCTTGTACTCGGAGACCGTCTCTCCCGACAGGACGATCGGTCCGTCGGGGGAGGGCAGCTGGCCGACGCCGCCCTCGGGGCCGAGCGGGAGCAGTACGAAGGGCACCTCGGACGGCCGGTAGACGCTGGTGGGCTGCTCGTTCCGGACCTGGGCGAGGATGTTGGCGGCGACCACCTCCGCGTGGCTCATCGCGTTGCCCGCCATCTTCGCCTCGGGCAGGTCGGTGATGTCGCCGATCGCGTAGACGTGGTCGAAGCCGTGGACGTTCAGCCGGTCGCCCACGCGGACCAAGCCCTCCGGTGTGCGGGCGGTGACCAGGTCCGCGCCGAGGTAGCCGGTGTGGACGGTGACGCCGTGGGCGCGGAACCAGATGTCGGCGGAGATCTCCTCGCCGGTGGACGGCCCGGTGGACGGCCCGGTGATGCGCCCGGTGGAGGGCCTGGTGGACGGCCCGGTGAGGGGCCCGGTGAGGGGTACGGTGAACGGCTCGGCTCTGCCGGGCTCGACCGGGGGCTGCGCGCCCAGGGCCGTTCCCAGCCGCAGGTCCACCCCGAGCGCGTCGAGCTGCCGGCGCAGGTCTTCGCGCAGTTGCGGGGCGAAGCGGGGGAGGAGCTCGGGGGCCGGGTCGACGACGGTGACGTGCTTGTCCGGCCACACCGCCTTGATCTCCCCGGCCAGCTCCAGCCCGACCGGCCCCGCGCCGGTGATCAGGACGCGGGTGGCGGCCGCGAGCCCGGCGTGCAGGGTCAGCAGCCGCTCGCGCGCCTGCCCTGACCGGTCGGTGTCGAACTTGAACGGGAAGGGGTAGCCGGAGCCGGTCGCCAGCACCAGGTAGTCGGCGTCGAGCCGCTCGCCGGAGCCCAGGAGCACGCCGCCGGCGTCGACCGAGATCGCCCGCTCCCTGAGGACCCGGCCCCGTTGCAGCAACCGGTCATAGGGGATGAACAGGTTGTCGGCCCACTCCGGCCGCACCAGCGCGCGCAGCGACACCGCGTTCTGGACGAAGGCGTCCTTCGGCTCGACGAGGACGACGTCGGCGTCCTGGTCCAGCGCCTTGGCGGCACTGGCGCCGCCGTACCCGCCGCCGATGATCACAACTTTCCGGCCCATGATGGCTCACTCCTGAGAAATCCATAAATCTCGTTCGGGATACGAACAATATTAGTTCGTCACCCGAACTGCAAGTCCCGGCCGAACAAGAAAAGGGCCCGGGGACGGAAGTCCCCGGGCCCGGTGATCCCGGCTAGCCGGCCGTACGCGTCAGGTCCAGCCGGACCCTGGCGAGCCAGGACCCCCAGCCGTCCTGCGGCCGGCTGTCCCCGATGCGCACGTAGAACGTGCGGGACCCACCGCGCAGCTCGTTGACGTCGAGCGCGCGCGGCGCCCGGTTGGACAGGTCGCGCACGTTCGCGCTCTCCTGCAGCACCGTCCGCCAGCTCTGGTTGTCGGCCGAGACCTGCACCAGGAACTGGTTGCCGAGCTCCAGCGTCAGCGTGCCCCCGGTCACCCCGTCGGGCAGCTCGAACCGGTAGGTGGCGTGGCTGTCGCCGTCGGTGAACCGGGCGCGGCCGTCGTACACCTCGCCGTCGAGCTGCGACCCGTCCTCCTCCAGCAGCCAGGGCTCCTCGGCCGGGGTGCCGGGCGTGAACTCCACGGTGTCGCCGATCACCGTGACCATCACCTGCTCCGCGGCCGCCCCCTGGTCGGAGGTCGCGGCGAGCCGTACCGGACGGCTGCCGGGATCCGCCGTCGCCGTCGCCGTCACCTGGAAGGACAGGGTCCGGGACGCGCCCGGCGCGACGGGCCCGAAGTCCGCGGCCGCCGGCTGGACGGTCCAGCCCTCCGGCGCGGTCGCGGTCAGCCGCCCCGTGGCGGGCCGGGTGGCGTGGTTGGACACGGTCACCGGCAGCGTCACGGTCGCGCCCGGCGTGGCCAGGACCCCGGCGGCCTCGACGACCAGCGGTGAGGTCTCGGGCGGCGCGGAGGCCAGCAGTTCGGCCTCCGCGAGCGACGTCCCGCCGGTGAACGTGATCCGGTAGTGGGCGTACGCACCCGGCTTGGCGATCTTGAACGGCCGCGTCTGCTGCCGCCACGCGAAGCTCTCGCCGGACCGCTCGTCGAGCACCTTCCACGAGACGCCGTCGGCGGAGCCCTCCAGGACCCAGCCGGTCGGGTCCTCGGCCGGCTGGCCGGCTGCGGAGGTGAGCGTGTAGAAGCGCGCCTGGCGGTCGCCGTCGAAGGAGTACCGGACCCACTCGGGCAGCGTCGCCCGGGTGGCCGAGTTGTCGTCGAACAGCGCGCTCACGTCGGCGCCGCCGGCCGCCGACGCCGTGCCGCGGCCCGGCCCCGTGGCGTCGCGCAGCGGCGCGGGCACGCGGTCGTCACCGGTGATCGAGGGCGGCGCCGCGTTCCTGCCGGTGCCCCAGCGGGACGGCTTCGGCCCCATCTCGAACACCAGCTCGCCGCCCTTGGCGATCAGGTCGTGCGGCAGGTACGTCCGGTCGTACGACCTGCCGTTGACCTTCAGCCCCTGCACGTAGACGTCGCGCGCGCTGTTGCCCGGCGCCTTGACCACCAGCTTCCGGCCGCCCTCCAGGTGCACCGTGGCCTTCTTGAACAGCGGCGAGCCGATGGCGTAGTACGGGCTGCCCATCTGCAGCGGGTAGAAGCCCAGCGCGCCGAAGACCTGCCAGGCCGACATCTCCCCGTTGTCCTCGTCGCCCGGGTAGCCCTGGCCGATCTCGCTGCCCAGGTACAGCCGCGAGAGCGCCTCGCGCACCTTGGCCTGGGTCTTCCACGGCTGCCCGGCGTAGTCGTACATGTAGGGGATGTGGTGGGAGGGCTGGTTGCTGTGCCCGTACTGGCCCATCCGCACGTCCCGGGCCTCGCGCATCTCGTGGATGATCCCGCTGTACGAGCCGGGGAACAGCGCCGTCTCCGGCTCGGCGAAGAACGCGTCCAGCTTGGCCGCCAGCTGGTCCGCGCCGCCGTACAGGTTGGCCAGGCCGCGGCCGTCCTGCGGGACGTGGAAGGCCATGTTCCAGCCGTTGGTCTCGGTGTAGTCGAAGCCCCAGGCCCGCGGGTCGTAGGCGCCCGGCTTGCGGCGGAAGGAGCCGTCGGCGTTCCTGCCCTGGAAGAAGCGCACGGCCGGGTCGAACAGGTGCACGTAGTTCTGGGCCCGGTTCCGGAAATATTCGTACTCCTCCAGGTAGCGGGCCCGCTGCGCCCCGGTGGAGCGCTCGGCCAGCGCCTTGGCCATGTTCGCGATCCCGAAGTCGTTGATGTAGCCGTCCATGGCCCACGACATGGCCTCGCCCGTGGACTGGACGGCGGTGTACCCGAGGAAGGCGGAGGTGGCCAGGCCCTTGCGCCCGACATGGCGGGTCGGCGGGGCCACGGTGGCGTTCCTGACCGCCGCCTGGTACGCGGTCGCGGCGTCGAAACCCGTCACCCCCTTCAGGTACGCGTCGGCGAAGGCCACGTCGGAGCTGGTGCCGACCATCAGATCGGCGTAGCCCGGCGAGGACCACCGCGCGATCCAGCCGCCGTCCTCGTACTGCTGGACGAACCCGTCCACCATCTCCCCGGCCGTACCCGGCGTGAGCAGCGCGTACGCCGGCCACGTCGTGCGGTAGGTGTCCCAGAACCCGTTGTTGACGTACACCTTCCCGTCCGCCACCCGCGGGGCCGGCACGGTGCTCGTGGCCGACTGCACGGCGTGCCGGTACACCGGCGCGTCCGCCGTGCCGGTGTTCTCGAAGCCGGAGTTGGGATACAGGAACAGCCGGTAGAGGTTGGAGTACAGCGTGACGAGCTGGTCCCGGCTCGCGCCCTCGACCTCGATGATGCCCAGCTTGGCGTCCCACGCCCGCCGCGCCCGCTCGCTGACCGTCTCCAGCGTGTCCGAGGCGGCGAGCTCCAGCTCCAGGTTCCGCCTGGCCTGCTCCACGCTGATCAGCGAGGACGCGATGCGCATGGTGACCGTGCGCGCCTGGCCGGCGTCGAAGGCCAGGTAGCCGAGCACGTTGTCCCGGCCCTGCCCGGTCAGCTTGCCGCCGCCGGTGACCGGGCGGTCGAAGACGGCGTAGTAGAACATCCGGGTGGCCCCGGTGGACAGGTCGCTGCGCACGTCGGAGTGGCCGGTCACGACGCCGCCCGAGACGTCCAGGGTCAGGCCGCCGTTGTTGTCGACGTTGTCGAAGATCAGCTTGGCCGAGGAGCCGGGGAAGGTGAAGCGGGCCATCGCCGCGTGGTCGGTCGGCGCGATCTCGGTCTTGAGCCCGCTGTCGAACGTGACCGCGTACAGGTGCGGCCTGGCCACCTCCCGCTCGTGGCGGAAGGCCAGCGCCCGGGCGGTACGCGATGGGTCGGGCACCCCCTCGGCCGCCGAGGGCATGAACTGGAACGTCTGCCGGTCGCCCATCCACGGGCTCGGCTCGTGACTGGCGGTGAAGGCCTGGATCTCCGGCAGGTTGGCCGCGTTGTTGGCCCGGTGGTACTCGTAGAGCCAGCTGATCGAGCCGGCGTCGGTCATCGGCGTCCAGAAGTTGAACCCGTGCGGCACCGCGGTGGCCGGGAAGTTGTTGCCCCGCGAGAACCCGCCCGTGGAGTGCGTCCCCCGGGTGGTCACCGCATACTGCGAGGGCCCGGCCCGCCGGTCGTCGCGTCCCTCGTACGGCTGCCGCTTCCGCTCCGAGACGATCCTGATGTCGTCCACCCAGCCCCGGAACCCGGCCGCCCCGCCAGGGAAGTCGTAGGCCACCAGGACGCGGCTGATCCGCTTGCCTCTGGCCACCTCCCCGATCCGGGCCAGCTTGTGGTTCCACTGGTCGGCGTACAGGGTCTTGGACGCGCCCTGCTCGCGCGGCGCCAGCCGGACGCCGTGCTGGTCGACGGCCCGCAGGTCGCTGAGGTAGGTGCCGTCGCGGAAGGCCAGGTCCACCGCGACGTACGTGCTGGGGTAGCGCAGGTCGGCCGCGGTGAACTCGGGGAAGACCACGTACGACAGCTCGGTCGTGGACGTGACCGGGATGTCCACCTCGAACACCTTGTTGGTGGAGTGACCGCCGTCCGCCGAGGTGGTGCTGCCGGCGTACTGGAAGGCCCGCAGCCCGGAGAAGCCGGCCCGCGGCTTGGAGACGAACCCGCCGGTCGGCCCCGTGCCCACCTGGCTGCGCATGTCGCTGGGCGGCCTGGGACCGGTCCGGCCGTCGGACAGCTCCCACTCGGCCAGCTGCAGGGTCGAGCCGCCGCCGATCCGGGTGACGTTCAGCCGGTAGTGGGCGTAGGCGGTGGTGCCGGCGAAGCGGTACTCCTTGCGCTGCAGGCGGGCCGTGAACGTCTCGTCCGTGCGGGTGTCCAGCGTGGTCCAGCTCTGCCCGTCCGGCGAGCCCTGGAGCTGCCAGTCGCGCGGGTCGCGCTCGGGCGCGTCGTTGGCGGAGGTCAGCGCGTAGTGCACGACCGCCACGGGTTCGGACAGGGTGTACTGGGCCCAGCCCGTGGCGGTGAACACCAGCCACTTGGTGTTCACGTCGGTGTCGGCCAGGTTCTCCTTCACCTCGCCCGAGGCCGCGTACTCGCCGCTGGCGCCCACCTGGACGATCCGGTCCGCGATGCTGCCCTCGATGCCGCCGGGCAGCGTCCCGGTGGTGTTGGAGGCTCGCTCGGCCGTGTTGACCCAGGTCGGCTGCGGGTCGCCCGGCTCGAAGGAGGAGGCGAAGGCCGCGCCCTCATCCCTGGCCAGCGCCTGCCCGTCCCGCGCCGCTCGTTGCACATCAGCCGCGGGCGCCGGCGGCTCGGCCGCTCCGGGGTCGGGCGGCGGGCTGTAGGACGGGCCGGGGGCCGGAGTGCCCGACGGGCCGGGATTGGGGATGGGGTCCGGGCCGGTCCCCGAGGTCAGGGCCGCGGTCGCGGGGGCGGCGAGGAGGAGGGTGAGTGCGGCGGACAAGAGCGCCATGAGGAGGGGGCGCCGGGGAGGGTGCTTCATCCGGGGGGCACCTTTCACGAGAAATCATGACAGCGTTGTCAACCCCCGATCTGTAAAGGAAGTTTTCAAATCAGCGGTGCCGTGTCAAGAGCCCGCCTCCCCGGAGGCGGAGGGGCAGGCCGTGGAGCAGGTGATCCGTGGCGGGCCCTACTCCGATACGTTGTGGCATATGCCGACTGCCCCGCTGAAAACCCCCCAAGTCGCGCAGCCGGAACCGTCCAGGCTCGCGTGGCTGGACGCGTTACGCGGCGTCGGCGCCCTCGCCGTCGTGGGCGAGCACCTGACGACCTGGGCCATGCCCTGGCTGCGGCCCACCGCGATCAACCTCGGCATCTACGGCGTGCTGGTGTTCTTCCTGGTCAGCGGGTACATCATCCCGACCTCCCTGGAACGCCACGGCGACCTGCGGGCCTTCTGGATCGGCCGGCTCTTCCGCCTCTACCCGCTCTACCTCGCGGTCATCGCCCTGGTCCTCGCGCTGTCCTGGTGGATCCCGATCCGGCCGGAGGTGGCCAGGGACCCGTCGTCCGTGGCCGCCCACGTGACGATGATGATGGACGCGGTCGGTGCGGCCGGGGTGCTGAACACCATGTGGACGCTGTCGTACGAGATGGTCTTCTACCTGCTGGCCGCCGCGCTGTTCGTGGCCGGGGTGCGCGACCGCCGCGGCGTGCTGCCGGTCGTGTTCGCGGTGCTCGGCTCCGTCGCCGGGCTGGCGCTGACCGGGGCGCCGCTGACGGGCGGGTGGCTGGCCTGGTTGTCGGCCGGGGCGTTCGTCGTCGGGCTGGCCTGCGTGGTCTCCGGCCGGGGGCGTACGGCGGCGGCCGGCGCGCTGGGCGTGATGGCGCTGGTCCTGGTGCTGCTGGGCAGCCGCGTCCCCTGGTTCGGGGCGGCGATCCTGGCCGTCATGTTCGCCGGCACGGCGATCCGCCGATGGGAGCGCGGCGAGGGGCCGCTCTGGCCGGTGGCCGTCGCCGCCTCGCTGGTGGCCGCGACGCCGCTCTGGGCGGCCAACGCCGGCTGGTGGTGGGTGCGGCCGGACGTGTGGAGCCTCACCATCCTGCTCGCGGCCGTCACCTTCGCCGCCGCCATGGCCTGGCGGGCCCGGCGGGTGCCCGCCCTCCTCGCCTGGCTCGGCGCCATCAGCTACTCCCTCTACCTGGTGCACCTGCCGATCCTGCTGGTGATCATGCAGGTGGCGGGGGAGATGCGCTGGTCGCCGCCGCCCCTGCAGATCGGCGTCGGCGTCCTCTTCCTCGCCCTGCTCCTGCCGGCGAGCTGGCTGAGCCACCGGTTCCTGGAGCGGCCGATGCAGCTCGTCGGCCGCCGGCTGGCCCGCAGGCCACCCGGCGTCCTCGCCTGAACGCCGAGGCGACGCCGAGACGACCCTAGGCGGCCTCTTCCGCGACACCGTGTCCGCCGCCCCGCCGGTCGACCTACGCCGACGAGCCCGCCGGCCGGCCCGCACGCGCGGGCGGCCGTCAGTCCTCGTCGGCGGGAAGCGTGAACATCCGGACGTAGACCGGGCGTGAGCCGGGCGGGGCGTCGTCGGCGGGGTGGCCGTACTTCATGAGCAGGGCGATGTACGCCTCGTAGAACTCGTTCAGCTCCTCCTTGGTCATGCGGGCGAGCCCCCTGGACCCTCTCGCCCACGCCGGGTCGGCGCGGAAGGCGGCCGGGAAGCGCTCGAACAGGACCCGGTCCTCCTCGTACCCGATCCGGTGGAACTCCTCCAGGGCCGGCCGGTCCTCCGGCGCCAGCTCGTCCGGGGTGGGCAGCCGCATGTCACGGGGGAGTGTGGCCCGCCGCCACCAGCGCTCGCGGCCCGTGGAGCGCTCGGGGATCTCCTCGATGAAGCCGTACTTCTCCAGCTGGCGCAGGTGGTAGCTGGTGGTGCCGGTCTTCGCCCCGAGCAACTCGCCGAGGGTGGTGGAGGTGGCCGGGCCGTGCAGGTTGAGGTGGGTGAGCATGCGGCGGCGCATGGGGTGGGCCAGGGCCTTGAGCCTGTCGGGGTCGTTCAGCAGGAACGGCTCGTCGTCCTTCATGAGGAGCAGGCTAGTCCTCCAGAACGATATCTGCAGACAAGCCTTTGCCGAGAGTTCTCTGCAGACTAGTGTCGGCAGCATGCGAATGATGATTCTCGCGGGCCTGATCGCCGTGCTGTCGGCGCTCACGCCCTTAAGTGCTGCCGCGACCACTCGAAGCGTCCCGCTTCCCGAAGGGCTCACGGCGACCGAGGTGAGCTTCCGCGGCGGCGGCGGGCTCGAACTGCACGGCAGCGTGATCAGCCCGGCGTCCGCGACGGGCGGGCGCCCCGGGATGGTGCTCGTGCACGGAGCCGGTACCGGGACGCCACGGGAGAAGCTGATGGGGGAGGCCGTCGCCTTCGCTCGCGAGGGGCTCTCCGTGCTGATCTACGACAAGCGCTCGGAGGGCTACTCGCTGTTCAAGAGGTCGTACGCGAGCCTCGCCGAAGACGCGCTGGGCGCGATCCGGACGCTCCGGCAGCAGCCGGGGGTGGACCCGGCCAAGATCGGCATCTGGGGGCTCAGCGAGGGCGGCTGGGTGGCGCCGATCGCGGCGTCCCGCTCGGCGGACATCGCGTTCATGATCATCGTGGGCGCCAACGCGCTGCCACCGCTGCGGCAGCAGACCTGGGCGGTGGCGGCGGGGCTGCGCAAGGCCGGCGTGGGCGGCTCGCTCGTCGACCGGGCGGAGCCCAACCTGTACCGGGTGATCGCCGACGGGGGGATGTTCCCCGAGCCGAACTTCGACCCGCGGCCGATCATCGCGGGCGTGCGCCAGCCCGTGCTGGCGATCTGGGGCGTCAACGACCTGCTTACCCCGCCCAGGGAGAGCCCGCCGATCTTCGCGCAGGCCCTTGAGTCCGGGGGGAACCGGCAGTACACGTTCCAGTTCTTCGCCGACGCCGACCACGCCGCGCACCGCACCCCCGACGGCGGGGTGACGCGGCTGCCCGACCTGGCCCCCGGCTACGCGGAGCTCGTGGGCAGCTGGGTGGGCGAGGCGACCTCCGGCCGGGCGCCCGTGGCCAAGATTTCCGGGCCCACGCCGGTCCAGGCCAGTGACACCGTGGACGTGCCGCCGGTGTCGTGGTGGGAGTCGGCGGCGGCGCAGCTCGCGGTCCTGGCGCTGATCCTGGCCGGGTTCGTCGGCTATCCGGTGGTGGCCCTGGTGCGGCGGGTGCGGCGAAGGGAAGGCCCGCCCGTGGTCAAGGCGGCCCGGCTCGTCAGCGCCGCCGGTCTCGCCGCGCTCGCCGGCGGGTTCGGGTACCTGTTCTACGTGATCATGACCGGTGGGAAGCTGTCCGTCCCCGGGCCGCTGCTGGGCGACCGGCCGGTGGTCTGGCTGGTGCTCCAAGGGCTCGCGGTCGTGGCCGTCGTGGCGACCGTGCTGACCGCGGCGCGGTGGCGGCGGGTGGCCGAGCGCGGGGAACGCGTACGGCTCGGGCTCCTGCTCGCCGCCGGGGTAGCGTTCGTCCCGTGGGCGTTCTACTGGGGCCTGCTGGTCCCGTGAGCCCCTCCCCGCAGCTCCCTGGTGGCCGATCGGTAGGCCCCGGCGACGCGGGCGAACATGTCCAGCAGCAGCGGCACCTGCTCCGGCGCGTAGTGCGCGCTGATCTCGTCCAGGTGCCGCCGGGACGACTCGCAGGCGGCGTCGTAGTCGTCGAGGCCGCCCTCGACCAGTTCCACGGTGACCGAGCGCCGGTCGCGCTCGCCGCGCACCCGGCGCACGTAGCCCACCCTCTCCAGCCGGTCGATCAGCCTGGTCGTCGAGGCGGACGGCAGCCCGAGCTCCTCGGAGATCGCCCCCACGGCGAGCGGCCCCCGCGTCTCCAGCAGGATGGCGGCGGCGACGTCGACCGGTTGCAGGCCGAGCCGGTCGGCGACCGCCTCGTTGTGCAGCAGGACCGCGACCAGGAACTCGCGGAAGACAGTCTCGGGGTGTTTGTCGGCCACCTTTCCAATCTAGTCCTCCGGATCAGAGATTCTCCGCTTCGGAGAGGGCGGCTCGTCTCCCGCCGATGAAACTTTCACCGCCTGCCTGCAACTCCAGCCGTCTCCGCACATGCGGGCCGACCTGGCCGGATGCCGATCCGGCGGCGCGCGCCCGGCGGCAACGCCTTCCGCCGCCGGTCCCCCTGTGCTTCACTTCAGCTGCCTTCCCGGGAAAGCGCTTACCGATCCTCGTCGAACGGAGCTGACGTGCGCAGAAGAACAAGTCCCGGCATCAGGCTGGCGATCGCGACGGCCGCCGGCCTGCTGCTGACCGGCGGGCTGGCGGCGCTGGCCACCACACCCGCCTCGGCCGCTCCATCCAACGGCAACTACACGCTGGTCAACGCCGGCAGCGGCCTGTGCGCGACCGTACCCGGGCAGAGCACCGGAGACGGTGTCCAGCTCGTTCAGGCCGCCTGCGCCGGCTCGGCCGGACAGGTCTTCACGCTGACGGCCGCGGGCAGCGCCTACCAGGTCAAGGCCCAGCACAGCGGCAAGTGCGCCGGCGTACGGGACGCCTCGACCAGCGCCGGCAAGGCGGTCCAGCAGGAGTCGTGCACCTCGGCCGCCTCGCAGAGCTGGCAGCTCACCGCCTCCGGCTCGAACTACCGGGTGGTCAACGCCAACGGCGGCAAGTGCCTCAACGTCAAGGACAACTCCACCACGGCCAACGCCCTGCTCCAGCAGAACTCCTGCGACTCGGCGGCCACCAAGCAGTGGACGCTGCGGCCCGCGGGCGGCGGCACCCCCGGCCCCGACCCGACCCCCACCCCGACCGTGACCCCCACCAGCGGCGGCGGTAACGGCAGTGGCCCGTGGCCGTCGGACACAGGCAGCGTGCACACCACGAGCACGCGGAACCTCGGCTCGTTCTTCGACGGCGGCATGAAGCGCTACTACGGCATCGGCGACGGCGGCCAGAGCGAGAGCCAGGACCCGATGTTCGTGGTGCCGAACGGCGGGACGATCCAGAACGTCATCCTCGACGCGCCGGCCGGCGACGGCATCCACTGCGAGGGCTCCTGCACCATCCGCAACGTCTGGTGGAACGACGTCGGCGAGGACGCCGCCACGTTCAAGAGCTCCAGCTCGTCGGCCACGTACCTGGTGGACGGCGGCGGCGCCAGGTCCGGCTCGGACAAGGTCTTCCAGCACAACGGGGCCGGCACGCTGACCATCAAGAACTTCCAGGTGCACAGCTCCGGCAAGCTGTACCGGGCCTGCGGCAACTGCTCCACCTCCTACCAGCGCCACGTGGTGATGGACGGCGTCACCGCCCGCTCCACCAGCGTGCTGGCCGGGATCAACTCCAACTGGGGCGACACCGCGCGCTTCAGCCGGATCACCGTGTACGGCAGCGCCACCATCTGCGAGAGGTACAAGGGCGTGCCCAAGGGCGGCGAGCCGGAGAAGCTCGGCTCCGGCCCCGACGGCGTGCACTGCCTGTACTCGGCGTCCGACATCACCTACCGGTAACGGCCCCGGGGCGGGCGCCGGCACTCCGCCCGCCCCGGCAGGGCCTCACCCGAAGTCGATCCGCATGACCACCCGCCGGGCGGTGGGGCGGCTGACCTCCGTGAACCCGGCTTCCTCGAAGACCTGCCGGGCGCCCACGTGCAACTCGCCCCAGATGATCTCCTTGCCCGGCTCGGTGATCATCGCATAGGCCTCCAGCGCCCGGGCGCCGCGTTCGCGGGCGAAGCCGATCGTGGCCCGGGCGAGGAGGTAGGTCAGGCCGCGACCGCGGTGGGCCTTCCGGATCACGAAGCAGGTCACCGCCCAGACGTCGCCGTCGTTCTTGTCCTCCTGGCGGCCGGTCCACGGGACACGGGAGGTGCGCAGCTTGGGGTACGCCGTCCGCGGCTCGACCGCGACCCACCCGGCCGGCTCGCCGTCGACGTAGGCCACCAGCCCGCTGGTGGACGGGGCGTCCGGGTCGCCGCAGGCGGTCTGGGCCCGGAGCATCGCGGTACGTTCCTCCAGCGTGGAGTCGCGCCAGATCCAGCCGACGACCTTGAACCGCTGGCACCGGCACCGTTTCGCCTCCCCGGCGTCGAAGATCGCGGCGAGGTCCTCCCATGGCGCCTCGTTGGCGGGGACGATGGTCAACCGGCCGGGCTGGATCGGCTCCACCGTCGAGGATGGGTGAATCATGGCTGCATGTTAGGGTCCGTTCCGGACGTTCTGCTTCCGGAATGCGGTGATGTCGTGCTGCCCGACCTGAGTCCCACGGCCCGGGCGCTGCTGGCCCTCGAGCTGGTCCAGGCCGGCCCGGGCATCACCGCGGACCGGCTCGCCGCCAAACTCGGCGTCTCGGAGCGGGCCGCGCGGCGTTACGTCGAGATCCTGCGCGAGGCCGGCATCCCGATCGAGTCGACCCGGGGCCCCTACGGCGGCTATCGCCTCGGGCGCGGGCTGCGGCTGCCGCCCCTGATGTTCACCGCCGCCGAGGCGCTCGGGCTGGTCATGGCCGTGCTCGACGGCCACCACGACGCCGGCGATCCCTCCGGCCCGGTCGGCGGCGCGCTCGGCAAGATCGTACGCGCGCTGCCGGAGTCGGTGGCCGCCCAGGCCGAGGCCGTCCGCCGGACCACCGCGCCCGCCCCCGACCGCGGCGCCGCGCGGCCCGACCCCGAGACCACGACCGCTCTGGTGCAGGCCTGCGCCAACCACCGGCGGGTGCGGCTCGGCTACCGCTCCGAGGCCGGGCGGGAGCGGGTCGTGGAGGTCGACCCGTGGGCGGTCGTCGTACGCCACGGGCGGTGGTACCTGCTGTGCCGGTCGCACACCGCCGGCGCCCGGCGGGCCTACCGGATCGACCGGGTCCGGGGCGTGGAGATGCTCGACGTCCCCTTCAGCCCGCCGGCCGGCCTCGACCCGGTCGCCGAGCTGGAGGAGCATCTCGCCGTCGGCTGGGAGTACGACGCCGAGGTCGTCATCGACGCCCCCGCCGGCGTCGTGGCGGACCACCTGCCCCGTGCCCTGGGGCGGGTCGAACCGCTCGGCCCCGGCACCAGCCGCCTGGTCGGCAGCACCAGCAACCCGGCGTGGTACGCCGGGCAGCTCGTGGCGATCCCGGCCCCGTACCGGATCGTGCGCTGCCCCGAGCTGCGCCAGGCCGCGAGCGTCCTCGGGCGGCGGCTGCTGGACGCCGGCGCGGACGGCCGGCCCGAGTCGTGACCACGGCTGCCGGGCGCCGCCGCTGACGGCGGGCCCGAGGCGTGGTCAGTTGAGCTCGCAGGCCGTCTCGGTGTCGCCCGCGTCGGACAGGCACCGGTCGGTGCCCGCGGCCCCGTCCAGCCTGTCGTTGCCCGCCACCCCGTCCGTCGCGCTCAGCACGTCGTCGCCGCCCAGGCCGCGTACGACGTCGGAGCCGCCGCCCGCCCGGAACTCGTTGCCCGAGCCGTTCCCCGTGAGGTTGTCGGAGCCCGAGCCGGCGAACACGTTCTCCACGTCGGTCCGCAGGTTGTCCCCCTCGCCGGCGGAGCCGTCGTCGGCCACCCCGTCGAGCGTGATGGTCAGCGCGGCCGTCCGGGTGACGTAGACGGCGGTGTCCACGCCCGGCCCGCCGGCGAAGTCCTCGGCGCCGTCGACCGGGAGGTCGGCCTGCAGGCGGTCGTCGCCGCCGTTGCCGGCCACCCGATCGTTGCCCGCGCCGGGGAAGAACTGGTCGGTCCCGCTCCCGCCGGTCAGCAGGTCGTCGCCCGCGTCGCCGTGCTGGTGGGTGCTGACGGCGGAGTTGTTGGTGACCTGGTCGTCGAGGTCGCCGGCGAAGACCCGGACGAGGAAGATGCCGTCGCACCGCACCGAGTTCGGGGTGAGGGACACGCAGCCGCCGCCGCTCGGGCGGACCACGTCGGCCGTGTCGCTGACGAACACCTGTCCCACGGCGTTCGTGGTGATCGTGATGTTGTTCGCCTTGCCCGCCGCCGCCGAGACGCCGAGGTTGCCGGCCGTCGAGCTGACCAGCGTGTCCGCGTGGGACGGCAACGAGAGCGCCACCTGTACCGACGCCAGGGCCAGGGTCAGCCCGAGGATCGTGATGATCTTGCGCATGGTTCCATCCGCCTTTCTGGAATGGGACCCAGTAGGGCAGCGGGGCATGAGGCGGAGACAGGTAGAAATACGCGGTGCGCGAGTGCCGGACGGCATTGCGCCGAGGTCACGACGGCGCGCGGCCTCGGTTGCGCAAGGATTGCGCAACGCGCGGGCGGTCACGGGGCGCGGGGTTCGGAGGGCGCGGCGGGGCCAGAGGGGCGCGGCGGGATCAGAGGGCGCGGGCGCGGACGTCCTTCAGCGCGCTGCTTACGAACGCGTCGTCGCCGGAGGCGGCCAGGTAGAAGCCGTCGCGGCAGGCGCTGCCCGCGATGGTGTGGCGCGGGTCGACGACGGGCGTGCCGCTGGGCCGGCTGCTGCGCCCACCACTGCGCCCACCACTGGGCCCACCACAGGGCCCACCGCTGGGCCCACCGCTGGGCCCACC
>NZ_JBFANM010000113.1:0-31905 GCF_040674815.1 Nonomuraea sp. NPDC049709
CGTCGTTGGGGGGTGGTTTGGGGGGGCGTGGGTTGGGGGCGGGGGCGCGGGGGGGCGGGGGGGGGGTGGGGGGTGGTGGGGCCGGGGGGGGGGGGGCGGCGCCCCACAATCATCCGCGCGGGGGGCGGCCCCCCCCCCGGCTCTCAGGAGGGACCCGAACCGGAGATCCTGCGCCGGCGGCAGGATCTCCGGGGTCAGATCTGGCGGCTCAAGGCCCTGCGAAGGCGGTCGTTCGCCCGCTTGACCTCGCGCCGCGCCCGCTGCACGCGACTGACGCGCAGGATGAGGCGCTGTTCGGCCGCCTCGCGGTGGAGGGTTTGTATTCGGTCATTTACCAAGTCATGGATCAGATCCGGCACGGCAAGGCTCCTCGTCGAATGAACGCTCATTGGTTTGTTCGCTTTCTGGTGGTAGGTCCGGTGTTCAGGCAGCGACCGGGTGCTTGCGGGGACGCCCGCGCGGACGCTTACGGGGAACGATCGTTCCCCTGAGGATCAGCTCGCCACCCCAGACGCCCCACGGCTCCTCGCGCTCGAGCGCGCGGGCCAGGCAGGCCTTCTGGATCGGGCAGCCGCCGCAGAGAGCCTTGGCGAACTCGACGTCCTCCGGCGACTCGGCGAACCACAGGTCAGGGTCGGTACGACAGGGGATCTTGGCTTCGTCGATCAGGTCCATGATCGTCTTCGCCCCCATCTGCTTCTCCTTTTGATCGATCTTTTTGATCTTGGTCGGGCACCTCGTAGGTGGTCGGGGATCACGGACAAACAAGAAGGCCGCGGATCCTGTGTGCGGATCCGCGGCCTGGAGGCGGTTGCTTGCCGGTCAGGTTATGACCGGAGCATCCCTCCAGGGTGGCGGACCGCACAGTCCACCCTTGGTGAGCTGGCTGGTCGGCAGTTCGATACGTGCGTTGTAGACAGGAGCGCCTTGCTTCACGGCAGCGGCACCGGAGTGGGCGTGCGCATAGAAGGCGGCGGTCTGGCTACGGGCAGACTTCTCCTGCCGCAGCTTGGCGGGACCATCGACGAGTCTCACCAGGTCACGGCATGCGGAGGCGCGCCACTGCGTGGCCGACATCTTGATGCTGATCACCGGGGCTCACCTCCACTCTTGGGATCGTCGGAACAGGAGTGTCCGACTCGCTTGACCATGACCCTAAACCGGGAACCCGGGAAGGGGCAACATATTTTCTACCTGCGATTTCGTGTCTACTTCATCACGCGAATCATGGCTTCCTGGACGACCGAGACCACGAGTTCACCTGACGCCGTGTACATCTCCCCGCGGGCGAGCCCCCGGGCCCCCGCCGACCACGGGGATTCCTGAGCGTAGAGCAGCCAGTCGTCGGCCCGGAAGGGGCGGTGGAACCACATCGCGTGGTCCAGCGACGCGCCCATGACGTTCGAGGCGCCCCAGGCCATGCCGTGTGCCAGCAGTATCGTGTCGACCAGCGTGAAGTCGGAGGCGTACGCGGCCAGCACCACGTGCAGGAGCGGGTCGTCGGGCAGGTCGGCGTGATAGCGGAACCACACGTTGGTCTGGGCGCTGCGCAGCTCCGGGTTCGCGTACGCCTCCCAAGTGAGCGGCGAGGCGTACCTGGCGTCCACCGGGCGGGGGCGCGAGAGCCAGTCGCGCAGGTCCGGGTTGTCGCCGACCAGCTCGTACATCCTGTCCTGGAACGTCGGCAGCGTCTCCGGGTCGGGCACCGCCGGCATCGTCAGGGCCTGGTGCTCCACGCCCTCCTCGAAGACGTGGAACGACGCGGACATCGTGAAGATCGCCTTGCCGTGCTGGACGGCCACGATGCGGCGCGTGGTGAACGAGCGGCCGTCGCGGAGGCGTTCGACGTTGTAGACGATCGGGATGGACGGGTCGCCCGGCCGGATGAAGTAGGCGTGCAGGGAGTGCACGTTACGGTCCTTGGGCACCGTACGGCCGGCCGCCACCAGGGCCTGCGCCGCCACCTGGCCGCCGAAGACACGCTGGATGCGCTCCTCCGGGCTCCTGCCCCGGAAGATGTCGAGCTCGATCTGCTCCAGGTCGAGCAGATCCAGCAGCTCCTTCAGCGCCTCGTTCACGCGTCCGTCCCCCTTGTGTTTTCCGATTCTGGGACAAGTCTGACGTGTCGCCCATTCACGCCCAAAGGTGGGCCTGGTTTGTCTGATGATTCCCTGTCGCAGTTTCGCCGTTGTTACGGGACCCAGTTACGCGGCCCGGCTACGAAGCACGGCACAGGGCGAGGACGGCCTCACCGTACCGGTCGATCTTGACCTTGCCGACCCCCGCGATCGACAGCAGCTCCTGCTCCGTGGCCGGCGCCCGCTCGGCGATCGCCTGCAGCGTCACGTCCGTGAAGATGACGTAGGGGGGCACCTTGCTCTCCTTGGCCGTGGCGGTGCGCCACGACTTCAGGCGTTCGAGCAGGGCCTCGTCGTAGTCGGCCGGGCAGGTCGAGCAGCGGCCCAGCTTCTGCTCGGCCGCGACCACCAGCGTCTTGGCGCACACGCGGCAGCTCACCGGCGCGGCCACCTGGCGGCGTTCGCGGGTGGACGGGGCCACGCGCGGCGGCGACGAGGCGCGGCCGGTGAGGCCGTCGAGGAAGCGGGACGGGCGGCGGCTCTTGCGGCCCCCGGGGGCGCGGGCCAGGGCCCAGGAGAGCGAGAGGTGCTCCCTGGCGCGCGTGACGCCGACGTAGAGGAGGCGCCGCTCCTCCTCGATCTGCTCGGGGGTCTCCGCGTAGATGATCGGCAGCATGCCGTCGGTGACGCCGACGAGGAACACCGCGTCCCACTCCAGGCCCTTGGCGGCGTGCAGCGAGGCCAGGGTGACGCCCTCCACGGGGGGCGCGTGCTGCTCGGAGGCGCGGCGTTCGAGCTCGGCCACGAACGCGGGCAGGTCGGCCCCGTCCGCCGCCATGTCCTCGGCCAGGTCGGCCAGGGCCTTGAGCGACTCCCACTTCTCCCTGGCCTTGCCCCCGCCGGGCGGCGACGGGGTCAGGCCGATGCCGGCCAGTATGTGGTGCACCTCCCCGGCCAGCGGCTCACCGGCCGCGGAGCGGGCTGCGCCGCGCAGCAGGACGACCGCCTGGCGCACTTCCGGGCGTTCGAAGAAGCGCTCGGCGCCGCGCAGCACGTAGGGGATCTCGGCCTTGGCCAGAGCCTCCTCGTACGACTCCGACTGGGAGTTGACGCGGAACAGCACGGCTATCTCGCGCGACGGCACGCCCTTGTCGAGGAGCTTCCTGATGGCACGGGCCACGCCGGCGGCCTCGGCGGGCTCGTCGTCGTAGTCGTTGAACACCGGCCGGGGACCGTCGGGACGCTGGGCCACCAGCTCCAGGCGGTGCGGGGACTTGCCCTTGGCGATGACGAGGTTGGCCAGGTCGACGACCTGGGGGGTGGAGCGGTAGTCGCGGACGAGCTTGATGACGGCCGCGTCGGGGTGCTCCACCGCGAACCCGGTCAGGTAGCGCGGGCTGGCGCCGGTGAAGGAGTAGATCGTCTGGTTGGGGTCGCCGACCACGCAGAGGTCGTCGCGGCCGCCGAGCCAGGTGTCGAGCAGCAGCTTCTGCAGCGGGTTGACGTCCTGATACTCGTCGACCACGAAATAGCGGTATTGCTGGCGGATCTGCGCCGCCACCTCCTGGTGCTCGGTCATCACCGCCGCGGTCAGCTCGAGGATGGTCTCGAAGTCGACGAGGTGACGCTCGCGCCTGATCCGCTCGTACGACTCGTAGAGCCCGGCCACCTCCTCGGCCGCGATCGGCGGCGTGCGGTGATATTTGGCGGCGGCCGCGACGTAGTCTTCCGGGCCGATCTGGGTGACCTTGGCCCACTCGATCTCGGAGGCGATGTCCCGCAGCTCGGAACGGTCGGGGCTGCGGCGGACCTGGCGGCACGCCTCGGCCAGGACCGGGAGCTTCGACTCGATGACCGACGGGGCCTCGCCGCCGATCACCCGCGGCCAGAAGTAGGTGAGCTGGCGCAGCGCCGCGGCGTGGAACGTGCGCGCCTGGACGCCGGGGGCGCCGAGCGCGCGCAGCCGCTGGCGCAGCTCGCCCGCCGCGCGTGTGGTGAACGTCACGGCCAGGACGCTCTGCGCGTCCACGACTCCGCTGCGGACCGCGTACGCGATGCGGTGGGTGATCGCCCTGGTCTTGCCCGTGCCCGCACCCGCCAGCACGCACACCGGCCCGCGCACGGCCTCGGCGACCGCGCGCTGCTCGGGGTCGAGTCCGATCAGTACGTCGTCCGAGTTGTTCACCCGTACATCCTTCCAGCCGGTGGCGGTGAAGCACCTTATTCTGGCAACATGCGGGCCGACGTATGTTCCTAGTCATCGAGATGCAAAGAACTGGTCTCTTCCCCCACAATGGGGCCGACCACGTGCATGGGGGAAAGGAAGGCCGTGCGAACAGCGGTTTCCGTGAGCGTTCTCGCGCTCGCTGCCGTCGTGCTCACACCAGTCACCGCGAGCGCGGCCAAGGACCCCGCCCCCGGCCCCACGGTCAGCAACCCCGTGGACGCTGAGGGGCTCGGCGGGTTGTCCGTGGAGACCGTCCAGTACGGCTCCCACCAGCGCCAGAGCATGGACGTCTGGTGGACGCCCGACGGCCAGCAGCGGCCCGGGATCTTCCTCGTCCACGGCGGCTGGTGGTCCAGCGGTGACAAGAAGTACATGAAGGAGATCACCCGCGGCTACGCCGAGATGGGCTACACGGTCTTCAACCTCAACTACCGCCTCTCCGGCGACGCCGCCTGGCCCGCGCAGCGCACCGACGCCCTGGCCGCGATCGCCATGGCGCGCAAGCACGCCGACAAGTGGGCGTTCGACGCGGGCAACTACGTGCTGGTGGGCTTCTCCGCGGGCGGGCACATCGCGGCGGCCGTGGGCACGTACGGCGACGGCATCAACGGGCTCAAGGGCGTGGTCGGGCTGTCCCCGATCATCTCGCCGCTGCGCGCCTACTCCGACGGCGAGAAGGCCACCGACCCCAACAAGCGCAAGCTGCGCACGGCCGCCATCAAGCTGGCCGGCGGCTGCGCGCCCAAGGGCAAGTGCTCGCGCGTCTGGGCGAGCATGGAGGTGGCCTGGCACGCCAGCCGCAAGGACGCGCCGATGCTGACCATCCACTCGGCGGAGGAGTTCGTGCCGCCGGTGCAGAGCCAGCTGCTCAAGCAGATGCTCGGGCAGGTGGGCGTGCCGGTGACCGTGTTCACCGCGCCGGGGGTCAACCACAGCTCGCCGCTCTACCGGGAGCCCGGTGTGGCCGAGCGGGTGCAGGCGTGGATCGCCGAGCGGATCGGGTAGGGGACCGGACCAGGCAGATCCGGGATTAACCAGGAACTGGGCGTTGTTGCACCGATCGCCTGATTCCTTGACCTTGGAGGGTGTCCCGAGATGGCGCTCACGATCTACAGCACCACCTGGTGCGGCCCGTGCAAGCGGCTCAAGTCCCAGCTCGCTCGCGAGGGCATCAGCTTCGACGAGATCGACATCGAGCGTGACCCGTCGGCCGCCGACTTCGTGATGAGCGTCAACAACGGCAACCAGGTGGTGCCGACCGTCGTGATCGACACCCCCAACGGTCGCGTCGTGCGCACGAACCCCTCGGCCATCGAGGTCAAGGCCCTGCTCGAAGCGGCCTGACGGTCACCAGTCGCCGACGAGCTCGCCGCCGTACCAGGTCTCGATCAGGCGGCGGGCGATCGACACGGGAGGCGGCAGGCGCAGCTCGCCCGACTCCAGCGCCCGTGCCATCTCCTCCCTGGAATACCAGTGCGCCTCGGCGATCTCGTCGGCGTCGGGGGTGAGCGCGGTCGTCATCGCCTCGGCGAAGAAGCCGAGCATGAGGCTGCGCGGGAACGGCCAGGGCTGGCTGCCGAGATAGCGCGGGTTGGTGACGACGATGCCGACCTCCTCGGCGACCTCGCGCACGACGGCCGCCTCCAGCGACTCCCCCGGCTCCACGAACCCCGCCAGGATCGACAGCCGCCCCTCCGGCCAGTGCGGCCCGCGGGCCAGCAGGCAGCGGTCGTCCGCGTCGCGGACGAGCATGATCACGGCCGGGTCGACGCGCGGGAAGTGCTGGCTGGAGTCCTGCGGGCAGACGCGGATGTGGCCGCCGGCCGCGACGTCGGTGCGGCTGCCGCAGCGCGGGCAGAACTCGTGCGTCGAGTGCCACGCCTCCAGCGCCACGGCGTAGACCAGCAGGCCCGCGTCGCGGTCGCCGAGCAGGCCCCCAGCCTGGCGCAGCCCGGCCGCCACCGGCTGGCCCTCCGGCGTGTCGCGCAGGGTCATCGGGATCGTGACGCGGCCGTTGAGGTCGCCGTTGGGCAGGCCCGGCAGCGGCGCGGCCACCGCGAAGTAGGCGACCCCGTCTTCGAGGCCCAGCAGGTAGCGCGGCCCCGGTGGCGCGTCCGCGGGCGTGAACAGCACCGCCTGCACCTCGTCTCCCGACCGCCGCACCAGCGTGTGACCGTTGTCGATCACCAGCACCCTGGTCGCGGGATCGGACCACGCCCGCTCCAGCCACCCGTCGTCGGCCCGCAGCGCCGAGGACCGGTCGATGGTGCCGCGTGCGAGGAGCAGCGGTCCGATGAGTTGCTCTTCCGCGGTCGTCTCCACTGGCCGCCCCCTCCTGAATCCCATGTCATCCTATGACCTCGCAGTTAGCCGGCGATTACGGTATCCGGGCCCCGGGGTGATCTCTCGGGGGCTAAGATCGACGAGTTAGGTTAGCCTTACCTGATTCTTCGGGGGTGCCTTCGCGTTGCGGCTCTACCTGACCGCGCTCAAACCAACCGATTCCGTGACGGACGGCTTCCTGCCGGCGGCCCGGGCACTCGGTTGCGAGGTCACGATCCTCACCGACCGGCCCGAGCACCATCCGCACGCGGTGGCGTGTGACGTGCGGGACCCCCGCGCTCTCATCGACGCCGTCGAACACCTCGGCAGGCCGGACGCGATCTTCACCAACTCCGACCACCTGCAGGCGGAGACCGCGCTCGCCGCATCCTACTTCGGACTGCCGGGCAAGGACTGGCGGGCGTGCGCGGCGGCCAAGAACAAGTTCCTGGCGCGGCGCAGGCTGGCGGAGGCCGGGGTCGAGCGGGTGTTCTCCGTACGGCTGGGGCCCGGCGACCCGGTGCCGGAGCACCCGCCGTACCCGGTCGTGCTGAAGCCCCGCGAGGGGGTGGCCAGCGAGGACGTGATGCTGGTCGAGAGCGACCTGGTCGGGGCGGTGGCCGAGGTCAGGCGGCGGCGGCCGGGCGAGGCGCTGGTCGTGGAGGAATACCTCGAAGGGCCGCTGCGGACGCTGGAGACGCTGGGGGACGACGGCGGGCTGCGGGTGCTCGGGGGGTTCGAGACGACGCTCGGGGCGTTGCCGTACTTCGTGGAGGAGCGGCTCGACTGGGCGCCGCCGGACGGGTCGCACGGGCACGTGCTGGCGGCGTTGCGGGCGCTCGGGGTGGGGTTCGGGGCCTGCCACACCGAGTACGTGGTCACCCCCGCCGGGCCCCGGATCATCGAGGTGAACTACCGGGTGATCGGGGACCACTGCGACTTCCTGCTGGGTGAGGTGCTCGGGGTGCCGCTGTTCGAGTGGATCCTGCGGGTGCACCTTGGGCAGCGCGTGCCGGCCGTGCCGGACGCCGCCGGCAGGCACGCGAGCGCGGTCAGCCTGGTCGCGGACCGGCCCGGGACGATCAAGGACGCCCCCGGGCACGAGTCCGTGGTCAGCGGCGACGTGCGGCTGTGGCACCGGCCGTTGCGCGAGGTGGGGGACGTCGTCTCCCTGACGCACACCAACAGGGACTACCTGGGCGTGGTGCGGGCGGTCGGGCCCGATCGGGCGCGGGTGGACGCGGCCGTGGCGGAGTACCGGGCCGCGCGGCCGTGGGTGGTCGAATGAGCGCTCGGGAGGCGTACCTGGCCGCCCGGGTGCTCGACGCGCTGCTGCGCGAGGACTACGGCGGGCTGGCCTCCCGCGTCACCAGGACCAAGGACGGGGTCGGGCTGCTGCTGGCGGACGGGCGATGGGTCCGGCTGGCGCCCGGGGTGCTGTTCCAGGACTTCGTGGTCGCGCCGGACGAGCGGCTGGGGCTGGAACAGGTGCTGGAGACGCTGGTGGAGCTCGCCCACCCGGCGGACTCCGAAGGGGTGGCGGCCTTCTTCGAGGAGTGCCTGGCCGCGCTGGCGGCGCTGGAGCTGCACGACGGGGTGGCGGAGGAGGTGCTGCGGTCCGGGCCCTCTTACGAGACACTGGCCGCCTTCGTGGACCACCCGGTCTACCCGACGTCGCGGGCTCGGGTGGGGCTGTCCGAAGACGATCTGCGGGCGTACGCGCCGGAGTTCGGGCCCTCGTTCGAGCTGCGGTGGGCGGTGGTGCCGGGCTCCGCCGACCGGCTGCCTCCCGACGTGGCGCCGCCGTTCGGTGGCGATCTCGGGGCCGGCGAGGTGCTCTTCCCGGTGCATCCGCTGGCCGTGGACGAGGTACGGAAGATCGACGGGGTGCGGGTGCTGGACGAGTCGGCCGTATGGGTGCGGCCCACGCTGTCCATGCGGACCGTCGAGGTCGGCCCGCGCGTGCATCTCAAGCTGCCCCTGCCCATCAGCACCCTGGGCGTCAGGAACCGGCGCTCGATCAAGCCGGGCGTCCTGGCCGACGGGGCCCGGGCCGAGCTGCTGCTGCGCGAGCTGGCCGACCCCGACGTCGTGCCGGCCGACGAGCAGACCCACGCGCACGCCGGGCACGAGTATCTCGCCTGGATGGTCCGGCGGCTGCCCGAGGGCGAGATCGTGCCGGTCGCCGCGCTGGGCGCGCCCGGTGTGCTCGACGGGCTGGGCGACGTGCTGCCGGACTATCTGCGGCTGCTGCTGCGGTGGAACGTCAAGCTCTTCGTACGCTACGGCGTCGCCCTGGAGGCCCACCAGCAGAACCTCGCCCTGATCCGCGGCGGCGACCGCCTGCGGCTGCTGGTCAAGGACAACGACGGCCTGCTGGCCTCGCCTTCGCGGCTGCGCGCCGCCGGGGTCGAGGTGCCGGCCTTCGCCGACGAGCGGATGCTGACCGACGACCCCCACGCCCTGGCCGACGTGTTCGTGACCATCACGCTGCACCTGGCCGCCGCCGCCGTGACGTTCGCGGCGCTGCCGCACGACCGGGCCGCCGCGCTGCTGCGCGACACGCTGGCCGAGGCCCTCGACGAGTACGGCGACGACCCCATGGCCAGGCTCCTGCGCGCCAGGACGCTCGACGCGGCCCGGCTCACCGGCAAATCCATGATCACTGCCGGGACGCTGGTGTCCAAGGAACGTTCCGGCGCGCGCGACATCAACAAGTTCTACGGCACCAGCGGGCCGAACTACCTGAGGAGAGCTTGAATGCCCGGACTAGCCATCGACGCGCCCTCCGGCCTGGCCGAGGAGGCGACGCTGGCGGCCCTGCTGCGCTGCTGCGTGCGGGAGGTGGCCGGGCCGCGCGGGTTGGTGTGGCCGGCACCGCCGTACCTGCTGCTGCGGGTGGCGGGGGTGCTGCTGCGGGCCCGTACGCACGGCGGGGCGGCCCTGCGCTTCGACGGCCCGCCCGAACGCCTGCGGGCCGGCGCCTGGCAGCCGCTGTCCACCGACGAGCTGGTCGGCCTGGTCGAGGCGGAGCTGCAGGGGCACAACGGCGAGTTCGCCGGGCAGGTGGCGGCCAGCAGGGACGCCGTGGCGGCGATCCTGGCCGCCCGGGCCGGGGCCGTGCCGCCCGCCGACCCCTGGCTGGCCTCGGAGCAGGCGCTGGTGTACGGCCACCCGTTCCACCCCAGCCCCAAGGCGCGCGGCGGGGACGGCTGGCTGCGGTACGCGCCGGAGGCGCATGCCGAGTTCCCCGTCCGGCTGCTCGGCGTGCGGGAGGACGTGCTGGCCGAGGAGGGCGACGTGGCGGCGCTCGACGCGATGGGCCGGGCGCCCGCCGGGTACCGGGTGCTGCCGGCGCATCCGTGGCAGCTCGACCTGCTGCGGCCGGTCCTCGGGGGCGAGCTGCTCGACCTGGGGCCGGGGCCCGTCGTGGTGCCGACCTCGTCCGTACGGACCGTCTACGCCCCTGCGGC
Organism: Nonomuraea sp. NPDC049709; assembly: GCF_040674815.1. NCBI lineage: Bacteria > Bacillati > Actinomycetota > Actinomycetes > Streptosporangiales > Streptosporangiaceae > Nonomuraea > Nonomuraea sp. NPDC049709. The sequence goes on from NZ_JBFANM010000113.1 coordinate 10,101, forward strand.
GGAGGTCTGCCTGAAGTTCTCCCTGGACGTCCGGATCACGAACTGCGTGCGGAAGAACGCCTGGTACGAGCTGGCCGGCGCGGTGGAGCTGACCGGACGGCTGACGCCCGTCTTCGAGAAGGTGGCGGCCGAGCACCCCGCCACCCGCTGGCTCCCCGAGCCCGGCCACCGGTCGGCCGCCCTGGGCACCCGGCTCCACGAAGGGCTCGGGGTGATCGTCAGGCAGAGCCCGTGGGCCGTCTGCGACCCCGGCGTCACCCCGGTCCTGGCCGCCGCCCTCGCCCTGGACGCCCCGGCACACGATCCGCTCGCGTGGTGGCGGGCGTACGTGACGGTGGTCGCGCTGCCGGTCCTGGAGCTGTACTTCACGCACGGCGTGGTGCTGGAGCCCCACCTGCAGAACGTCCTGGTCGGCCTGGACGCCTCCGGAACGCCCGCGCAGGCCGTCTTCCGCGACCTGGAGGGCACCAAGCTCGTCACGGGCCGCCACGACCTCGGCGGCCTGCATCCCGAGGTGGCCCGCGCGCTCAGCTACGACGCCGAGCGCGGCTGGGCCCGCGTGGTCTACTGCCTGCTCGTCAACCACCTGACCGAGATCGCCGCCACGGTCGCGGGTGAGGACGACGGGCTGCTGCGCGAGCTGTGGCGGATCGCCCGCGACCTGCTCGCCCGCCAGGCCGCCGGTCTGGGCTGGCCGCTGCCCCTGTCGGACCTGCTGGCGGGGGCGCCCCTGCCGGCCAAGGCGAACCTGGGGGTGCGCTGGGCCAGGGCGGCCGACCGCGCGGCCGGCTACGTCCCGATCGCGAACCCGCTCGCATGATCGGGCCGCGCGTCCAGGAGGCCGCTCTGGGCCTCGCGGAGGTCCCGGCCTACCTCTATGACCTGCCGGCGCTGGACGAGCATGTCGCGTCCGTACGGCGGGCGCTGGGGGCCACCGAGCTGTACTACGCCGTCAAGGCCAATCCCGACGCCGAGCTGCTACGGGTGCTGGCGGGGCACGTGGACGGGTTCGAGGTGTCGTCGGCGGGCGAGCACGCGCACGTGACGGCCCTGTTCCCGGGCATGCCGGTGGCGCTGGGCGGGCCCGGCAAGACCGACGCCGAGCTGCGGCTGCCGCACCACCGCCTGCACGTCGAGTCCCCGAACGAGCTGCGCCGCCTGCTCGGCACCGGGCTGGAGGCGGACGTGCTGCTCAGGCTCAACCCGGACCTGCCGGTCGAGGGCGCGGCGCTGACGATGAGCGGGCCGTTCGGGATGGACGAGGCCGGGGTGGCGGAGTGCCTGCCGCTGTTCGGCGACCGCGTACGGCTGCGCGGCCTGCACACCCACCTGGCCAGCGGGCTGGCGGCGCCGCAGCTCCTGGGGCTGGCGGGTGCGCTGCTGGACAACGCCTACGAGGAGGTCAACCTGGGCGGCGGGATGGCGGTCTCCTACGCCACGCCGGAGTCCAGGTTCGACTGGGCCGCCTACGGGGCGGGGCTGGCCGGGCTGGGACGGGGCAGGCGGCTGCGGATCGAGCCCGGGCGGGCGCTGACCGTCTACTGCGGCTACTACGTGACGAAGGTCGTGGACGTGAAGCGGGTGCGCGGGCAGGCGTACGCGATCCTGCTGGGCGGCACGCACCATCTGCGCACGCCGGTGACCAAGGGGCACGACCAGCCGCTCCACGTCCTGCGTACGGGCAGGGGCGGCGTGGCCGGCGAACCGGTCACGTTCGTCGGCCAACTCTGCACCCCAAAAGACCTTTTTGCCCGAAATGTCGTGACTTCAGTGGGGGTCGGGGACACCGTGGTGTTCGAGATGGCCGGGGCCTACGCCTGGAACATCTCGCACCACGACTTCCTCATGCACCCGAAGCCGGCTTTCCACTATCTAAGAGCCTGACACCCTCGATGAGCGCGACCAGGCCGTCGGCGTCGAGCAGGTCGACCGGACGCACGGTGCGGTTGGCGCGTACATAGTGGAAGGCCGCGCCCACCTGCTCCAGCGGCACGCCCGCCAGGTGTGCCCAGGCCAGCCGGTAGGCGGCGAGCTGCACCGTGGCCGCCTTCGCCGCCTTGCCCCTGGGCGGCTGGCCGGTCTTCCAGTCGACCACCTCGTAACCGCCGCCCGCCCGCTCGAAGACGGCGTCCATCCGCCCGCGCACCAGCCGATCAGCGATCATGGTCTCGAACGGCACCTCGAGATCGACCGGCCGCCGGTCGGCCCACTCGCTCTCCTCGAACCGCTCCTGCAGCTCGGCCAGCCGCACGTCGGCCTCTTCGAGCTCCTCGTCGTAGAGCTCGAAGTCGTCGATCAGCCGCTGCTGGTCCCACCGGGTCTCCAGCCACTTGTGGAACGAGGTGCCCCGGCGGGCCAGCGGCGCCGGCTTGACCGGGACCGGCCGCCGGATCCTGCGGGCCAGCTCGCGCGGGTCGGCGGCCAGCGTGACCAGCGACGACACGGTCAGCTTCGTGGGCAGCTCGACGGTCGTCGCGGGCTTGCGCCGGTGCAGCTCGCGCTCGCGCAGCAGCAGGTCGGTGTCGCGCTCCCAGGCGCGCAGGCGCTCCTCCTCGTAGGCCCGCAGCGGCTCGTCCTCGTCGTCCGGCCCGAGCGTGCCGGCCAATGCGTCCTCGACCAGCCGGGCGCCGTCGAGCACGGACTCGTAGCGCAGCCCCTCGGGCGTGACCGGCCAGGTGGCCTCGGCGGGCTCGGCGAGCAGCGGGTTCGTCGCGCCCTCGGCCAGGTCGCCGGCCCAGAACGAGATCCGGTCGGCGGTGTCGCGGATCTCCAGCAGGAAGTCGGACGGCTCCAGGGGCTTGGTCGCGGTGCCCCACCGGTAGCCGGAGGCGATCAGGTGGTAGTGGGCGCGGGTCACGGCCACGTACGCGAGCCTGCGCTCCTCCATCAGGTCGCGCTCGCGGCAGTGCTCGTCGAAGGCCGCCAGCTCCTCCTTGCTCAGCCCGCCCAGCCGGGGCAGGTCGGCGGCGTCGCCGCGCAGGGTGTAGGGGAGCTTGCGCGGGTTGTCGGTCCAGCGGCTGTTCATGACCGGTGTGGCGGGGAAGATGCTGCCCGTCGCGATCGTCCCCTTCGAGCTGACGAGCTGCGACAGGCCGGGCACCACCACGATCGGCCACTCCAGGCCCTTCGAGGCGTGCACGGTCATCAGCTTGACGCTGTTGCTCTCGCCGACCCGGCCCGCCTCCAGCCCGAACTCCTCGCTCTCCGCCGCCTGCAGGTAGGCCAGGAACGCCCCCAGCGTCGGGTCCTCCGAGTCGCCCGCGAACCTGGAGGCCGCGTCGAGGAACGCGTCGAGATCCGCCCGCGCCGCGAACGCCCCCGCCGTGCCGCTGCGCGCGGCCACCTCGACGTCGAGGCCGAGCCTGCGCTCGACCTCGGTGATCAGGTCGGGCAGCGGCTGAGCGGTGTGCGCGCGCAGGTGGCGCAGCTCGTGGGCGAGCGCGACCAGCCTGGTGCGGGCCAGCGGCGAGAACGGCTCCAGCCACGCCTCCCGGTCGGGCAGCTCGTCCAGCGCGTCCACCAGGCTGCCGCGCTCCTCGGCCAGGTCGGCCACCACCTGGTCGAGCGGGTCCTCCTGGCGGCGGCTGTCGCTCAGCTCGCGGGCCAGCTCCCTGGCGCGCTCGCCCAGCACCCGCAGGTCCGCCGGGCCGATCCGCCAGCGGGGGCCGGCCAGCAGCCTGGCCAGCGCGTCGCCGGCCGTGGGGTCGTACAGGACGCGGAGGGTGGCGACGATGTCGTTGACCTCGGGCACGGTGAGCAGGCCGCCGAGGCCGACGACCTCGACCGGGATGTCGCGGTCCTCGAGGGCCCGGCGCAGCGCGGGGAACTGCGAGCGCTTGCGGGCCAGGATGGCGACGTCCTGCGGCTGCACGGCCAGCGTCTTCTTTCGCTCCCTCTCGCCCCAGGGCAGGCCGTCGGGGGCGACCTCCTGGCCGAGGATCTTGGCGATCCCGTCGGCGATCCACCTGGCCTCGTCCTCGGCGGTCTCGTGGAAGGCGCAGGTGACGCGGCCCCGGTCGACCCGGTTGGGGCCGGGGACCAGGACCGGGACCTCGCGGGCCTCCATGCGGAGCGGGAGCTGCACCCGGGCGGCGACGTCGAGGACCCGGTCGCCGTTGCGGAAGCTGACGCTGAGCTGGCGGACCGGGGCCGGGTCGCCCGTGCCGGTGCGGAAGTCGCGGGAGAAACGGCGCAGGTTGCCGGCCGAGGCGCCGCGCCAGCCGTAGATCGACTGGCACGGGTCGCCCACGGCGGTGACCGCGTGGCCGCCGCCGTAGAGGGAGCGCAGCAGGACGAGCTGGGCGTGGCTGGTGTCCTGGTATTCGTCGAGCAGGACCACGGAGTAGCGGGAGCGCTCGATCTCGCCGACCTCCTTGTGGCCGGCGGCGATCCGGGCGGCCAGCGACATCTGGTCGCCGTAGTCGATGACCTCGCGCCGGCGCTTGAGCCGTTCGTACGCCTCCACCAGCGGCAGGAGCTGCTCCCTCGCCGCCTGGACGGTGAGCGGCTTGCGCTGGGCGAGCGTCGTCCGGCCGGGGAGCAGGGCGTGCCTGTCCTGCAGCCACTCCCCCACCCGCCGTACGTCGGAGCCGGCCCGCAGGTGCTCGGACAGCTCGCCCGCCAGCTCCAGCAGGGCGGCCGTGACCGACGGCGGGCCCAGCTCGATCTTGTCCATCGGCCCGTCGTACATCGCCACCACCCGCGAGGCGAGCTGCCACGACACGGCCGGCGTGACCAGGCGCATGGTGGGCTCCAGCCCCTCGCGCAGGGCGTGGTCGGTGACCAGGCGGGCGGCGTAGGCGTGGTAGGTGGACACGGTCGGCTCGTTGTCGAGCGCGCCCGGCGCGACCAGGCCGGCCTCCGCCAGGCCGTTGAGCCGCTCCCTGACCCTGGTGGCCAGCTCGGCGGCGGCCTTGCGGGTGAAGGTGAGCCCCAGCACGTTCTCCGGTTTGACCAGGCCGTTGGCGACCAGCCAGACCACACGGCCGGCCATGGTCTCGCTCTTGCCGGAGCCGGCGCCGGCCATGACGACCATCGGCTCCAGCGGGGCCTCGATGACCTCCGCCTGCTCGGGGGTCGGGGGCAGGACGCCGAGCTTGCCGGCGAGTTCGGCGGGGGTCAGCACACCTGGCCCCCGTTGTCGTTGACCGGGCAGCTCGCCCTGGCCGCGCAGGTGCGGCAGCCGTCGTTGACCTTGGCCTGGAAGAACGGGCCGGACATGCCGGTGGCCACCGTGTCGACCAGGTCCTTGGCCCAGCCGGGATCCTGGTCCTCGGCCAGCGCGCCCTGCTTCTGCTCCAGGGCGTCGTTCTTGCCCGCTGCCTTGCCCAGCTGCACCAGCGCCGCGCCGCCCGGCTCGGTCATGCCGTGCCGGGCGAACGCGCCCAGCAGCGCGGCCAGCTGGTAGACGCCGAGCTGCGGGTGGCGGTCGAGGTCGCCGGCCTTGGGCTTGGAACCGCCCGTCTTGAGGTCGATGATCACCGCGCGGTTGTCCGAGTCGCGCTCCACGCGGTCGACCCGGCCCTTGATCTGGACGCCCTCCGAGACCATCGCCGTGAACGCCTCCTCCAGGGCCACCAGCTCGCGCGGGTTCTCCTTGTGCCAGCGCAGGAACTTGCCGATCATCTGCTCGGCCACCTGGCGCTGCTTGCGGTTGTACCAGACACCGCCGAAGTCGAGGTCGCTCCAGATCTGGTCGAGGCGGTCGCCCAGGAGGTCTTCGCTGGGCAGGTCGGTGGCCGCCAGGACGGCCAGGGCGTGGATGACGTTGCCCAGGCCCTGGGCGGTGCTGGTGCCCGCCGCGCCGACCGCCGTCTCCAGCAGCCAGCGCAGGCCGCACTTGGTGAAGCTCTCGACCGCCGAAGGCGAGATGTTGACGATCCCGTCGGGCCAGCTCAGGGGGCGGTCGTCGGAGATGGGGGTGAGGGCGTACCAGTCGTTGGGGTGGGCGCCCTGGACCCCGGCGGCGGCCAGGCGGGCCAGCTGCCGCGCCGCCTTCTGCCGGAGCCTGCCCGGTTTGGTGGGGTCGGTCACCGCGCTGCGGAGGTCGGCGACCAGGGCGGACATGTTCAGCCAGCGGGCCCGGTCGTCCACCGTGGCCGTCTCGACCGCGCCCGGCATCAGCTCCGACAGGAACCTGGACGGGCGCTCGTCGGTGTCCTCGCCGCCGACGGCGGTGACCACCAGCCTGCTCCTGGCCCTGGTGGCGGCCACGTAGAACAGCCTGCGCTCCTCGGCCAGCAGCTTGGAGGCCAGCGAGGCGGCGCTCGGCTCCGCTCCCTCCACCACCTCCACGAGGTCCTCCACGCCCAGCATCGACCCGCGCAGGCGCAGGTCGGGCCAGATGCCCTCCTGCACGCCCGCCACGACCACGACGTCCCATTCGAGGCCCTTGGAGCGGTGGGCGGTCAGCACGCGTACGGCGTCGCCGTCAGGGGCCCGGTCGGCCAGCGTGTCGCCGGGGATCTCCTGGGCGGCCAGGTCGTCGAGGAACACCTCGGGACCCGCCATCGGCATCCGGTCAACGAACCTGGCCGCGTGGTCGAAGAGGGCCACCACGGCGTCGAGGTCGCGGTCGGCCTGGGCGCCCCTGGGGCCGCCCGCCAGGCTCAGGTCGGTCCAGCGCGCGGCCAGGCCGCTGCCCTGCCAGACGGCCCACAGGAGGTCTTCGGCGGTGCCCTCCTGCCGGGCGGCCTCGCGGGCGTCGGCCAGCAGCTTGGCCACGCGCTCGGCCGGGAGGGCGATGTGGGGCTCGACGCGGGTCAGCTCGCGGACGTCCTTGACTGCGGCCACGAGCAGCTCGCCGGACGAGCGCGGCTTGCCGGGCAGCGGCTCCGCCTCGTCGGCGGCGGCGCTCATGGCCTCGTTCTCGGCGATCTTGAGCGCGCGGCGGAGGCGGCGTACGCCGATCATGTCGGTGCCGCCGAGCGGGCCCGTCAGCAGCTCCTCCGCCACCCCCTCGTCGAGCTGGGACGGGTCCATCGCCACGCGCAGCATGGTGAGCAGCGGCCGCACGCCCGGCTCCTGCGCGATCGGCACCTCGTCGCCCGCGATCATGGTCGGCACCCCGGCGTTGACCAGCGCCCGCCGCAGCAGCGGCACCTGCCGCTTGGCCGAGCGGACCAGCACCGCCATCCGGTGCCAGGGCACCCCGTCGATCAGGTGGGCGCGGCGCAGCGTGTCGGCCACGATCGCCGCCTCCTGGCTGGTGCTGTCGGCCAGCAGCACCCGCACGTCGCCGGGGTCGGCGTCGGGCAGCGGCAGCAGGTCGCGGTGCCCGTGGCGCTGGTCGTGCTCCGGCGCGGGGGCCACCGGCAGCCTGGCGGCCACCCGGCGGGAGGCCTCCAGCAGGTCGGCGCCGCTCCTGCGGCACACCCGCAGCGCCAGCACCGGGGCCTCGCGGCCGTGGAGGGTCTTGAAGCGCTCGGGGAACTTCATGATGCCCTGCACGTCGGCGCCCCGGAACCCGTAGATCGACTGGTCGGGGTCGCCGACCGCGACCAGGTCGCGGCCGTCGCCGGCGAGCTGGGTCAGCAGCAGCTCCTGGGCCGGGTCGGTGTCCTGGTATTCGTCCACGAACACCACGTCGTGCGCCGCCCGCTCGCGCTCGCGCACCTGGGGATCGGCCAGCAGCGCGGTGGCGGCCCCGATCAGCTCGGCGTAGTCGTAGGTCTCCTCGGGAGCCAGGTCGAACCGGTCCTGGTAGCGCTCGGCGAACCGCCCCACCGCCACCCAGTCGCCGCGCCCGTGCAGCCGGCCGAGCGCGACCAGCCGCTCCGCGTCGAGCCCGCGCTCGTTGGCCCGGGACAGGAAGTCGCGCAGCTCCTCGGCGAAGCCGCGCGTCTTGAGCGGCTCGCGCAGCGACACGGGCCAGCCGGGCGCGCCGTTCTCCAGCTCGCCGTGGAGCAGCCGCCGGATCTCCAGCAACTGCTCGGGACCGGTGAGCAGGCGCGGCGGGGCCTTGCCCGCCAGCACGGACTCGCGGCGCAGCAGCGCGTAGGCGTAGGAGTGGAAGGTCAGGGCGAGCGGGGTGCGGGTGGTGCGGCGCAGCCGCGCGGTGACGCGCTGGCGCAGCTCCTCGGCGGCCTTGCGGCTGAAGGTGAGGATGAGCACGCGCTCGGGGTCGAGGCCGCGCCGCTCGATCCGGTCGACCACGCTCTCGACGATCGTGGTGGTCTTGCCGGTGCCCGGACCTGCGAGAACGAGGAGGGGCCCGCTCCGGTGCTCGACCACGGCACGCTGGTGCTCATCGAGCTCAGGCGGCACATTCGGCCCCCCGCCACCTCTTCGCACCAACCGCCAGGTCTGAGCACTCACAGCACTAGATTCCACCAGACCACAGGGGTAGATCGTGCCGACTTGCCCGGTCTCCCCTCGCGATCCGCCTACGGTATCGAGGCAAATGCCAGGTTTAGTGGTGACACGCCGGGGGCTTGTTCGCCACCAGCGTCATCGGAGCCGCGATATATCTTGACAGCACTTTGACGCGATATATCGTCTTTTCATGACCAAGACCAGCAAGGGGTACAAAGGCATCGGCATGGAGGGCGCCATCGCCCGCTGGTACGCCACCAGCAACGGCAAGGCCCTCGCCAGGTACGACGAGCAGGTCGCCAGGACCCGGGAGTACGCCGCCAAGGGGGCCAGGATCCTGGAGGTGGCCCCCGGCCCCGGCTACCTGTCGATCGCCCTGGCCAGGACCGGCGACTACACGGTCACGGGGCTCGACATCAGCGAGACGTTCGTCGCGATCGCCCGCGCCGAGGCGGCCGAGGCCGGCGTGGAGGTGGACTTCCGGCTCGGGAACGCGGCCGCGATGCCGTTCAACGACGACAGCTTCGACTTCCTCATCTGCTGCGCCGCGTTCAAGAACTTCTCCGACCCCGCCGGGGCGCTGCGGGAGATGCGCCGGGTCCTGCGGCCGGGCGCCTGCGGGCTCATCGTCGACCTGCGCAAGGACGTGTCCAGGCAGGCCGTGGACGACGACGTGGCGCTGATGCGGATGGGCGCGATGTCCAGGGCGTTCACCAGGCTCGCGCTGCGGTCGTTCCTGCCCCGGCGGGCGTACACCAAGTCCGGGTTCGAGGCGCTGCTGGCGGACGCGGGGTTCGCCTCGTACGAGGTCAGGCAGTCGCCGCTGACCCTGGAGGTCGAGCTCCGGACGTGACTTCGCCCGATTTCCCACATACGGAGCGTGTGGCCTTGTAACGTAGGGTCAACATTTCGCCTCGTGCGGGGGTTCGATCGCATGCGATGGCAGGTGCACTCCGAGAAGTCCCTCTACACCGACGAATGGCTGGACGTCCGGGTTGCGGACGTGGAGTTGCCCGACGGGCGCCATCTCGATCACCGGCTCGTCCGCGCGGCGCCCGGCGCGGGGGCCGTCGTCACCGACGACAAGGACCGCGTGCTGCTCATCTGGCGCCACCGCTTCATCACCGACAGCTGGGGCTGGGAGATCCCGCTCGGGCAGGTCGACGACGGCGAGATGCCGCGGGCGGCCGCGGCGCGCGAGGTCGAGGAGGAGACCGGCTGGCGGCCCGGGCCGCTGCGGCCGCTGCTGTCGATCCAGCCGAACAACGGGTTCTCCGACGACCTGCACCACATCTACCGGGCCGAGTCGGCCAGGCACATCGGGCCGCCCTCCGACCCCTGGGAGGCCGAGCGGGTGGAGTGGGTGCACCTCGCCGGGGTGCGCAAGCTCATCGACAACGGGGAGATCGTCTGCGGGACCAGCATGTCGGCCCTGCTCTACCTGCTCGCCGAGAACCTCCCGGAGCACGCCGTGCCGAAGGCGGCGGACCTGGCCTTCGACACGGGCTACGACCCGGGCCGGAGATATCTCCTGCCCGACGATCTTCCCGAACTCTTCTGAGGGCGCCTCAGGAGAAGAGGTGGTCCACCACCCGGGCGGTGGCCTTGCCGTCGTCGCGGGGGGCGAACGTGGCGCGGAAGGCGTCGTAGCGGTCCGCGTGGGCCGCCGCCACCTCGTCGATCGACCGCAGCGCCTCGACCACCTCCGCCGACGTCGACAGCAGCGGGCCGGGCGCCTGCTCGGGCAGGTCCACGTAGAGGCCCCGCTTCGAGGAGTATTTCGCCAGGTCGTAGCCGTAGAGCACGATCGGCTTGCCGGTGGCGGCGAAGTCGAACATGACCGAGGAGTAGTCGGTCACCAGCACGTCGGCCACGAGCAGGAGATCAGCGATGTCCGGATATGTAGTGACGTCGCGGGCGATGTCGGGGACGGCGGGCATGGCCTGCATCGGGTGAGCGCGTACGAGGATCTCGTGGTCGGCGCCCAGCGCCTCGCGGGCCTTGGCCAGATCGAGCTTGACCATGGCGTTCTTGCGGTCGTAGTCGCGCCACGTCGGCGCGTACAGGACCACCCGCTTGCCCGGGACCAGCCCCAGCCGCTCGCGCACGGCCGCGGCCAGGGCGTCCCGGTCGGGCGAGTTGAGCACGTCGTTGCGCGGCAGGCCGCTCTCCAGGATCTCGCCCTTGTAGCCGAACGCCTTGCGCAGCACCGGCGTGGCCCAGGGCGACTGCGACAGCAGCAGGTCCCAGCCGCGCACCTCGGCCGCCTGGCGGTGCCAGATCGGCGGCCTGGGGTCGCGCTGCATGTGGGGCTGGTCGTTGCCGATCAGCTTGGCCGGGGTGCCGTGCCACGTCTGCACCACCACCTGGTCCTCGCGGGCGCGGAACCAGACGGGCAGGAACGAGTTGGTGAAGATGTGGCGGGACCTGGCCAGGGCCTCGTGGTGCTCGCGGCTGCCCGCGCGGACGGCGGTCGCGCCGCCGGGCGGCACGAAGGCGCCGTCCTTGACGATCCAGATGTGCTCGCGGTCGTCGCCCCTGCGCAGCCGCTCCTCGTAGATGGCGCGGACGCTGTCGGCGTAGAGGCGGCCGTCGTTGACGACGTAGACGGTCGAGTCGCGCAGCGGCTCGGTGCGCTGGGCCGGGTAGAAGACGCGGCGCAGGACGTGGGTGCCCGCCACCCCGCGCTCCTCGGCCGGCCTGGCCTCCTCGACCGTGATCACCGGCACGTCGAAGCGGGTCGAGATCATGCGGTAGACGTGGCCGCCGAGCGTGCGCGGAGCCTCGTCGAGGCCGCCCAGGGCCGCGTGGTCCATGCGCAGTGGAACGATCTCACCCGACGGGTGGCGCAGCGACAGGTTCCAGGTGCCGGAGGACAGCGGCACGGCCTCGCCGAAGCGGTCCATGGACGCGGGCTCGACGCGTACGGAGAACTCCTCGCCGGAGCGCTCCATCGGCAGCCAGTAGGACAGCCCGGACCGGTGCCGCAGCGTCAGCGTGCGGGAGCCCTCGGCGTCGGGGTAATGGCCGCGCAGGACGAGCGCCTCGCCCTCCCAGAGCGCCGAGGTGATCACCGGGCGGATGCGGTGGGCGGAGACGACGACCCGGTCGCGGCGGTCGCCGAGCACGGTGATCTCGCGGTCGCCCACGGGCGTGCGGGTCTCCGACGCGTCGGCCAGCATGACGGAGGCCGCCGGGTCGCCCTTGGGCTCGACCCAGAGCCGCCGGCCGTCCTTCTCCTGGAGGAGGGCCGGCACGGCCAGCCCGACCAGCACCTGCGTGCCGTCGCCGGACGGCGTGAAGTCGGCCGCGATGCGGTGGCCGCCCAGCCTGGCGTGACCCTTGGTCACCTGGCGGCCGGGCAGGAAGATCTTCAGCTCGAGGCGGTCGCCGTCGACGGACACGCCGGTCAGCTCGGCCCGGTTGGGCTGGAGCACGACCTGCAGCGCCCGGTCCGACGTCCAGACCGGCCGGACCCACCAGCCGGGCTTCAGCTTGAGCCCCGCGGGCCGCTCGGGGCGGCCGATGGAGGAGCCGCGCAGCAGGCCCGTCGCCCGCGCGCCCCGGCTCCAGAACACGATCTCGGCCCGCCACGTCGTCGCGTCGGGCACGGAGGGCCGGTGGCGCATGCGGCGGCGCACGCCGTGGACCATGCCGCGTACGGCGCCGCGCCAGCGCAGCGGCCACGGGCTCAGCTCGGCGGTGAAGCCGGACCAGTCGTAGTTGCAGCCCGGCTCGCGCGCGCCGTGGGTGGCCTCGGGGGCCAGGACCCGGCGGGTGCGCATGCGGATCGGCGGCAGCCAGCGCGGCCCGCGCAGCACCACGGTCGCCCAGTTGAACCGGCGGCTGCGGACGGAGAGCCCGGCCAGGTAGGCGAAACCGGACACGCGCAGCTTGCCGTCGGCCCAGACGATGTCGTCGATGTGGGTCACCGGCACCAGGTCGGAGCGGCGCAGGCGGTAGAGGTCGGGCGGCAGCTCGTCGCGGAAGGGCAGGTCGGCGTACCAGCTCAGGCCCTTGCGGATGCGCTTGGACGGCTCCGCCGCCGCGGCCACCACCGTGGCGAGCGTCTCGCCGTCGACGAGCTCGTCGTCGGGGCGGTGCTCGATGAGGTGGCAGATGAGCCGGCGCGCGACCGGCAGGTCGCGTTTGACCCCCGCGTCCACGCCGGCGAGGTAGGGGCGTACGAGATCGAGCATCTCGCGCCGCCGGGCGGCGCCGCGTTTGACCGCCAGCTCGATGCGCGACCCCAGGGGGCCGCTGAGCACCTCGGCGTCGAACGCCGCGTCGCGACCGCCAGGGCCGACCGCTCGCATGACCGCCTCGAGAGGCTCGCCACGATCGCAGAGATCCTGGACAGCCTTCAGGCGGTCGGCGAGCGACTCGCCGCCCTGGCTTTGGGCTGTGACGCCGGTGGCCATAGGGGTGGCACCGCCTTTCGGGCCGCCATCAAGTGTTCTGCCCATGGTAATGGGAGTCACATGTCACAGAATCGCCCGTTCGGCGAAACAGCAGGTCAATAGGGTTACTGAAAATCGCCTGAACGCCCGTTCCACCTCGCCAGGCGCATGTCCACCCGCTCGCCGCGCAACGGGGTGCCCTCCTCGCGCCAGTGCGCGAGGCATCGTTGCAGGTGGTCAGGGGCGGCGCCGCTGCCGTCGGCGTGTACGACGCGCCACCACGGAACGCCGCCGCCCCAGGTGGACATGACCTTGCCCACCTGCCGGGGGCCGCCCTCACCGAGGTATTCGGCGATGTCGCCGTACGCCATGACCTTGCCGGGCGGGATGCGTTCGACGAGTTCGAGCACCCGCTCCACGAAGGGGTTCACGGGCTCCATGCGGCCGGGCCGGCGTCGATGATCTCGTGCAGCTTGCCGATCTCCATTACGGTGCCGGCCGTGGTGACCTCGATGACGCCGTCCCGCAGGGCGTACACCTCGCCGTCCTCGCCCACGAGCCGGGCGCCGAGCGCGGTCGACAACCTCAGCAGCTGGGCCAGTTGCCAGTCGGAGCCGGGCTCGCCGACGAGGTGGCCCTCCCAGCGCGCCACGGCGTGCCTGCCGCCCGCATGACCGGCCACGATCTCGTCAGATCCGCGCAGCTCGAAACCGGCCGGCGCGATGGCCTTCGCGAGCTCCGCGAAGGCGAGTGGCGACTCACGCACCACCCGCAGCTCGTATCCCATGACGCGGGACCATAGCGGATCTTCGCGCATCGCGCTGATCGCCCCTTACTCCTCGCGCTGGTCGAATCCGGACTCCTTGCGCTGATTGAGCACGACGATGGCGCCGCAGAACACGATCAGCGCCACCAGCACCCCGCCCCCGTACAGCCACATCCGCCACGGATCGGCCCCTGGCCGGGTCGGCACGGGCGAGTCCTCACCCTGGCCGAAGTGCTCCATCCCGGGCACGACGCTGCGCTGGGCGCCGGTGAGGCGCTCGGCGGCGTTCAGGGCGGCGGCGGCGTCCACCACCCCGAACCCGGTCTCGTCGTCGTATCCGGCCGCGGGCCGGCCCCTGGCGCTCGACGACAGGGCCTGCGCGACCTGTTCCGGCGGCAGGTCCGGGTAGCGCGCCTTGATGAGCGCGGCCACGCCGGCCACGAGCGCGGCGGCCGAGCTGGTGCCCTCCGACAGCTCGTAGCCGCTCTCCCGCTTGACCACGGGCACGTCCACCCCGGGCGCGGAGACCAGTACGGACACGTTGTCGCTGCTGAACGTGGCCCGCCTGCCCTGCTTGTCGGTGGCCGCCACGCCGATGACCCCGGGGTAGCCGGCCGGGAAGCTCCAGTAGGAGGTGCCCTTCTCCTTGGCGTACGGGGTCTGGCCGTCGTTGCCCACGGCGGCGACCAGGACGACGCCCTTGCCCAGCGCGTACGAGACGGCCTCGCGCTCGGACCTGAGCGGGCCGTAGGAGCCGATCGACATGCTGACGACCTGGGCGCCGTGGTTGGCGGCGTACCGGAGGGCGCGGGCCAGCGGGCTCTCCGCGGACGCCCCCTCCTCGTCCAGCGGCGGCATGGCGTAGCCGGGCTCGTCGATGACCATGGGCAGGGACAGGATGCGCGCGCCGGGGGCGACGCCGACGAAGCCGTCGTCCGCGCCGGAGCCGGCGATCAGGCCCGCCATGGCGGTGCCGTGCTTGCCCGGCGGCAGCTCGCGGTTCACCGTGCCCGAGGTCATGTCGGGGCCCGCGCTGACGCGGCCCTTCAGCTCCTTGATCTCGCCGTCCACGGCGCTGTCCACGACGGCGACGGTGACGCCCTCGCCCTTGGTGACGGACCAGGCCTGCTCGACGTTGAGCGCGTCGAGCACCCACTGCTGCTGATCCCGGACAGGATCGGCCGCGGGACCCGCGAAAGCGAGCAGCGCGGCCGTGAGCACGCGTACGGCGGTCAGCACACGTTCCCCTGGGTGCAGGGCGGCACCTTGGGCGGGTCCGCCAGGAAGTAGGCGATCTGGTTGCCGACGGACTTGGCGGCCGGCCACAGCTCGCTGTGCAGGATCTCCTCGGGCGGGATCGCGGCCCTGGTCCGCCCGTCGGCGTAGCCCGCCGTGGAGAACACGATGTACGGCCCCGCGCCCACCCAGCCGGTGCGCTGGCGCTGGTCGGGCCCGAAGCGCTCGCTCACCGTGCCGGGGAAGGCGACCGGCAGCACGCCCACGCGGTCGTCCTGGCTGAGCTCCTCGGTCGCCGAGACCCTCGACTCCTCGTCCTTGAGCACGGCCACGCCGACCGTGATGACGAAGGAGGCGGTCTGGTCGACGTACGTGGCCCGCAACATCGTGACGCAGCCGTGGCTCTGCAGCACGCCGGCCACGGAGGCGTCCACGCCCTTGGCGCACTCGGTCTCGGGGGCGATGCCGACGCGCCTGGCGTACTGCTGGGCACGGTCGAGCCCGAGGTATTTCACCTCTTCGGGAAACACGCCCGTGGCCGGCCAGGCCTGCCAGCGCCGGGCGATCTCCTCCTGCTTGTACTGGTTCTGCTCGGCGGGCGTCAGCGGACGGGAGCGCGTCTCGGCGAACAGGCCGATCGTGCCGAGCAGCACGACGACGGACGACACGGCGATGATGACGCCGAGCAGCGCCACGAAGATGCGCCGGTAGCGGATGCCCTGCTGGAGCACGCCCAGCTCGGCCCGCTCCTTTGCCTCCGTGCGCCTGCGGGAGTCCGCCGCCGGCCACGAGCGCACTCGTGAACGGCGGCCGGTGGGGGCGCCGAGCGGATTTCTCCGCTCCTGCGTGGCTTCTCCCCCGGCGCGCGGTAGCCCTGAGGTCGACCTACGTGCCTTCACCACCGCCTCGTTCCCGCATTCGCGTCGTGTCTATTTCGTCCCCCTAAGTGGACGGATCATGCGTCTTGTGAGATGTGCGCCCTGCGCACGCGTCTGACCAGGATGAATATGACGGCCAGTGACGCGAGCGCGCCGGCGGCGGCCCCGGCGGCGATGGCCGTGTAGACCGTGACGCGCCTCTCGTCCCGCTTGACCACCTCGACGGGGCCGGTCCGCCCACCCGCCAGCGGGCGGGCGGGATCCTGGGCCTCAGCGCCCTTCGCGGTCTCGGTGTGCCCGGCCAGCCGGGACGCCTCGGACAGGGCTCTGGCGGCGTTGACGACGCCGAAGCCGGTGCCGGTGTCGTAGCCGCCCGGAGGCCGGTCGGTGGCGCTCTCGGTCAGGGCACGCGCCACCAGCGGCGGCGACATGTCCGGAAATTTTGCTTTAACTAGGGCGGCGACGCCCGACACGAGCGCGGTCGCCTGCGAGGTGCCCCTGCCGACCCAGTACTCGTCGCCGGGGCCCGCACCCATGATGTCCACGCCCGGCGCGGCCACCAGCACCGAGGCGTTCCAGTTGGAGAACGTGGCCCGCCGCAGCCGCCGGTCGGTCGCGCCGACCGAGACGACGCCGGGGAAGGCGGCCGGGTAGGAGTAGGGGGCGAAGTCGCCGTCGACCTTCCTGTCGCCGTCGTTGCCCGCGGCGGCGACCAGCACGACGCCCTTGGAGATGGCGTAGCGGATGGCCGCCCGCTCCTCCCGGGTCGCCAGCTCTTTGGAGATCGACATGTTGATCACGTCTGCCCCCTCGTCCACCGCGTAGCGGATGCCTCGGGCCACCACGTTCTCGAAGCGCTCCGCCGAGTTGAACTCCCGGAAACCCGGCTCCTCGTCCTCAAGGATGACCCTTACCGACAGTACGTCCGCTTCGGGCGCGACGCCGATGATCCCCCGTTTTCCCTGGGGCCCATGACCGTGCCCGGCGATCAGCGACGCCATGTACGTGCCGTGCAGCCTGCTCGGAGCGGTCCCCGGCGGGTTGGCGCCCTCGGTGAAGTCCTTGCCCACGCGTACGGACCCGGCCAGGTCCCGGTGGCGCGGATCGACGCCGGAGTCGAGCACGGCCACCGTCACCCCGGCGCCCTTGCTGGTCCGCCACGCCTGCGCGAGCTCCAGCGTCCTGATCACCGCCTGCTGCCCGCCGCGCACGTCGTCGGCCCGCGCCGGAGGCGCGGTCAACAGCAGCGCCCCGGTCACCGCGACCGCCGCACCTCGCCTCAGCACGCGCCCGCCCCTGCCCCGGATCAGCACCGCCACTCCTCGGAGGCGCAGTCGGGCATGCTGGGCGTGCTCAGATCGGCCAGCACGTGCTCGGAGATCTCGGTCGCGAACGCGAAGATGGCCGGTCGCTGCTCGCCCGCCGCGCCCGCGGGCCGGCCGTCCACCTGACCGGCCGTGGTCAGCACCAGGTACGGGCCCGCCTGCCGGACCGACCCCGCCTGCCGCACGGCGGGCGTGAACCGGTCGGACACCGTGCCGGGGAAGGCCAGCGGCCGCAGCCCCGGCGAGGGTTTGCCGCTGTCGTCGAAGGCGGACTTGGCGCGTACGGCGCCCAGCTCGTCGCGTAGCGCCACCACGCCGATCGTGACGAGCACGCCGCGCAGCGCGTCGATGTAGGTGGCCCGCAGCACGCCCTTGCAGCCCGCCTTGCGCAGGGCCTTGACCGCCTTGGCGTCGACCGAGTCGCCGCAGGCGGTGTGCGGGGAGATGCCGATCCTGCTGGCGCGTTCCCGCCCGCCCTGCTCGGCGGAGTAGGGCAGCGTGGCGGGGAAGATGCGGCCGGTGGGCCAGGTGCGCCAGCGCTCGGCGACCTCGAATCTGGCCGCCGCGTGCAGCTCGGCCGTGCTCGGCCCGCGGGTGAGCTCCGTGCCCGCCGCGCTGCCCGCCACCCCGGCGGCCACCGCGCAGATCAGCGTCAGCGCGGAGGCCACCACGAGGGTGGGCCAGGGACGGGCGGAGTTCACGCCATCGACCTTAATAGGGGCGTCCGGGGAACATCCCCAGAAACCCCTAGTAGCTGGGCAGGCTGGGGTCCACGGTCTTGACCCAGCTCAGCACGCCGCCGCCCACGTGGACGGCGTCGGCGAAGCCGGCGCTCTTGACGACCGCGAGGGCCTCGGCGGAGCGTGCCCCGGACTTGCAGTGGAGCACGATCTTCTTGTCCTGCGGCAGCTTCTCCAGGGCAGAGCCGTTGAGGAACTCGCCCTTGGGGATCAGCGTGGCGCCGGGGATGGAGACGATCTCGAACTCGTTCGGCTCGCGGACGTCGACGACGTAGATGCTCTCGCCGCGGTCCATCATGCCCTTGAGCTCCATCGCGGTGATCGTGGAGCCGCTGGCGGCCTCGGCGGCCTCGTCGGAGATCGCGCCGCAGAACGCCTCGTAGTCCTCGAGCAGCTCGGTGACCGTCGGGTTCTTGCCGCACAGCACGCACTCGGGGTCCTTGCGGACCTTGACGTCGCGGTACTTCATCTCCAGGGCGTCATAGATCATCAACCGGCCGACCAGCGGGTCGCCGATGCCGGTCAGCAGCTTGATGGCCTCGTTGACCTGGATGGACCCGATCGACGCGCACAGCACGCCCAGCACGCCGCCCTCGGCGCACGACGGCACCATGCCGGGAGGCGGGGGCTCCGGGTAGAGGCAGCGGTAGCAGGGCCCGTGCTCGGCCCAGAACACGCTGGCCTGACCGTCGAAGCGGTAGATCGAGCCCCAGACGTACGGCTTGCCGAGCAGCACCGCGGCGTCGTTCACCATGTAGCGGGTGGCGAAGTTGTCGGTGCCGTCGACGATGAGGTCGTAGCCGGAGAAGATCTCCATGACGTTCTCGGTGGTCAGGGCCGTGTTGTGGATCACGACCTCGACCAGCGGGTTGATCTCGCGGACCGACGCCGCGGCGCTCTCGGCCTTCAGCCTGCCCACGTCGGACTGGCCGTGGATGATCTGGCGCTGCAGGTTGGACTCATCGACCACGTCGAAGTCGATGATGCCGAGGGTGCCGACGCCCGCCGCCGCGAGGTACATCAGCGCGGGCGAGCCCAGGCCCCCGGCGCCCACACACAGCACCTTGGCGTTCTTCAGCCGCTTCTGCCCCGCCATGCCCACGTCGGGAATGATCAGGTGGCGTGAGTAGCGGCGCACTTCGTCGACGGTCAGCTCTTCGGCCGGCTCGACCAGCGGTGGCAACGACACTTTCTACGCTCCCGGAGCTCGCGTTTTCAGGGGGTGTTGTCCCCACTGTGAAACCTAGCTCGGCAGTGGGGCATTCCCCAATTGAGTCTCACCGATCAGACGGCGTGCTTCCGCCGCCACGACCTGCGGTATCTCCATCATCGCCACGTGTCCCGCCGTCGGCAGCAGGACGAGCCTGACCTGCGGGAACGTACGGTACGCCTTCCTGGCCATGGCCGGGCGCACCAGGCGGTCGTGGCGCCCGTGGACGATCAGGGTCCGCGCCCGGACCTTGGCCGCCTGGCGCCAGAGGCTGCGCTCACCGCGACGGAAGTATTCGGTCACGATGCCCCGGGCCGAGCCGATCATGGCCTCGCCGGCGTAGGGGAGGTCGTCGCGCCTGCGCTGCTCGTCGATGGCGTCGCGCAGGCGTAGGGGGTGCACGGCGTCCATGTTGGCCCAGACCATGGCCATGGACGCGGTGATGCGCCGCTCGGCCGGGATCAGGCGCAGCCTGGACGCCACCCATTCGCCCAGCATGGGCACCGCGGCGCAGGCCACGCGGACGGGGCCGTACCTCGGGAGCAGGTCGGGCAGGGCCGGCGAGATGAGCGTGAGCGAGCGGACCAGGTCGGGGCGGGAGGCGGCGACCTTGACCGCGATCGCGCCGCCGAGCGAGTTGCCGAACAGGTGGGCCGGCCCCGTGTGCTCCAGCAGGCCGATCACGGCTCCGGCGTGGCCCTCGACCGTGTAGTCGCCGTCGGCGGGCGTGGGCGAGAACCCGGCGCCGGGCAGGTCGATGGCGTGGCCGGTGACGGTGTCCTTGAGCTCGTCCATGAGGTCGGTCCAGTTGGTGGCGGCCCCCGCCAGCCCGTGCACGAACACCGCCTGCTCGGCTGGTCCCTCGGGGGTGGACCGGACGTGCACCGAGCCGATCATGCGTCCCGGCCAGTGTGGGATCGGCTCCGCGGCCATGCTTCTCCTCCTCGTTCCTCGAACGCTTCTTCTCGTTACCCAACGATAACCATCGCCTCTAGAGGCGGCCTGGATTCCGTACAGCTGGGTATTTACGTGATTTTTCTGGACAGCAGAGCCGATACCTCGCAAGCACCGACAGGGGGTACGTCATGCTCACCATCCGTATCGCCGCGGGCCTCGTGGCCGCGGCCCTCGCCGGCGGCGGGCTCGTCATCGCGGGCGACGCGCGCCCGGCGAGCGCCGTGACCGTCGTCGACCGGCCCGGCTGCAAGTACCGCATCGTACGCGTCAAGAACCGGCTCAACGTCCGGGCGGCCCCGCGGGGGCGGATCGTGGACAAGCTCTATCCCGGGGATCGTACGTGGGGGAGCTGCAAGAAGTTCGGGAGCTGGCGGCGGATCCACGGGACGGACATCGGCCGCCGCGGCTTCGCCTTCGACCACTACCTGAAGAAGATCGGCAGGCGCTAGCCCTCACCCCCGGACCGTGGGGCGCCTCGCCACCGCGCCACCGCGCCACCGCGCCATCGTGGCCGCCCCGTCCGGCCCCGGCCATCCCAACTGCGCAACCCGGACACATCCACCTAGTTCTGCGCATAGATGTCTAATCGATCTCATGACACCCCAAGGGTGTGGCAAAAGTCCTCGTCCGCCGTTTGCGACGGTCTTCGCCGGAAAGCATGACGGTACCCAGCGTGACGTCGCAGGCACGCACCGTCAACGGCGGTCGGCCGGCGATCATGTCACCTCGGGGAACCACGCAACGCGATGAACACCATCAGAGGACGCGCAATATCCGCCAGTCCTCCACACGATGATGGCCACCGCCGCGCCCAATAACGCATTCCACCGGCGAGCGCCCGGCACGCATCACCATTATGGACGAACACGACCGGCCTCATCGGTATAAGCGTCGCGGCCGGCGTGTCGGCATTCATTCGCTCACGGACTTTGACGCCCGGGGCGTTATCGCGTGCGTGCGGACGCCATTACTGGCGCGCCATTACGGCCGATGGCCGCCCGGTGAGCCGCTCATTGCTGCCCGCACTCACCTCCCATTGCGCGCAATTCGGACATATCATCTCTTTTCATTGGATAAATGTTTAATGCAAGCAATAAGATTGTTAATGCAGAGCAAAATGGAGTCGTATCTGTTTGCCCGTCCATCGCCCCGGAAATGACTTGCCGTGGATGACTCTTCAGCAGCCGTCCAAGATCAGTTTCCTGACAATCCGGAAACGCCGAGAACGGGGCAATCGATCCTTTAGGGGGAAAACGCAATGCCCAAGCTCAAGAGTGTTATCGCAGGCCTCGCCATCAGCACGGGACTGACCGGCGGCATGGTCGGCATGGGCGCGGCAACCACCGCGGCCGATGCGGCCACCCAGATCAGCACCGGCGCGTCCGTCCTCGCGTCGGACGGCTGGGGCTGGGGACGTCACCACCACCACCACCACGGCCGCCACCACCAGCGGTGCAACAGGGGCGGTCACCACGGCGGTGGCTGGGGCTGGGGCGGCTGGGGACACCGTCGCCACCACCGCGGCACGGTCTGCATCATCGTCCGCAACCACAACCACAACGACAACGGTCCCGTGCACGAGCACCGTCACCACGACGACAACAACGGGAACCGCTGGTAAATGACCGTGCGTTGATGGCAGGGATGAGTGCCCGTCTTTTCGGCGGGTTCTCGGGAGCGGTCCGCTATTTCGCTCGCGGTTCGGCCTGAGGTTTTCATTTCTCCTCGTCTCCACGGCAACCTGGTGAGGGCTCTCCCGGCAACGGCCGGGGGGCCCTCGCCGCGTCGTTCCCCGGCCTTTCTCCTTTTCTTCTTTTCCTCGGCCGTCCCGGCGTGCGCGCGATCGTTTCTATGCGGAGTGCCATGCGAATGCCTAGTGTCGGGCAAAACTGGGCAATTCCGGTTTGTGGGGCTTTCGGCTGGAAATATGCAGGGTGCGGATGATTTGTTAGTCGTCATCCGGGTTGTTTCCCTGGCGGG
>NZ_JBFANM010000114.1:0-29954 GCF_040674815.1 Nonomuraea sp. NPDC049709
GGGGGTCACCACCCCGAAACCCACCCGGTCGGGCCCCGGGGGCCCGTACCGCGCCCCGCGGGGCCCTGGGGGACCTGCGGTCAGGCGGCGGCCCTGGCGCTCACCGCCACGCCCGCCTGCCGCGTCACGCCGTTGACCGTGACGGCCACCGTCACCTGTCCGGCGCGCAGCGCCGTCAGCGTGCCGGTCGCGGGGTCGAGGACGGCCACGTGCCACGGCTTGGCCGTCTTGCGCGGGCCGACGTGCAGGTTCGGCGAGCCGGACCACTTAACCGACACGGGGTACGCGGCCGGGACCGTCCTGGCGCCCTGCTTGACCGCGGCCGTGACCGTGGCCGGCGCGCCGACCGCGACCGAGGCCGGGACGGTGAGGGTGAGGTCGTCCACGTGCGGGCTGACCTGCGTGCCGATCCAGTCGGGCGCGTCGGCGAACCAGTTCCGCCTGACGTGCTCGGCCTCGGCCCGGGTCACCGGGTCGACGCCCCACAGCGACCACCCGGTGAACCCGCCATCGCCGGGGGCGGTGGCGGGGTTCTTGCCGGAGTTGCCGTTGATGAAGTACGGCACCGCGTCCACGTGCGAGGCGTGGAACGTCCCCACGTGCGCCCCGATGAACGCGGCCCCCTTGCCGGTGGTGCGCTGGAAGTCGGCCAGCCAGCCCTCCACGAGCGCGGCCTCCTTGCGGTCGCCGAGCTGGCTGCCCTTGCCGGGCGTCGGGTCGCGCGGCGGCACGTGGAACAGCACGGTGACCGACCCGATCGAGGCGTCCTCGGCCGCCTTGTCCAGCTCGGCGCGGAGCATGGCCACCTGGTCGTAGCCGCCGCCCCTGAGGTTCAGGCGGGAGGTGTCCAGGGTGATGAAGCGGGTGCCCTTGTGGTCGAATTTCCCGTACGTGTCGCCGAAGGCGCCCTTGAAGTTGTCGATCTTGCCGCCCATGACCTCATGGTTGCCCGGAATGTAGTGATATTTCACCGTTCCGCCGAGCTCCTCGTCGAGGATCTTCTTCGCCAGCGCGAAGTCCTCGGGCGACGCCTCGTCCACCAGGTCACCGTTGATCACCAGGAAGTCCGGCTTGGCGGCCTTGATCTCCTGGAGCGTGCGGCGCGCGTTCCTGACGATGTCGCTGTCCGGGTCCCTGGCCACGAACTGCGCGTCCGACATGACCGCGAACCGCCACGGCATCTTCGACACCTCGCTCCTGACCACCGGGTCGGCCACCCTGGGCACGGCCGGGGCCTCGACCGACGGCGGCACCTTGGCGACCAGGCCGTCGATGAGGATCTCGTTGGTGTACTTCACGTCCGCCTTGGTCTCAGCCACGTAGAAGCGCCGCAGCTTGAGCGGGTAGTTGACGCCGGGCGGCACGGTGAACTCGACGTACCGCCAGCCGGTCCAGGTCATGTACGGCCCGCGCAGGATCTGTGACTGCCCGAGCGCGTCGTAGAACTCCAGGCTCGGCCACTCCCCCTTGCCGGTGGAGTTGATCCAGAGCCCGAACGCCTGCGGCTGCCCCTCGACCACGATCTGCTGCGGCGGGCTGGCGTAGGCGGCCCGGGTGGCGGTGGAGGTGGTGAAGTCGTACGAAAGCTTGAGCCCGCCCCCGCTCTGCCCGGGCGCGGCCGACAGCGAGCCGGTGGCGCGGGCGGCGGCGAACGTCCACGTGGCCGCGTCCTCGAAGTCGGCGACCGGCTTGGCCTCGAACCCGACCGTCACCGGCACGGCGGTGCCGAGCTTGCCGACCTTGGCGGTGATCAGGCCGGAGCCGGTGGCCTGCTTGGCCTTGACCGTGAAGTAGCCCTGCTCGGCCGCGGTGACCTCGAAGAGGTTCCGGTCGTAGTCCAGCGTGAGGTCGCCGGGCTCGATGGGCGCGGAGTTGCCGTTGCGGTCGTAGCCGACCACGCCGAACGTGGCCACGCCGCCCTCGCCGGCCATCCCGAGCCGGTCGGCGGTGGTGCCGAGCCGCTCCAGGGGCTGCAGCACGGTCAGGTCGATGCTGCCCTTGGCGTTGCCGCGCGAGGCGGTGACCGTGGTCGGGCCGGGGATCAGGGCGTGGAACCGCCCGTCGCGCACGACGCCGTGCACGGCCGGGTTCGCCCGCCACGACGGGGTCCCGGCGGCGGGGCCGTACGTCTCGTCGTAACCGGCGGCGGTCAGCCGCCTGGTGAGACCGGGGAAGACGCGTTCGGGACGGCCGCCGGCCACGGGCCCGACGCCCGGCGCCTTGGCGGGGTCGCTCGCGGTCTCCAGCCAGAAGCCCTTGAGCTTGCCGCTGCCCTCGGGCGCGTAGAGCGCCAGGCCGTTGGGGACGTGCCGCTCGCCGCCGTCGGAGGGGCTGTTCTCCACCTGCACGTCGGCGGAGCCGGGCTCGCGGGCCAGCATGGTCGAGGAGCCGCCGCCGTCGAGGTTGAGCGCGTTCGCGGCACCGAGGTCGGCCATCATGGCGGCCAGCTCGTTCAGCGTGACCCCGCGGCTGTCGACCTGGCGGCCGTCCACGGTCAGCAGGTACATCTTCCGGCCGTCGGCGGAGAACCCGACGGCGGTACGCGGGTGCGCGGCCGGGTCGGTCGAGTTCTGCACGACGCCGTCCTTGACCAGCACCCAGTTGCCGCCCACGGCGGCCTTGACCGAGTTGCCGTCGGAGGGCTTGGGCTGGTACTTCACGTCGACCTTGTCGCCGGGCTTCAGCGCGGACAGCGCGGCGGCCCCGGCGTCGCGGCCCAGCAGGATCGTGGTGCCCGCGGGGATCGGGCCGGTGCCGGCGGACGTGCGTACCTCGGAGACCACCCCGTCGACCAGGACGACCTCGGCGACGGACGTGGCGCCCTCGACGGCGCGGGCCCGGGTGTAGGAGCCCCACAGCGGCGTGAACAGCCCCACGCCGCCGCTGCGCACGATCTGGTTGAACTGGGTCAGCGCGATCGGCGAACCCCCCGCCGGGGTGGCGGTGCCCTCGAAGTACATCTGGAGCACGCGCCCGACGCCGTCCCCGGTGACCGCGACCGCGTTCTCGTGACCGGTGACCGGCGACTGGATCAGCTTGCCGTCCTGGACGCCGATGCCCTGGGCGGCGCCGGAGTTGTTGATGTCGAAGAAGTCGCCGTTGACGGCCGCGACCGCGCGCGAGCGCCTGGCC
Source organism: Nonomuraea sp. NPDC049709 (assembly GCF_040674815.1). NCBI lineage: Bacteria > Bacillati > Actinomycetota > Actinomycetes > Streptosporangiales > Streptosporangiaceae > Nonomuraea > Nonomuraea sp. NPDC049709. The sequence goes on from NZ_JBFANM010000114.1 coordinate 3,133, forward strand.
GGCCCGGACAGCGGCTCGGTCTTGGACACCTCGCCGGAGAACACGTAGTCGGCCTTGGCCCCGCCGAGGTCGGCGGTGACCGCGTCCGCGCGCAACCAGCCGAGCGCGTCATAGGTGTCGAACGAGGTCAGCGAGATGCCCGGCGCGACCGGGCGGGTCCTCTTGGCCGTCTCCAGCCGCGGCTGGGCCGCGGTGGCCCGCGCGAGCAGCGTGGACGGCGCAGGATAAGAGGACGCCTCCAGGGCGTCCTCTGCGGGGGGAGCGGGGTCGGCCTGCGCGGGCGCGCTGAGGGCCATGGGGCCTAACACGAGCGCGGCGGCGGCCAGCAATCGGAGGGTCTGCACGACCGAACTCAATCGCTCGTGGATATAACTTTCAAGACTTAAGAGTGAACTAAAAGAAAATTTCAGATCTTGGTCGTTCGGCCTCTCCCGCGGGCGATTCCGACGAGCGCACCCCGGCGTGCAGCACCAGCGGCACGGCCAGTGCCACCGCCATGGACAGCACGGCGGTGCCCGAGTCGTTGACGAGCATCCCCACCACGCCGCTGACCAGCGCTCCGACGAGCCCGGCCCGCAGCATCGGCGCCTGCGCGAACGCCCTGGGCACCACCCCCGCGCTCACCTGCCCCGGCCGCAGCACGGCGAAGATCAGGAAGGCCAGCCCGGCCAGCACGATGGGCATGAGGTTGGGCGAGAGCAGGGTGTTCAGCATGGCGCCCAGCTTGCGCGCGATCATGGGCAGGAACGTCCCGTCGAGCACCTGACCGACGAACCGGCCCAAGTGCGTCTGCGCGGCCGGCGGGCGCAGGTGGTCGAGCACGGCGATGACCGACACCAGCACCCCGCCCAGCACGCAGAAGGCGGCCAGCTTCAGCACCGACACCTTCCGGCCCGCGACCAGCAGCGCGGTGACGGCGATGCCCGGCACGAACGCGATCACGCCGCCGAAGTCGCTGCCCACGCCGGGCCAGCCCGCCAGCAGCGTCGCGGCCACACCCAGCCCGGCCACCCCGGCCACCGCCGGCCGCCGGTGCCCGGCGCGGACGAGGAGCTCGGCGGCGATGGCGGTGACCATGAGCACGGCGGTGGCCAGCAGCGCGAACGGGATGTTGGCCAGCCCGTAGTAGCGCCCGCCCACCACCGCCGTGTAGCCCATGAGGCTGTTGAACTGCAGCGTCGTCCCGGTCAGCAGGTCACCGGCGAGCACCGCGGCGGTGATCGCGGCCACGGCGGCGGGCGGCCCGAGCGGGTCGCGCCGCCACGGGCCCAGCAGCGCGACGGCGGCGATGAGCGCGGTGCCCGCCAGCACCCCGCCGATCAGCGTCACCACCACGTACGGGCTGCGGTCCCACGGCAGCAGGTTCACCGCGTACGTCGAGACCGGCACGCAGGCCAGCACGATCGCGGCGGTGCCGACCAGGCCGAGCCGCCTGCGGCGCGACATCAGGAAGTACGCCACCGCGTAGAAACCGACCTGGAGGACGGCGAAGGCGGTGAAGAAGACGCCCGTCGTGCCGCGCACGCTGACCCCGGCCGTGTCGGCCCTGACCAGGTCGGCGGGGGTGATGGGGTCGCCCAGCCGCCACGGCAGCCCGACCACGGTCGCGGGCGGCGCGAGGCCGGCGGCGGTGAGGATCGTGGGCGTGATGTCGGGCAGCACCACGAGGTCGTCGCGGCGGGTGGAGTTCGTCCCGATGGACGGCCCCTCACCCGGGGACGATCCGCCCGATCCGCCCGTTCCGCCGGCCGCCCCCTCGCCGCCGGGCGATCCGGCGCCGCCGGCCCGGTCGGTGATGCCGGGGCGCTTCCACATGGCCACCCGCAGGTGCGGCACGGAGCCGTGGTCGCCGATCCCGGCCAGCACGATCTCGGTGCCGGCGGGCAGCCGGTCGAGCACCGCCGCCACCTCGGAGTCGGCCTGGCGGGCCAGGTCGCGGCGCCGCTCGGGCGAGATCGCCTCCGGGTCCTGCGGCAGCCTGCCGTCCTCCAGGTACGGCTCGACGAGCGCGGCCACGTCCACGGCCAGCACCCGGCAGCGCGCCCAGTCGCCCAGCCCGGCCGGCTCGGAGGCGTACAGGTCGACCTGGCCCGCCTTGTCGGCCAGCGCCAGCGCCGCGCCCCGCCCGACGGCGGCCGTGCACTCACCGGCGGCGTGCACGGCGGTGCCGAGCGTGCCCGCGTAGGTCCCGTCGCGCGTGCCGAGCAGCTCGCGCACCTCGGGGACGATCGCGCCCTGTCCCTGCGCGATCGGCTCGGGCGGCAGCCCGCAGCGCCGGCCCACGGCCGAGCGCACGCCCGCCGACACCGTAAGCCACCCGTCGTACGGGCAGGTCACGGTGCCGACGGTCTTGACGGAGACGGACCCGAGCCCGCTCTGCCCGGCCAGCTCCCACAGGCGCGGCGTGTCCCGCGGATCGATGTCGTCCCACAGCAGCCCCGGCACCCCGATGAACGCCACCCGCCCCCCGGCCTCACCCGAAGCGGTGTCGTCCGCCCGGGCGGCGACCGGCAACGACCACCACAGCGCCGAAGCGACCAGCAGCAGCACCCATCTCACCGTCAGCCCCCATCCGGACATGGCGATCGACCGGGACGCGGGAAACCCTACCCGCCCGGCCGCTCAGGCGGCGGGTTTGACGGTGATCAACCGGTTCAGGGCCTCGTCGTAGGGCGGGTCGAGCCAGTAGTCCGAGTGCCATCGCGCCTCGGGCAGCGGCTCCCCGGGGTCGGGCCGCGCCGGGTCCCAGCAGAACCGGTCCACCTCGTCCTGCCGCTCCCCGGTGAGGGGGTCGGCCGGCCGGAAGACGGGCCCGCCGATGGGATCGCTCAGCCGGTAGAGGTTGCACCAGGACACGGCGTCCCGTACGGCCACGGGTCCGGCGCCGCCGAACCAGGCGGGGAAGTACGGCGCGTACAGGCGGCCCAGCGGCGAGCCGTGCGTGAGCAGCCTGACGCGCGCCCGCAGCTCGGGATCGAGCTGCAGCACCAGGGCGGCGGCGATGACGCTGCCCTGGCTGTGCCCCGACAGCACGACCTCGTCCCGCTCGGTCCTGGCGAGCCGGCCGACCCGGGCCATCAGCTCGGGCACGACCCGCTCGGTGTAGCAGGGCGGCGACAGCGGGTGGATGGCCCGGGGCCAGAACGTGGAGACGTCCCACAGGATGCCGATCGTCCTGCGCAGCCGGGAGTCGCTGTACGTGCGGCGGCCGAGCAGCACCAGCCCTGCGATGATCGCCACCATGGCCCAGCTCCCGACGGAGGCGAGCAGCCCCGCGATCCCCCCGTCGGGCGTGAACAGCCGCAGCCGGTGGATCACGGTCACCACCACGGACCCGGCCACCCCGATCCCGGTGAGCACGCCCAGCACGAGCCCGGCGCGGTCGGTGAGGGAGGCCAGCGCCCACTTGGCGGCGACCACCTCGGCGTCGTCGCGCTGGCCGTAGTACGCCTTCAGCCCGGGGACCAGCCGCGCCGCCTCGGCCCTGCGGATCAGGTAGAGCACGCCCGCCACGGCGAGGAGGCCCAGCGCCAGCAGCGGCACCAGGGCCGCCGTCCACCAGACGGCGTCGTCGAGGAACAACCGCCGGCCCGGCGGCCCCGGGTCGGCGGAGGTCCCCGGGACGCCGAAGAACGTGGCGGTCCAGAACAGCACGCCGAGGGCCAGGACGTTCGCGCTGCCCGCGGCCGCCATCAGCACGAACCAGGCGGCCAGCCCGCCCATCGCCCGCCGCTCGCAGCGCCCGCCACCGGCGCCCGGCCGGTCCATGCGGGCCAGCACGCAGGTGGCGACCAGGATGAACAGGCCGAGCCCGACCGTGAGCCCGAGCTGGAACGCTCCAATCCCGACGCCGGGCAGCTGCCACGCGGACCCCGCGGCCACGGCGGCGGGCGGCAACCCGGCCAGGGCCGCCACGATCGTGGCCACGAACACCAGCGGCGCCGCCACCCGCAGCGCCCGGCAGGCGAACGTGAGCCACCCCGGCTCCCGCTGCCCCGAGTGCGGGTCCAGCCGCCGGGCGATCCACGGCAGCGCCGCCAGCACGGCCGCGGCCAGCTGCACCCCGGCGTTGGCCACGGTCAGCACGAGCCCCCGGGCCGTGCCCGCGAACGGCGCCGACACGGCCACCCCGATGGAGGCGATGGCGAAGGACACGTGCACGACCCGCAGCCGCCACACCGGCGCGCCGCCGTGCCACAGCCGGGGCCGGGCCAGCGGCCCGCCGTCGCGCGGCGCCCCCTCGGCCGGCCTGCCGGCCGGCACGACCGTGCGCTCGTCGCGCTGCCAGGTGCGCCGGGCGATCCACCACAGCAGGACGACGACCAGCAGCGGGACCAGCGCGGTGACCGCCAGCCGCCGGGACGGCTCGTGCCCCCACAGCGCGGCCAGCCAGTGCACCCAGACCGGGGCCGTGTCCTGCGCGCAGGCCCGGCCGGCGGCGGTGCACTGCCAGCCGACGAGGTCGACGGCGGCCCGGGTGACGGCGCCGACGAGCGTGCCGGTGAGCAGCAGGGCGAACAGCCGCTGCGCCGCCTCCGTCACGTGCCGCAGCCGGGCCCCGCCCGCCGGTCTGGGGAGCATGAAGTAGGACAGGTTCGCCAGCGAGAACGGCAGCAGGAGCAGCCAGAGCGCGATCGTCCGGCCGCCGGAGGTGAGGTTGCCCCAGGCGTACGCCTCCCGGTGGCGGACGCCCGGCACGTCCGGGTGGCCACCGGCCGGCCTGCCGCCCGCCCACCAGCGCCGGTAGAACCCGGTGGTGCCGTCGCCCGCGACGAGCCGGGGATGGGGGTGGTTCAGGATGCCGGCCGGGGGCGTGCCGGAGACTCCGTGCACGCGCAGCTCGGTCACTCCTCCGCAGGTCTCGTCGAGGAATCCGTCCATGACACCAGGATCCTGCGGCAACCCCTGTCACGTACAGTGACGAAACAATTACTCAAACGTGAGCAGCGTGAGCCCCGTCCCTGCTCACGAGCTCCTCACGGGGGGCTAGGACTTGGTGGCGCCGGCCGTGAGGCCGGTGATCAGGTGGCGCTGGACGAGCAGGAACACCGCGCCGGCCGGGATGGCGATGAGCACCGCCGAGGCGGTCATCAGCCCCCAGTCGGACCAGTGCTGGCCGATGAACTGCTGCAGCCCCACGCCGAGCGTGCGCTTGTCCTCCTGGGACATGAACACGGTGGCGTAGCCGACCTCGCCCCAGGCGGTCATGAAGCAGTAGAACGCGGTCACCGCGATCCCCGGCCGTGCCAGCGGCAGCACGACCCGCCAGAACACTCCGAACGGGGTCAGCCCGTCCACCATCCCGGCCTGGTCGATCTCGATCGGCACGGTGTCGAAATAGCTCTTCATCATCCAGGCGCAGAACGGCACCGCGATCGTCATGTACGCGATCACCAGGCCGGGGATCTGGTTGAGCAGCCCGAGCCCGGCCATCAGGTTGTACAGCGGCACGATCAGGATGGCCACCGGGAACATCTGGGTGATCAGCAGCAGCCACATGACCGAGCGGTGCCCGGGGAAGCGGAACCGGCTGACCGCGTACCCGGTGGTGGCCGCCAGGAACACGCCCAGGACCATGGTGAGCCCGGCGGTCAACACGCTGTTGAGCAGCCACTGCGGGAACTGCGTGGCGGTCAGCACCCGGGTGTAGTTGTCCAGCGAGGAGTCGTTGAACAGCTGCAGCTCGGCCGACAGCCAGCTGTCGCGCGGCTTGAGCGACGTCAGCACCAGCCAGACGACCGGGAAGAGGGAGATCGCGACCGCGAGGAGCAGGCCCGCGTGCAGGCCGGCGGAGGCCAGCGGGCCGCGCTCGCCGCGCGGCCGGGTTCTGGTGCTCACCATGGGTCTCCTTGACTGCGCAGGGTACGCCGGTAGCCGACGGCCAGCACGATCAGCATGGCCAGGATGATCACGCCCCAGGCCGCCGAGCCCGAGTAGTTGCGGATGCCGGTGAACGCCTCCCGGAAGGCGTAGGTGACCAGGATCTCCGTCTCGCTGCCCGGCCCGCCCCTGGTGACCAGGAAGATGATCGGGAACATGTTGAACGTCCAGATCGTGCCGAGCAGGAGCACGGTGCCGGACACCTGCCGCAACCCGGGCAGCGTGATCGCCCTGAACCGCTGCCACGGGCCGGCGCCGTCCACCTCGGCCGCCTCGTACAGCTCGGCCGGGATCGACTGCAGCCCGCCCAGCAGGGCGACCATCATGAACGGCACCCCGATCCACACGTTCACCGCGATCACCGCGATCTTCGCCGTGGTCGGGTCGTCCAGCCAGCCGACCCCGCCGATCCCGGCCAGCTTGAGGAAGCCGTTGATCACGCCGTAGTCGCTGTTGTAGAGGTAGCGCCAGATGAACGCGGCCACGAAGGCGGGCACCGCCCACGGCAGGATCAGCAGCACCCGGTAGACCGAGCGGAAGCGCAGGCGGCGGTTGAGCATGACGGCCAGGCCCAGGCCGATGCCGTAGTGCAGGCCGACGCAGACCGCCGTCCACACGACGGTCCAGAGCAGCTTGTCCCAGAACAGGCTGCTGGTCAGGATCTGCAGGTAGTTGTCCAGGCCGACGAACTCGTACGTGGACGGGATGACGTTCACCCCGATGGTCCGGCCGATGTTCGCCTCGGTCGCGTCGGTCAGCGACAGGTAGACGCCCCGGATCAGCGGCCAGCCGATCAGCACCAGCATCACGGCCAGCACCGGCGCGACCATGGCCCACGCGTACCAGTGGGTGGCGATCGAGCGCCGCAGGCGCCCCGGCCTGTAATCGCGATGGCTCCGGCCGCGGGCGGACTCACCCGCGGCCGGACCACCGCTCGACCGTCCGGTCGAGACCGCCACCGGTCAGCTCCAGTCCTTCATGATCCCGCGGTACTGCTCGTCGACCTTCTTGAGCATGTCCGCGGGGCCTGACTTGCCGCCGACGAGCGACTGGTAGCCCTCCAGCAGCGGCTGGAAGAGCTGGCCGCCCTCCGGGATCCACGGGCGCGGGACGGCCGTGTCCATGATCGGCTTGAACACCGCCACATCCGAGTTGCCCTCCACGTCCGGGTTGGCGTACGCGGAGGTCCGGGTGGGCAGGAGGCTGATCTCCTTGGCGATCTTCGCCTGGGCCTCGACGGTGGTCATGAAGCGGACGAACTCGTACGCGGCCGGGATGTTCTTGGAGCCGGCGTAGATGGCCAGGTTCCAGCCGCCGGTGGGCGCCGCGGCCTTGACCGACCCGGCCGGGACCGGCGCGATGCCCAGGTTCGCCTTGTCCTTGAACTCCTTGCCCTGGTAGATCTCCGACAGCGCCCACGGGCCGTTGTAGATCATCGCCGCCTTGCCCTCCTTGAGGGCGGTCATGGCGTTGGCGTAGCTCTCGGTCGTGGCCGGTTTGGGGGCCGCGCCGGAGCTGATCAGGTCGGAGACCGTCTCCATCGCCTTCACGTTGGCGGGCGAGTTGACCACGATCTTCTTGTTGGCCACGTCGAGCAGGTCGCCGCCCTCGCCGTACATGAAGGGCAGCAGGAAGTAGGAGTCGACGTTCAGCGCGAGCCCGGCCACGCCGGTCTTGGCCTTGACGTCGAGCGCGGTCTGCTTCAGCTCCGCGATCGTCTTGGGGGGCTCCTCGTGGCCGGCCTCCTTCAGCAGGCGCTTGTTGTAGATCAGCGCGAGCGTGTCGGTGACCTGCGGCACGGCATAGGTCTTGCCGTTGAACTTCGTGCTGCTCAAGGGCCCGGGCAGGAAGTCCTCGGGCTTGTCCACCGCCCGGCTGCCGTCCAGCGGCTGCAGATATCCCAGCGACGCGAACTGCGACGTCCAGGCCACCTCGGAGCGGATCACGTCGGGCGCGCCCGTGCCGGCCTGCGCGGCCGTCTGGAACTGGTTCTGCGCCTGGTCCGACGGCACGTTCACATAATTCACCTTGACCTGCGGATATTTCGCCTGGAACTCCTTGATCAACGCCTGGAAGGTCGGCCCCTCACTCTCCGGGCGCGTCGTGTCCCACCACGTCAGCTCGCCGCTCACCTTCGACGGGTCGGAGACCGACGCCGCGGGTGCGGGGGTCTCGCCTCCGCCGCCACAGGCGGACAGCGCCAGAACGAATGCCGCAACGGCGGCTGCGGCCGGTAAGTTTCGTCGCATGATCCTTCACCTCACAGCTCGGTCGAGGTCGGAGTAAGCCGGAGGTTACGCCGACGTGACGCTCACCGGTAGATGGGTTCGTAAGGTTTCTGCAAGTTGTTACATTGATCCCCGCCCGCGACCCATGCACCATCGGAGCCCGTATCAGCGCAGGTCGGTCCCCATTGTGAACCCCTGACCAGGCCACGTCTGCTGGCGCGCGCGCCAGGAAGCGGTTCCCCGGCATTTCAGAAACTTCCAGAAAGGACTGCAAACGCCTTCCGGCGGTCCCGCTCAGGAACCTGGCGGCGGCCGGGAACGCGGTCGTCCTGCATTACCACCGCCCGGACGGGAACGACGAGGGCTGGGGACCGCACGTGTGGGGCGGCGCCGCCGCGCCCGCCGACCGGGCCTCGCCCCCGCGGCCGTCGGGCACGGACGGCTTCGGGGCCGTGTTCACGGTGCCGCTCGCCGAGGGGGCGAAGAGCCTGAGTCACATCATCCACGAGGGCGACGACAAGGACCTGCCCGCCGCCACGGGCGCGGACGCCGACCTGGGCAAGGCCAGGGCCCACTGGATCGACCGGGACACCGTGGCCTGGCGCGGCGGGCCGTCGCTGCGGCACTCGCTGGCCTTCAGCGCCAAGGGCGACATCGCGTACGGCAGCGCCTGCGGCGACGGCGACCTGACCGGCGACCTGCGGCTCATCCGGCTCCTCCCGGGCACGCTGAGCGAGGAGCAGGAACGGAAGTGGCCGCACCTGGCCGCGTACCCGGCGCTGAAGGTGGACCCGCGCGACGCCGACCTCGTGCGGCAGGCGCTGCGCGGCCAGGTCGTGGCCGTGGAGCGGGACGCCGCGGGCACGCTGCTGGCCGCGACGGGAGTGCAGATCCCCGGCGTGCTGGACGATCTCTACGCCGAGGCCGCGACCGCCACCCTCGGCCCGTCGGGCCGGACGATCCCGAAGCTCGCGCTGTGGGCGCCGACCGCGCAGAAGGTCGAGCTGGCCCTGTACGGCCCCGGCCGCAGCGTGCACCGGATGCGCCGCGACGACGACAGCGGCGTGTGGTCGGTGCACGGCCTGCCGACGTGGCTGGGCCGCGAGTACACCTACCTGGTCACGGTCTACTCCCCCGCCGCCGGGAAGGTCGTGACGAACGAGGTCACCGACCCCTACAGCCTGGCCGTCACCGCGGACGGGGTGCGCAGCAGGCTCGTGAGCCTCGACGGCGCCGCGCTGAAACCGCCCGGCTGGGACCGGGCGGCCAAGCCGGCGGCCGTGCCGCAGGACCGGGCCTCGATCTACGAGTTGCACGTGCGCGACTTCTCCGCCTCCGACGCGAGCGTCCCGGCCGCGCTGCGCGGCACGTACGCGGCCTTCGGGCTCGACTCCGCCGGTATGCGCGCGCTCCGCGCGCTCGCCGAGGACGGGCTGACGCACGTGCACCTGCTGCCCGTGTTCGACCTCGCCACGATCCCGGAGCGGAAGGCCGACCGGACGGAGCCGGGCTGCGACCTGGCCGCGCTGCCGCCCGACTCCGAGCGGCAGCAGGAGTGCGTCGCGCGCACCGCCGCCAAGGACTCCTTCAACTGGGGGTACGACCCGCTGCACTACACGGTGCCGGAGGGCTCGTACGCGACCGACCCGGACGAGCGGATCAAGGAGTTCCGCGGCATGGTCGCCGGGCTCAACCGGGCCGGGCTGCGCGTGGTGATGGACGTGGTCTACAACCACACCCACTCCACCGGCGTGCTCGACCCCATCGTGCCCGGCTACTACCACCGGCTCCTGGACGACGGCGCCGTGGCCACCTCCACCTGCTGCGCCGGCACCGCGCCCGAGCACACAATGATGGGCAAGCTCGTGGTCGACTCGGTCGTCACGTGGGCGAGGCAGTACAAGATCGACGGCTTCCGGTTCGACCTCATGGGCCACCACCCGAAGGCGAACATGCTCGCCGTCCGCCGCGCCCTCGACGCGCTCACCGTGGAGCAGGACGGCGTGGACGGCAAGTCGATCATCCTGTACGGCGAGGGCTGGAACTTCGGCGAGGTGGCCGGCGGGGCCCGGTTCGAGCAGGCCACGCAGGCGAACCTGGCCGGGACCGGCATCGGCACGTTCAGCGACCGGCTGCGGGACGCGGTGCGCGGCGGCGGCCCGTTCGACGCCGACCCGCGCGTGCAGGGCTTCGGCTCGGGGCTGGCCGGGGCGCCCAACGGCTCCCCGGCCAACGGCACGGCCGAGCAGCAGCGGGAGCGGCTGGCCGGCTACGCCGACCTCATCCGGGTCGGGCTGACCGGGAACCTGGCCGGCTACGTGCTGCCCTCGGGCAAGCGGGGCTCGGAGGTCGACTACAACGGCTCGCCCGCCGGGTACGCGGCCGCGCCCGGGGAGGTGGTGACGTACGTGGACGCGCACGACAACGAGACGCTGTTCGACGCGCTGGCGTACAAGCTGCCCCAGTCGACGCCGATGGCCGACCGGGTGCGCATGCAGGCGCTGTCGCTGGCCACGGCCGTGCTGTCGCAGGGGACGGCGTTCGTGCACGCGGGCAGCGAGCGGCTGCGCTCGAAGTCGCTCGACCGCAACTCCTACAACTCGGGCGACTGGTTCAACCGGCTGCTGTGGGACTGCGCGCAGGGCAACGGCTTCGGCGCCGGCCTGCCGCCCCGCGCCGGGAACGAGGACAGGTGGCCCTACGCCCGGCCGCTGCTCGCCGACCCCGCGCTGCGGCCCGGCTGCGCGGACATCAACGCCGGCCGGGCCAGGTACGGCGAGCTGCTGCGGATCAGGGCGTCGTCGCCGGCGTTCGCGCTGGGGTCGCTGGAGGAGGTGCGGCGGCGGCTGACGTTCCCCGACTCGGCGGAGGGCGTGATCGCCATGCACGTGGACACGTCGGGGCTCGACCCGCGCTGGAAGTCGGTCACGGTCGTGTTCAACGCGACTCCGGCGGAGCACACGCAGGCGATGCCGTCGCTGGCGGGGCAGGAGGTGGCGCTGCATCCCGTACAGGCCGCTTCGGACGACCCGGTCGTACGGGAGTCGGCCTTCGACCCCGCCACCGGCACGCTCACCGTCCCGGCCCGCACGGTCGCGGTATTCGTGCGGACATGAGTGTCTGAGTGTGACGTGCCGGGGTAGAGGGAACGTTCATCACATCACCGGCACCACATCACTGGAATTGAACGGCACTACGGCGCAGACTGGACAGACGGCGATCGCGCGGAGCAGTGGAGCACCCGTGGACAATCACCTTGATCACATGCCGGTCCTTTCCCGTGGCAGGCACCGCAATCCCAAGCGCGGGGCCTGCTTCATGGAACTGGCCTCCTACCTGGCCGGAGAACGCTGGAGCGACCATCCGGCGTGCACACACCCGTTGCTGGCCGCACTCGCCCGCCTGGTCAACGACAACACCAGCGACGAGAGCCGGGCCAAGCTCGTCCGGCTGGTCCCCTCCATCATCGGCCTGGCCAGCGACGACCTGCGCGTGGACGCGCACATCGCGCTGCGCTGCGCCACCACGGCCCTGCCGGTGGCGGCGGCCGAGCGCCAGCTCGCGCTGGCGGTGTCGGTGCTGGCCGCCGAGGAGATGCTGGCCAGGCTCGAAGGAGCGCCGTCGGGGCGGCTGAGCGAGCGCAGCCGGCGCGCGATGGAGGAGGTCCCGCACGCGACCGAGCAGGCCAGGCGCTTCAGCCGGGCGGCCCGGATCACGGAGAAGGGCTTCCGCCGGTACGCGGCGCCGAACGCGGTGCAGCTGGCGGTGGTGGGGATCGTGCAGGCCTGCGTACCGGACCCGGACGCGCTGCTGTGCACGCTGCTGGAGGAGACGATCGCGGACTGCGACGCCTTGATCCGCACCCAGGAGAGCGCCGCTCCGGTCCCCGCGTTCCCGATCCACGCCTGACCCGGTTCACCTCCCGGCTCGTGGCCGCTCACTTCACGACGTGAGGACCTTGGCCAGGGCTTCGGCGATCTGGGCGGCGTTGCCGGGATCGTCCATGAGCATGGACTGGCGTACCCAGATCACCTCGCGGGCGGCCGCCACGGCGGCGGGGCAGGACTCCGGCCGGGCGCCCGCCCCGGTGAGCGCCGCCATGGTGCCGAGCGGCGGGTAGCCGCCGTCGAGCGGGACGCCCTCCGCCGCCAGGGCCGCCAGCAGGAACGACCGGTCGAAAGGCACGTGCAGGCGCAGCATGAGCAGGTGGCGCGAGTCGCGGGTGGTGCCCGGCGGTTGCGGGACCACCGTCACCGGCCGCTGGCCGGAGGCCCCCTCGCCGTCGTGGCCGGCGGGCATCGGGATGGCGGCCAGCTCGCGCTCGACGGCGGCGCAGAAGGCGTTCCTGCGGTCGATCTCCTGGTCCAGCCGGTCCAGCCAGGGCAGCAGGAGCGCGGCCTGGATCTCGGTCAGCCGCAGGTTCCAGCCGACGGAAGGGTGGCCGTACCAGGCGCCGCCCCGTTGGCGGCCAAGGTTGCAGACCGACCAGACGGCGTCGTGGACGGCCTCCTCCCGGCAGACGACGAGGCCGCCCTCCCCCGCCGTCATCGCCTTGCTCGCCTGGAAGCTGTAGACGCCGGCGTCGCCGAGCCCGCCGACCGGGCGCCCCCGGTAGGCCGCGCCGTGCGCCTGCGCGGCGTCCTCGATGACCGCCAGGCCGTGCCGCGCGGCGAGCGCGTTCAGGGGGTCCATGTCGGCGGGGCTGCCCGCGAGGTGCACCGGCATGATCGCGACCGTGCGCGGGGTGAGCGCCGCCTGCGCCGCGGGCACGGACAGGTGCAGGTCGGCCGGGTCCACGTCGGCGATCACCGGCGTGGCCCCGGCGAGCAGCACGGCCGTGGCCGAGGCGACGAACGTGTACGCCGGGACGATCACCTCGTCGCCGGGCCCGACCCCCAGGCCGCGCAGCGCGGCGAACAGGCCGAGCGTGGCGTTGCCGACGGTCACGCCGTGCTCGACGCCGGAGCGGCGGGCGAGCGCGGCGGCCAGGTCCGCGCACATCGATCCGCCCTGTGTGGCGCCCCACTGGCCGCTGTCCAGCACGGTGGTGACCAGCTCGCGCTGGGCCTCGTCGAGCGGCGGCGGCCAGGCCGGCCAGGGCGCGGTGCGTACGGGGGCTCCGCCGTGGAGGGCGAGCGTCATGGATGGGTCCTTCCAGCAGTCGTCGGGGGCGCCGTCACAGGGCTCTTTTCAGCAACCGCGCGAGGTTGCCGCCCTGGATGAGGGCACGGTCGGCGTCGTCGAGGGGGGCCAGGGCCACGCGCCCGAAGCCGATCCGCAGGTCGAGGAAGCAGGCGTCGGAGCCGTAGACCACGCGGTCGGCGCCGATCAGGCCGGCCAGGCGGGCGATCCAGCGGCCGGTCATCTTGGAGCCGCAGATCTCCAGGTAGACGTTCGGGTGCCCGCCCACCAGGTCGGCCGCGCGGGCGAAGCCATGGGGCCAGAGCCCGGCGTGACCCAGCAGCAACGGCACGTCCGGGTGTCGCCGGGCCACGGTGACGAACTGCTCGGGGTCGCTCCACGGGGAACCCGTCTGGCCGTGGGCGAGCACCGGCAGGCCCAGCTCCCAGACGGGATCGTAGCGGCGGTCGTCGAGCCGGCACTCGTGCACGTCCGGGTGGAGCTTCACGCCCCAGACGCCCGTGCCGGTGAGCCGGTTGCGCTGGTGGGGGTTGTAGACCTGCCAGACGCCGAACCGGCCGGGATGGCGCTCGGCCGCGTCGAACGCCCGCCGGTTGCCCTCCTCGGCGTCAGGACCGACGGCGAGCAGGTGGCTGATGCCGATCGCCTCGATGCCGAGCAGGTCCATCAGGGTGACCATGCCGCCGGCCGACTGGTCCGGGATGAGGAAGTCCGGCCACGGGCCGAGGTGGCCGTGCGCGTCCAGGATCACCGGCGGCCTCCTTGCCCGAACAGGCCGCCGCCCGAGGCGATCAGGTCGATGTCGGCCTCCGGGAGTTCGAGGTGGTCGAGCAGGAAGCGGGGCCCGCAGTCGTCCATGACCGGGGCGCCGGTCCCGAACACCAGCCGCTCCGCGCCGTAGTGCGTGGCCAGCCACTCGACGCCGCGCTGGGTGTTGACGGTGCCGATCTCCAGCCAGAGGTCCGGGATCTCGGACATGAGCTCGCCGATCGCGCGCAGCCGCCGGTAGCCGGGGTTGAGCAGCAGGATGCGCTGTCCGGGCAGCAGGCGGGCGAGGGCGAGGAGCTCCCCCGGCGAGGTCTCGTCCAGCTCGATGGCCGCGATGGCGCCGAGGTCCGCCAGCCTGCGCACGGCCGTGGGGCCGGTGAGCTCGAACCGGTGGCGCGCCGGGCAGAGCCGGACCATGGGAACGTCCCAGTCCGGCGCCGGCCCGAACGCCTCAGGGAGCAGCACCGGCACCGGGAGGAGCCGGGGGTCGCTCAGGGCCAGCAGCGCCTCGTTCCCCGCGTGGACGTCGGAGTAGAGGCTGAGCGTGTGGGTCACGCAGGCGCGGTGGACGCCCAGCCGGTCCATCTCCGGCAGCGGATCCCGGGGCAGGTCGTCGAAGGGCACGGGGCCGATGAGCCGGTGGGCGTCCAGAACTAATTTCGGCACAGACCGAAATTAGCCTTGCGGTGGTGTGACGGTCAAGAGCGGGCAGCCGGGGTTCAGGTCGATCCTCGCCAGGTGCCGGCCGCTCAGGGCCCACGCCTTCCAGGAGCCGGGCTCGAAGTGGAGCTGCGGGTTGGTGTACCAGTCGTCGCCCAGCCCGGTGGCCAGGTGCCGGGCCGCCCCCAGCGCGCCGGGGCCCGGCTCGTCCGCGCCCAGCTCGTAGGCGTTGCCGCCGCCGAAGAAGGTCGAGACGAACACCCGGCCGCGGTGCACGGTCAGCTCGCCGTACCCGGACAGGGTGCCCTGATGCCTGACCGTCCTGGTGGCCAGGTCGAGGGCGATCCAGGTGCCGGAGTCGCGCTTGTAGACCCCGTAGAGCAGGCCGTCGTGCACCTTGATGTCCTGGAACGTCCGCGCGCCGGGAACCGGGTCCGCCTGCCACCGCACCGTACGGGAGCTCAGGTCGAACGCCGCGACGGAGGCCGCGGTCCTCACCGGCGGGACGCCGCCGCCGCCGAGCACGTCGCCGCCCAGGTAGACGACTCCCGCGCGGGCGTCGAGCGAGAGGCTCATCAGGCTCTGGCCGGGGATGACACCCAGGTGGACGTCCATCTCACCGGTGTCCGGGTCCACGATCGTCAGGGCGCCCTCCAGCTTGCCGCCCAGCGGGGCGGAGGCGACCAGCAGCTTGTCGGTCACCGGGTCGTACTCGATGTCCCACGGGCGCTGCTGGTCGTGGCCCAGGTAGCCCAGGCTGCGGATCCGGTCGGTGCGCAGGTCGACGGAGATGATCTGGCCGCTGGGGTAGATCGCGGCGTAGATCTTGTTCCCGCGGCGCACCAGGTCCTTGGGCTCGCCGGGTACGCGGAACCTGCGCTGCGCGCCGGTACGCAGGTCGCGGACGTCCATGAAGAAGTGGCCGCCGACGTAGACGGCCCGGCCGGGCACCAGCAGCATGCTCTGCGGACGCTCGGCGCCGGCCGGCAGTCCGGCCTCGATCAGGTCGGTGAACTCGGACTCGCCGGTGCGCAGGTCCAGCCACCACATGCCGCCGCTGCCGGAGAAGCCGGCCAGGGTGTGGTCGTCGACGAGCGCGAGCCGCCTGGTCTCGTCCTCCTGCGACGGCGGGCCGGCGACCTTGGTGAGCGCGCTGTCGCCCGTGCGGTAGCGGTGGACGGCGCCGTCGGGGCGCGAGGTGCCGTAGACCGTGCCGTCGGGGGCGACCGTGAGCGCGTCGAGGCTGCCGGAGCCCAGGGAGACCCGCCTGGCGTCGGTGCCGTCCTTGCGGACGTCGATCAGGACCGGCCCGCTCACCGCGAGGATCCGGTCGCCGTGCTCGGCCACGACGCCGATGCCGGCCGTCCCCTGGGCCAGCTCCCTGACCGCGCCCGTCTTCCGGTCGATGGCGACGAGCCTGCCCTTGTCCAGCAGGCCCGCGTAGACGTTGCCGGCGTCGGCCGCGACCGCTCTGACGTAGCGCTCCCCCGTGGCCAGCACGCCGAAGTCGCGCACCGCGCCGGTGGCCGGGACGTACTCCTTGACCCGGCCGTCGGGATAGGTCCCGGCGTAGAGGGTGCCGTCTGGTGCCGCGGCCAGGGACCAGATGTAGCCGCCGTTGCGGCCGAACGAGCCGAGGTGCGCCACCTCGCCGGTGGCCGGGTCGAAGCGGTAGAGGTCGGGCACGGGGTAGGTGCCGACGTAGACCTTGCCGCCGGACACCGCCGTGGCCCAGCCGCCCTCCGGCTCCCCGGTCGCCGGGGCGTCGGGCAGGCGTACGCTCCTGACCACCTGGCGAGTGGCCAGGTCGATCTCGGCCAGCACGGGCGGCTTCTGGCCGCGGGTGACGACGTAGCCCTTGCCCTCGTGGACGACGGCGCCCACGATCGCGCCGGTCACCGACGCCGGCCCGGACGTCTCCACGCGCTGCCCGGCACACGACGGAGCTCCCTGCGCGAGGCTCCGGGCGGCCGCCCGCACGGGGGCCGCCGACGCCGGGGCTGCCGACGCCGGGGTTGCCGATGCTGGGGTTGCCGATGCTGGGGTTGCCGATGCTGGGGCTGCCGATGCTGGGGCTGCCGATGCCGGGGTTGCCGATGCTGGGGCTGCCGATGCTGGGATCGCGGATACGAGCAAGGCGGCGGCCAGAGCCGCCGACATCACGAGGGGACTGCGCGGCATGACCGCACCTCCGCACATTGTTGCCCAATTTTGGTCCAGACCGTAATCTTCTGAGCAGGATTAGTCAATGGAGGCTGGTGTGACGGCGTTCGACGCGCGTGAACTGGTCGGCGAGCTCGAGGTGACCCTCGACGTGGACGTGCTGGTCGGGGCGTACCCCGACCGCGACGGACCGCCGGGAACGCCGGGATCCGTCCTGGAGGCCCTGGCCGCGCACCGCATCCGGGCGGGCGCGGTGGCGTCGCTGCGGGCGGCCCTGTTCGACATGCGCTCCGGGAACGACGAGGTCCTGGCCCTCTCCGGCGGCCCGCTCGCGCCGGGCGACAGCACGGGCGGGGGCTCGGGCTCGGGCTCGGACGAGGGCTCGGGCTCGGGCTCGGGCGGGGGCAGCGGAGCCGGCGTGGTTCCGGTCGGGACCGTGGATCTGCGTGACCCCATCGGCGCGGTGCGCGAGATCGACCGGCTGGCGCCGCTGGGCGTGCGGGCGATCAGGCTGTTCCCGGACGAGCAGGGCGTCGAGGCGGGCTTCCCCTCGGTCCGGCACGTCGCCAGGAGGGCCGCCGCGCTCGGCCTCGTGGTGCTGACCGGCGGCGACGTGCGGCGCTTCTGGCAGCCGTTCGCCGGGCTGGACGCCAAGGTGGTCTTCCTGGACACGCACTTCTACCACCTCGGCGACTTCCTCGTGGCCGCCGCCGACGAGCCCGGGTTCCACACCTCGACCCGCCTGCTCAACTCCCCCGACGCGCTGGAGACCGTACCGGCCGACCGGCTCCTGTACGGCTCGCGCACCCCCCACTACGAGCCCGTCGTCCCCCTCCTGCGCCTGGCGACCAGCGGGCTGAAGCCGGACGAGATCGCCGCGGTGGCGGGCGGCAACGCGAGGAGGCTGTTCGCATGATCATCGACGTGCACGCCCACTGGGGCCCGTGGTTCTTCTCCATGGACGTGGCCGGGGCGAACCTGGCCACCATGGACCGCTTCGGCATCGATCTGTCGATCGTGTCGGCCACCGAGGCAGTGATCTACGACGCCCGCGCGGGCAACCGGGCCCTGGCCGAGTGGCTGGCCACGCAGGACCGCCACCTGGGGTACGTCACGATCAACCCCCGCAGGCCGGCCGACGGCGAGCGGGACCTGCGGGAATACCTGCCCACCGGCAAGTTCGCGGGCGTCAAGATCCACACCGACTACACGGGGTCGCCCGCCTCCTCGCCGCAGACGCGCGAGGCGCTGGCCATGGTCGCGGCGGCTGGGGTGCCCGCGCTGGTCCACACCTGGGGGACCACGGTGCTGGACCTGGCCCAGGTCTGCCTCGACACGCCCGGCCTGCGCGTCATCGCGGGGCACATGGGCGCCGACGGCTTCGCCCACGCCATCGAGGCCGCGAACGCCTGCGACCGGCTCTATCTGGAGCCGTGCTACTCCCACGCGCCGGCCGGCCGCATCGCCCAGGTGGCCGCCGGGGTGGACCGCACGCGACTGCTCTTCGGCACCGACTCGACCCTCATCGACCCGGCCTCGGCGTACGGCGCGGTGGCGGCCGCGGGCCTGGACGAGGAGACGGCCGAACTGGTGGCGTGGCGCAACGCCGCGCGGCTCTTCGATCTGGACATTACGGCCTAGGCCGTAATAGCGTGCGGCCAACCTTCCCGAGGAGTATCAGCGAATGATCCCCCGCCGCCGTTTCCTCCAGGCCGCAGCCGCCTCGGCCGCCGCGACCACCATCCCCGCCCTCGCCACCGGCCCCGCCCACGCCACCGCCACCGCCACCGCCACCGCCTCGGGCCGCGAGCCCGAGGGCACGATCACCGACCTCGGCCCGGCCAGCGTCACCAGCCCGCTGGGCAACGCCGAGTTCGTCGGCGACGTGCTCCACCTGGGCTCGCGCGGCCTGGCACCCAACGTCGTGGGCGCCTGGGACCTGGCCCAGGACAAGGTCACGGCCCACTTCGAGATCCCCACCGGCGTGGGCATCTGGGCGATGTGCAAGGTGGGCACCGACGTCTACGTGGGCACCCACTCCAGGTCGGACCTGTACAGGATCGACACCTTGACCGGCACGACCACGAAGGTCGCCCAGTACCCCGACCCCTACATCTGGACCATGGCCGCCTCGCCCGACGGCAAGGTCTACATGGGCATGTCACAGCCGGGACGCGTGGTCGAGTACGACCCCGCCACCGGCGCCAGCCGCGACCTCGGCCAGCCCGCCCCCGGTGAGGCGTACGTGCGCAGCATCCAGGCCGACGACACCCACGTCTACGCCGGGGTCGGCAGCAACGCCCACCTCGTCGCGATCGATCGCCGGACGGGCGAGAAGCGCGAGTTGCTGCCCGCCGAGGTGGCCGACCGCGACTGGGTGTCGAGCATGTCGATCAGCGGCACGCACGTGGCCGGCGGCATGAACTCGCTGGCCGAGCTGCTGGTGCTGGAGAAGGCGAACCCGGCCGCGTACAAGATCGTCAAGGCCACCGCGCCGGGCGAGAAGTACATCGTCTCGGTGCTGATCCACGACGGATGGGTGTACTTCGCCGGCCGCCCGTCCGGCACGTTCTACCGCTACCGCATCGAGGACGGCACGTACGAGGTCCTCGGCGTGCCGTTCCCGGAGGCGCAGACCGTCCGGATCCTGGAGCACGGCGGCCGGATCTATGGCGTCCAGGAGCCGGGCATCTTCGTCTACGACCCGGCCACCGGCGTGATCGACTACGTAAGCCACGTGCAGAAGGGGTTCAGGGCGGCCCCCGAGGAGCCCATGTCCGTGCACTCCGACGGCAGGCGCGTCTACGTCGGCGGCAAGGGCGGCTGTGACCTGCACGACCTGGCGACCGGCCAGGTCACCCGGCTGCCCATCCCGGGCGAGCCGAAGACCATCATGACCGCCGGGCACACCACCTACCTCGGGGTCTACACCCAGGCCGCCCTGTACTCCCACCGCGCGGGCGACCCCGAGGCCAAGCTCCTCCTGCGCACCGGCCACAACCAGGACCGGCCGAAGGACCTGTGCCACGACAAGCTGACCGGCCTGATCGTGATGTCCACCCAGCCGGAGCCCGGTCACCGGAACGGCGCGCTCGACGTCTACGACCCCAGGACCGGCCGGCTCGACACCTATCGCCCGGTGGTCGAGCGCCAGACGGTGTTCTCGCTGACCGCCCGGCTGGGCACCGTCTACCTGGGCACCAGCACGCAGGAGGGCCTCGGGTCGCCGCCGGTGACGTCGACGGCCCGGCTGGCGGCGTTCGACCTGCGTACCCGTGAGGTGAAGTGGGAGGTCGAGCCGGTGACCGGCGCGAGCAGCGTCACGAGCCTCAAGCACACGACCCTCGCCCTGTACGGCATCACCGGCGACGGTGTCCTGTTCGAGTTCGACCCGCGCGGGCGCGAGGTCACCCGCACGCTCAAGGTGTGCGAGCGCGGCGGCGACCTGGTGCTGGCCGGGCGCAACGCCTACACCAGCGACGAGAACGCGGTCTACAAGATCGACCTGGTCGCCTTCACCTCCAGGAGGCTCGTGGAGGGGCTGGCGAGCGACTGGTTCGGCGGCGGTTCCCGGCTCGCCATCGATCCCTCGCGCAAGGCGCTGTACGGGCTCAAGGGCCGCAACCTGATCCGGATCGCCCTCTGAGCCCTGCGGCGAACCGGGCCCTGAGCTGACCGGGGCACCGGGCTGGGGGCGACCCTCAGCCCGGGACCGCCGCCAGGACCCCGGCGCGCTCGCCGTCCGGCAGGCCGGGGCCGTACGGGTCGAAGGCGTGCGACTCGGGGATGAGCCCCTCCGCGGCGGCCACCCACAGCATCCGCTGCACGTAACCCTCCATGGGCGCGGTGAACGTGGCCGCGGCCAGCCGGTCCAGCCGCGCGGACGCCCGCTCGAACCCCCGCAGATCATCCCCCTCGAACGCGCGCAGCACCGCCGCCGTCGTCTCCACCGACGCGGCCGCGATGCCCACCAGCGCCGCCTGCGCCCCCCAAAGGAGCGAGGGGCCGAACATCCGGTCCTCGCCGGTGATGGCCAGCCGGTCCGCCTCGCGGGTCCGGGCGATCGCCTCCTGGCAGCCCATCGCATCGGACAGCAGCGCCGTCTTGAGCCCGGCGACGCCGGGATGCCGGACGATCCCGCGCAGCACGGCGGGCGGGCACGGCGCGGTGTACAGGTCGAACGCGATCATCGGCAGACCGGCCGCCGCCCACACCTCGTCGTGCAGCGCCGCCCGGTCGCCCTCCGAGGGGAACACCAGCACGCCGTCGGCTCCCAGCTCGGCGGCCACCTTGGCCTCCTCGGCCGCCGGGGTCGAGCCCCCGCCGACGCCGGCGATCACGGGGAGGCCCGTACGGCACGCGCGCCCGATCAGGCCGGCCCGGACGCCGGGCGGCAGGAAGGGGCCGCGGCCGGTGTGGGCGAGCACGGCCAGGGCGTCGGCGCCCGCGGCGGCCAGGCCGCGGAAGTACGCCTCGGCGATGTCGAGGTCCACCTCGCCCGCCGCGGTCATCGGCGTCGCGGCGGCGGCCACCAGGGCGCCGCGCAGGCGATCGCGCAGCCGCGCGGCCCGCGGGTCGATCGGCGCGCTCGTCGTGCTCATCGTCGTTCCCCTCACCGGATGGCCTTCATCAGACGGTCTGGGCGACAAGCCTAGGCGCTCAGCTCCGGGTCACTTCAGCCCGGTCATGGCGATGCTGTTGACCAGGTAGCGCTGCAGCAGGAAGAACACCAGCAGGCAGGGCACCGCCGAGACGGCGGCCGACGACATCAGCGTCGCCCACTGCAGCTCTTCCGTCTTGAGCACCGTCAGCCCCACGGTCAGCGTGCGGGTGGCGTCGCTCTGCGAGATGACCAGGGGCCACAGGAAGTCGTTCCAGTGCCACAGGAAGACGAACACGCCCAGCGTGGCCAGGATCGGCTTGGTCAACGGGATCACGATCGTCCAGTAGACGCGCAGCTCGGAGGCCCCGTCCACCTTGGCGGCGTCGAACAGCTCGTCCGGCAGCCCGAGGATGAACTGGCGCATCAGGAAGACCGCCTGCGAGTTGGCCAGCGTCGGGACGATCAGCCCCCAGAAGGTGTCCGCTCCGCCGAAGTCGGACACCAGCACGTAGAGCGGGATGAGCGTGGCCTGGAACGGCACCATCATCGTGGCCAGGAAGGTCCACAACATGGCGTCGCGGCCGGGGAAGCGCTTCTTGGCGAAGGCGTACCCGGCCATCGACGCCGTGAGCAGGATGATCACGACGGACACGGCCGAGTAGACCAGCGAGTTGATCGTCCACTCGGCGAACCCGGAGGCGTTCAGGACCCGCGTGATGTTGTCGAGGGTGAGCGAGTCGGGCCACTGCGCGGGCAGGGTCGGCTCGCCCCTCGGCGACAGGGCCACGACGAGCATCGCAATAAACGGGCCCATCGTCAGCAGCGAGATGACCGAGAGCAGCGTGTACAGCGCCCACTTGCGGCCCCGGCGCCGGGGCGCGGCGGTCTGCCCGCCGGCCCGGGCCGTGGCGGGACGCGCGGCCGTCATCGTCACGTGTTCTCCTTGCCGACGAAGCGGCGCTGGATCAGCGAGACGACCAGGACGACGGCGAAGAGCACCATCCCCCACGTGGCCGCGTAGCCGAACTCCCAGAACCTGAAGCCGCGTTCGAAGATGCCGTAGATGAGGGTGTAGCTGGCCTTGGCCGGCCCGCCGCCGGTCATCACGTAGATCGTGTCGAAGACCTGGAACGAGGCGATCGTCTCGATCACCAGCACGAAGAAGAGGGCGGGCTTGAGCAGGGGCAGGGTGATGGAGCGGAAGCGTTGCCAGGCGCTCGCGCCGTCCACCCGGGCCGCCTCCAGGTAGGAGCCGGGGATGGCCTTCAGGCCGGCCAGCAGGATCAGCATGGAGTAGCCGAAGCCCTTCCAGCAGGAGACGAGGGCCAGCGCGGGCAGCACCAGCTCCGAGCGCTCCATGAAGGCGACCGGGCCCAGGTCCAGCTTGGCCAGCATGCCGTTGATCAGGCCGTCGAACTCGTAGATCCAGCGCCAGATGAGGCCGGCGAAGACGAAGCTGGTCACGTACGGCAGGAAGAGGATGCCGCGGAACAGCCCGCGCAGGAAGACGATCGAGTTGAGCAGCAGCGCGGTGCCGAGCGAGACCAGAACGACCAGCGGCACGTAGATGGCCGTGTACACCAGCGTGGCGCGCAGGCTCGACCAGAAGTTGGGGTCGTTCACGAGCCGGGTGTAGTTGTCGGCGCCGATGAAGCTCCACTCGCCGCCGATGTTCCAGTTCGTCAGGCTCATGCCCGCCGCGCCCAGCGTGGGGAAGATCTTGAAGATCAGGAAGAGCACGAGCATGGGGAGGACGAACAGCAGTCCCGTGATCGGATCGCGCAGGCGATGACGCACCGGGGTTCACACCTTTCCAGAAAACGGGGCCTCCACGCGGGGAGGCCCCGATCGTGTCAGCTGCCGCCGGCCAGCAGCTCGTTGCCCTCCTTCGCGGCCGCGTCGAGAGCCGTCTTGGCGTCCTCCTTGCCGAGCAGCGCCGCCTGGACGTGCGCCGCGATCATCGACATGACCTGGCGGGCCTTGGGGTGGGTGTCACCGGGGAAGGCGAACTCCAGCGACTTGGCGAACTCCTTGGACGTCGCCGACTGGTCCGGGATGGTCACGTCGGTACGCGCGGAGAAGAAGCCCGACTCCTTGGCCAGCGGCCCGGCCACCTCGGGGGAGGCGACGTAGGCGGCGAACTTCTTGGCCGCGTCCTTGTTCTCGGAGTGCTTGGCCAGCACCAGGCCGCCCGGGATGCCGAACGCGACCCGCTTCGAGCCCTCCAGCGGCAGGCCGATGCCCACGTTCTCTGCGCCGATGGCGGCGCCGAGCTGGTCGGCCTGGAGCGCCGTGGCGGCGTGGTACATCGCGGTCTTGCCGGAGGCGAGCGCGCCGCCCTCGATGTCGTTGCCCTTGCTGGCGGTGTTCTCCGGCAGGCCGCCGACGGTCTTGAGGTCCAGCAGGAGCTGCAGGCTGTCGATGCCCTGCTGGTTGTTGACGGTCACGCTCTTGCCGTCGGCGGCGAAGACCGAGCCGCCGTTGGCCCACAGGATCGGGTAGAAGCTCTGGTTGAGCGAGACCTCAGGCTTGCCCGGGTAGTCGAGCACCGCGACCTTCCCGGCGGCGAGCTTGGGCGCGGCCTCCTTCAGCTCGGCCAGCGTCTCGGGCACCTTGGTGACACCCGCGTCGGCGAAGAGCTTCTTGTTGTAGATGGGGGCGGTGATCGTCTGGTAGATCGGCACGCCGTAGAGCTTGCCGTCCACGGTCAGCGCGGTGAGCGCGTTGAGCAGGTAGCTCGCCTTGGCGGGGGCGACCACGTCGTCCACGGGCTCCAGCGTGCCCTGCTGGGCGTACTGCGGGATCTGGTCCGGGCCGAGCACCACCAGGTCGAAGCCCTTCCTGGAAGCCAGCGCCGTGGTGACCTTCTCCTGGCGTCCGTCCCAGGGCTGCTGGTCGATCTTGACGTCGATGGCGGGGTTCGCGGCCTCGAAGTCCTTCTCGACCTTGTCCCAGAAGGCCTTGTGCTTGGCCTGGTCCATGATGACGGGGTACATCCAGAGGGTGACCGTGCTCTTGTCCGAGCCCGAGCCGCCACCGGATCCGCACCCGGCGATCACGACGCTCAGGGCGGCCACGACTCCGGCTGCCGTTAGCTTCCTCATCGGTGGCTTTCCTTTCCCGAATACCGGTCCTGACCGAAACCTAGTGAGCGGCGAGCAGCCGGTCAATGCTTGATACATGAACGTAACTAGGCCCTTCCGGGATAGCGCCGGACACTGTCGGCGATCGCCGCCACGTGCTCCGACGTGTAGTGTTCGTTCCAGTCGATGACCACGAGCGTGCTGTCGACCAGCCGCTCGGCCACCGGGCAGCCGGCAGGACGATAGCCCTCCAGGGGATAGTCCGAGGTGCCGTAGACGGGCCCCTTCCACAGCGGGGCCCGGTTGAGAGGTTCCTTGAGGTATCCGGCCCGTGCCGGAATCCCGTCCGCGCTCAGGTGCGCGGCCAGCTCCGGGGCGTCGCCGCCGGGCAGTACGAGCGGGAACAACCACCAGGCGTGCCCGTCAGGGCGGGGCAGCCGGATCACGCCGCGCCCCTCCCCCGCAGCGGCCGGCTCGCCGCCTTCCAGCACCCCGTCCAGGCCGCGCAGCGCCTCGATGAGCTGTCCGGCGGTGCGGCGCCTCGACTCCACGACGCCCGGCAGCTTCGCCAGCTGCGCCCGGGCCACCGCCGCCTGCAGCTCGGTCATCCGGTAGTTCAGGCCGAGGCTCTCGTGCGAGCGGCCGGCGGCCCGGTCCCAGCCCTTGTCCGCGAACAGCCGCATGCGCCTGGCCAGCTCGTCGTCGTCGGTGATCGCGACGCCGCCGTCGCCGCAGGTGATGTGCTTCCACTGCTGCAGGCTCAGGGTGCCCACGTGGCCGGCCGTGCCCGCGTAGCCCCTGGTGGGCAGCTCACCGGAGAGCTCACCAAGCTGCCCACCGGCCTGCTCGCCAGGCGGCCCGCCGGCCTGCTCGCCAGGCGGCCGGCCGGGCTGCCCGGCGGGCAGCTCCGCGAGCCACGCCTGGGCGCAGTCCTCGATGAGCACGAGGCCGTGCTCGTCCGCCAGGGCCCGCAGCGCGGCGATCCGGGCCGGTGCCCCGAACAGGTGCACGGCCATGATCGCGCGGGTGCGCGGCCCGATGAGAGCGGCCACGGAGTCCGGGTCGAGGTTGCCGTCGGACGGGTCGACGTCCGCGAAGACAGGAACGGCGTTCTGCGCCAAGATGGGGGCCACGGTACCGAAGTCCGTGATCGGCGTCGTGATGATCTCGTCCCCGGGGTCCGGCGCCGCCGCGACGACCGACAGGTGGAGGGCCGCGGTGCCGGAGCTGCACGCGATCGCGTGGCGCGAGCCGTACAGCTCGCCGACCTCGCGTTCGAGCGCCCGCGCCTCGGTCCCCCAGACGGAGTTGAGCATGCCGGAGCGGATCACCCGCTCCAGTGCCGCCATCTCCTCGTCGCCGAGGGTGCGGCCCGCGGGTTCGGCCATGTTGGGAAAGTGCAGGGTCACCGGATAACCTTTCGGTCTAGACCGTATTAAGAAGGAGGCGCGGGTGGGTATCGTCATCGGAGTCGTCGGCCCGCACGATCTGGTCGACGACGTCGCGGCCACCTGCGAGGAGCAGCCGGGTGTCAGCGCGCTGCGGCTCGACTACGATCACGAGTCGCAGGCCCCGGCCATCGTCGAGGCGCACACCACCTCGGTCGAGGGCTGGCTGTTCACCGGCATCGTCCCGTACATGCTGGCCCGCGCCGCCGACGTGCTGTCGCGTCCGGCCGCCTTCGTCGACTACTCGGGCGCGACGCTGCTCAGCGCCCTGGTACGCCTCCAGCACGAGGGCCACGACATCACCCGCCTGTCCATCGACACCATCTCCCCCGCCGACGTCGCCGCCACCTTCCACGAGGCCGGGCTGCCCACCGAGCAACTGCGCACCCTCGGCTACCGCCCGGAGCAGACCTCCAAGAAGGTCATCGCCTTCCACCGCCGCGCCCCGACGCATCCCGTGATCACCTGTCTCAGCTCGGTGCACGAGGCGCTGCGCGGCGAGATGCAGGTGCTGCGGCTGGCGCCGTCGGTGCACTCGGTCCGCGTGGCACTGCGCCAGCTCCTGCTGACCGCCGAGGGTCAGGCGCAGGAGGACGCGCAGATCGCGCTCGGCCTGGTGGAAATGGACGGCGAGGAGGGGCTGCTGCGCGAGGCCGGCGCGCTCGGCGGCACGCTGGCCGCCTTCCGCGGCGGCACTCACCTGCTGGTGACCACCCGGGGCCCCCTCCACGACGCCACCGGCGGCTTCACCGGGCTGCCCATGCTGGCCAGGCTCACCGCGCACAGCGCCGTGGCCCGGGTGGGTTTCGGCCTCGGGCGCAGGGCCGCCGAGGCCGAGAGCCTGGCC
>NZ_JBFANM010000115.1:0-29875 GCF_040674815.1 Nonomuraea sp. NPDC049709
GGGGGGTCCCGGCGGGCCCCCCCCCGCCGGAACGCCCCGACGCCCGCTGACCCCGCGTAACCGGCTACCGCGCCCGGCGGCGGAGGGGCGGCTCAGCTGGTTGCCGCGTGCCGTTCCAGGAAGGTGTAGACGTCGGCCTCGTCCACGCCGGGGAACGACCCGGGCGGCAGGGCGGCCAGGACGTGGGAGTTGGCGCGGGCGGACGGCCAGGCGTAACCCTCCCAGCGTTCGGCCAGATCGGTCGGCGGGCGGCGGCAGCAGTCGCCGTTCGGGCAGTTGGACTTCGTCCGGTGGGTGGTCTCGCGCCCCCGGAACCAGCGCGACTCCTTGTACGGCACCCCCAGCGTGATCGCGAAGTCCCGCTCGCGCGACGGATCGACGTGCGCCACGCAGAAGTAGGTCCCGGTGGGCGAGTCGGAGTACTGGTAGAACACCGAGAACCGGTCCGGCGAGGCGAACACCTGCCGCCCCGACCACTGCAGGCACATCCGCTGCCCCTCGATGGCCCCCTGCTCGTCGGCGGGGAAGACGATGCCGTCGTTCTCGTACGCCTTGTAGATGGTGCCGCCGGCGTCGTTGCGCACGAAGTGGCAGACGAGGCCGAGGTGGTGGGTGGCGAGGTTGGTGAAGCGGTGGGCGGCCATCTCGTACGACACGGCGAACACGTCCCGCAGGTCCTCCACCGACAGAGCCCGGTCGGACTTGGCCTCCTGAAGGTAGAGGGCGGCGGCCTTCTCCGGCACGAGGACGGCGGCGGCGAAGTAGTTGGCCTCGGTGCGCTGGCGCAGGAAGTCGGCGAAGTCGCGCGGCTTGTCGTGGCCGAGCGCGAGGTGCCCGAGCGTCTGGAGCAGGATCGTGCGCGGGGTGTGCATGCCGAGCTGCTCGTGCTTGACGTAGATGCGGCGGTTGCGCAGGTCGGTGATGGAGCGCACGGAGCGGGGCAGGTCTTGGGCGGTGTGCACGGTGTAGCCGAAGTGCGTGACCAGGCTCTGGATCATGCTCTGGGACAGGGCGCCCGCACGGTAGCCGACGGCGTCGAGGGCCTCGGCGGCGGCCTTCTCGATGTCGGGGAAATAGTTGCCCACCTCGCGCTGGCGGCGGCGCAGCTCGGCGTTGGCGGCCCTGGCCTCCTCCGGCGTGGCGGTGCCGCGGGCCTGGCGGGCGCGTAGCTCGCCGTACAGGCCGAGGAGGTGTTCGAGCACGTCGTTCGGCACGCGTGCGGAGACCTTGAGCCGCGGCAGGCCCAGCCCGGCGTAGACCGGGTCGCGCTGCGCCTCCTCCAGCGCGATCTCGAGCTGCGCGCGGCGGTTGGGGGGCTGGCGGCGCAGCAGCTCCTCGACCGGGACGCCCAGGGCGGTCGCCAGCGACTTGAGCAAGGAGAGCTTGGGCTCGCGCTTGCCGTTCTCGAGCAGCGACAGCTGGCTGGGGGCCCTGCTGACGCGCGAGCCGAGGTCGGACAGCGTGAGTCCGCGTTGTTTGCGCAGGTGGCGCAGGCGCTGGCCAAACGCGATCAGATCAAGCTCTTGCGTCAAAGACAGCGGTTCTTCGCCCAGCAAGGAGGCCATGTCGGCATCTTAGACAGAAATTCGGCCCATTTTCTAGCCTTCGCGATCGGACGGTTCCCGGCGGCGGTCCACCCGCCCCGGCCCGCGTTCTCGCCGAACGATTGGTCTAGGCCAACGGTAAAACTTGCGATTTCTTCACAGCTGAATACCCACAGGTAATGCACATTGGCGAAATTTTCGCGATTCTTCTGCGAGCTTCGCACTGTTTGACCCGGCACCCAGGGGCAGAGACTCGGCGTGAGCACCCAGGGGACGGCAAAGGAGCGAACAATGATCGATCGCCTCAAGGGAGCTGCTGAGCAGCTGCAGGACGAATGGGACAACGACCCTCGCTGGGAGGGCATCGAGCGCACCTACAGCGCCGAAGACGTGATCAGGTTGCGCGGCAGTGTGCAGGAGGAGCACACGCTGGCCCGGCTGGGCGCCGAACGGCTGTGGAGCCTGCTGCACACCGAGGACTACGTCAACTCCCTCGGCGCGCTGACCGGCAACCAGGCGGTGCAGCAGGTGCGGGCCGGTCTGAAGGCGATCTACCTGTCCGGCTGGCAGGTCGCCGCGGACGCGAACCTGGGTGCGCAGACCTACCCGGACCAGAGCCTGTACCCGGCCAACTCCGTGCCCGCCGTCGTGCGCCGCATCAACAACGCGCTGCTGCGCGCCGACCAGATCACCTGGTCGGAGGGCGACACCGACGCGCCGTACTGGCTGGCGCCGATCATGGCGGACGCGGAGGCCGGCTTCGGCGGCGTGCTCAACGCGTTCGAGCTGATGAAGGGCATGATCGCGGCCGGCGCCGCGGGCGTGCACTGGGAGGACCAGCTCGCCTCCGAGAAGAAGTGCGGCCACCTGGGCGGCAAGGTGCTGATCCCGACCGGCCAGCACATCAAGACCCTGAACGCCGCCCGCCTCGCCGCGGACGTCGCCGGAGTCCCCACACTGGTCGTCGCGCGGACCGACGCACAGGCCGCGACCCTGCTGACCAGCGACGTGGACCCGCGCGACCAGGCGTTCACCACCGGCGAGCGCACCTCCGAGGGCTTCTACCGGGTCAGGAACGGGCTGGAGGCGTGCGTGGCGCGCGGCCTGGCCTACGCGCCGTACTCCGACCTGCTCTGGATGGAGACCGGCACGCCCGACCTGGACGTGGCCCGCGAGTTCGCCGAGGCGATCAAGGCCGAGTACCCGGACCAGATGCTCGCCTACAACTGCTCGCCGTCGTTCAACTGGAAGAAGCACCTGGACGACTCGACGATCGCGAAGTTCCAGCGGGAGCTGGGGCACATGGGGTACAAGTTCCAGTTCATCACGCTCGCCGGGTTCCACTCGCTGAACTACGGCATGTTCGACCTGGCCCAGGGGTACGCGGCGGACGGCATGACCGCGTACGTCGAGCTCCAGGAGGCCGAGTTCGCGGCCGAGGCGCGCGGCTACACCGCCACCCGCCACCAGCGCGAGGTCGGCACCGGCTACTTCGACCTGGTCAGCACCGCCGTGGCCCCCGACTCCTCGACGACCGCGCTCAAGGGGTCGACGGAGGAGGAGCAGTTCGCCCACTGACCCCGCAGACTCGCCGGCCACCTCCAGGGCATGGGATGGTTCCCCCGGCGAACGGGCCGCGCCAGTTCCCCCCAGCACTGGCGCGGCCCGATTTTTTGCGCTCCATGCGCTCCTCTTGCGGACCCGCCGCGCCCGCGGCCATGCTCGAATCCAGCACGAGTCGATCTCGGGAGGCGTGGTGCGCACCAACGATCCCGGCGTCTCCCGCCGGAGCAGGCTATGACGGTGACGGTGCCGCCGCCTCCGGTCCGGCGCAAGAGGTCGGTCTCCGGGCGGGTCCGCACGCTGGCCGGGCTGTCCCTGGTGACGCTGGCGCTGCTGCTGGCGGCGATCCTGGCGGGCGCGGCGAGCACGGGCGCCAGCCTGCGCACCATCGGGCACGACGCCGGCCCGCAGGTGCTCGCCACCGCGGGCCTGTACCGGCAGATGTCGGAGATGGACGCGCTGGTGGCCGAGACCCTGCTGCTCGGCAGGGAGTACGGCCCCCAGCAGCAGGCCGACCTGACCAGCTACGACCAGCGGCGGCTGGAGATCTCCGAGAGCCTGCTCAAGGCGTACCGGCTGGCTCTGGACGACCCCGTCGAGCAGCGCACGGTCGAGTCGCTGATCGAGGGGCTGGGCCGCTACGAACGGCTGGCGGCCCAGGCCCGGCTGCTGGACACCCAGTCCGAGCACACGGCGGGACAGCCGCCCGACAACGTGGTCGAGGCCTACCAGAAGGCCACCGACCTCATGCACCGCGAGCTGCTGCCCCTGGCGTACAACCTGACCCTGGAGACCGGGACGATCGTCAGGCGCGCGCACGACGCCGAGCGGTCGGCCACCTCGCTGGCCAGCTTCGCCGTCGTCGTCACCGGGCTGCTCGCGCTGGCCTGCCTGCTGGGCCTGCAGGTCTACCTGACCCGCAGGTTCCGCCGGATCTTGGCGCCGGCCCTGGTGGTCGCCACCGTGCTCACCGCGGCCGGCCTGCTGACCGGCACGGCCCTGCTCAACCGGCAGGGCGAGGCCCTGGAGGAGGCCAAGCGGCGTGGGTTCGACTCGGTGCTGACCCTGACCAGGGCGCGGGCGATCAGCATGAGCATGCACGGCGACGAGAGCCGCTACCTGCTCGACCGTTTCCGCAAGGACACCTACGAACACACCTTCCTGGACAAGTCGCTGACGGTCGCGGCCGTCGAGTCCACCAGCCTGCCCGACTACCAGAGCAAGCTGCACGTGGACTTCGAGGGGCTGCTCGGCGGCCTGACCGGCGACGACCGCCACCGGCTCTTCGCCGCCTACCAGAAGTTCCAGCAGGCCGACGCGCGGATGCGGACCATGCCCGGCGAAACGGCGATCAAGTTCTGGGACGGCGAGCTCACCGAGGCCTACGAAGGCTACGACAAGGTGCTGGAGGAGCTGGTCAGGCGGCACGAGTCCGACTTCGAGCGTGCCATCGACAGCGGCGACGGAGCCCTGGAGACGCTGTGGCGGTGGATCCCCGCGGGGCTGGCCGCCGGGGCCCTGCTCGTCCTGGCCGGCGTCTGGCCACGGCTCAGGGAGTACCGGTGAGACGACTGCTGATCTGCCTGATCCTGCTGCTCGCCGCGTGCGGCACCACGCGGCCCGCCTCCCTCGTGGACAACGACGAGCTGATCGTCGCCATCCGCTCCGACGTCCCGCTGATCAGCTTCAAGGGGCAGGACAACGCCTACCACGGATTCAACGTCGACGTGGCCAAGGACCTCGTCGCGCGGCTGGGCAAGCGGATCCGCTGGCTGGAGATCAAGGCCGGCGAGCAGCTCACCGTGCTCACGGACGGGCGGGCCGACCTGGTCTTCGCCCACATGTCGGTCACCCTGGAGCGGAAGAAGGTGATCGACTTCGCCGGGCCGTACCACGTCGACTTCCAGGACATCGCCGTGCGGCCGGCCGACAAGGACAAGGTGCGCGACGTACGCGACCTGGCGGGCCGCAGGATCTGCTGGGTGCGCGGCACGAACATCGCCCAGCGGATCGTCCAGGAGCGCCGGGTCGAGGCGATCCCCGTCGAGGCGCCCGACTACAACGTCTGCCTGGAGATGATCAAGCACGGCAGGATCGACGCCATCTCCACCAACAGCCAGATCCTGGCGGGGCTGCTCACCAAGCCGGGCGTCGACCTGCACCTGGTCGGCGCGACCTTCAACGAACAACGGACGTCGATCGGCGTGCGCAAGGGCGACGTCGCCGGCTGCGAGGAGCTCAACCGGGCGATCACCGAGATGTACCAGGACGGCACGGCGCACATGCTGCTGGACAAGTGGTTCGGCAAGTCGGGCATCGACCTGTCCGTGATCGCGGTCCCGCAGTTCGAGGGCTGCTCCTAGACGGGCGATCAGGCGGGCGGCCCGGCGACCTCCGCGCCGAACCGGCCGACGAGCGCCTGCTTGGCCCGCCCGGCGACCTCCACGTCGTAGGAGACCAGCTTGACCGTCGCCGGATCGGCCGCCTTGGAGTGGGCCGGCACGTTGGTGTTGGTCGGCAGGGCGTAGAACTTCGCCAGCGGTCCCAGCCGCTGGGACGCGCCGCTCAGCGCCCAGTCGACGTATTCGCGCGCGCTGCCGGGGTTGTGCGACCCGGCCAGCACGGCCAGGCCGCCGAGCTCGTAACCGGTGCCCTCCTGCGGGAAGGTCACCTCCAGGTTCGGATAGCCCTGCTCCTGCGCGGCGACGCAGTCATGGGAGAAGACGACGCCGACCGCCACCTCCTCCTTGGCCGCCTGCACGGCGGCCGCGCTGCCGGAGGAGTTGTATCGCAGCACGTTCGGGTGGAGGTCGCGCATGTAGCGGAGGGCCGCGTCCTGGTTGCCGCCGGCGAGCTCCACGTGCGTCCACAACGTGGTGTAGGCGGTGCCGGAGGTGGCCGGATGGGCGAGGGCGACGCCGCCGCGCAGCCGCTCGTCCAGCAGCTCCCGCCAGGAGCGGATCGGCTGCAGGCCGCGCTCGGCCAGCTCTTCGGTGTTGTTGCAGAAGGCCAGCACGCCGGCGTAGATCCCGCTCCAGGCGTTCTCCCGATCGGCCCATCCCGGCCGGATCTCTCCAGCCTTCTCGGATCTGTACGGCTCCAGCAGCCCCTGACCCTTGGCGGCCACGTACGAGTCGGCCGGACCGCCGTGCCAGACGTCGAACTCCTGCCGCTCCCTGGCCGCCTTGATCCGCTCCAGCGCCTCCCCGCTCGACAGCCGGACGAAGTCGGCCTCCACTCCGCTGGCATCGGAGAACCTCTTGACCATCATCGCGCACCACTGCTCGCCCGCACCGCACGCGACCGTGATCTTGTCCC
Source organism: Nonomuraea sp. NPDC049709 (assembly GCF_040674815.1). Classification (NCBI taxonomy): domain Bacteria; kingdom Bacillati; phylum Actinomycetota; class Actinomycetes; order Streptosporangiales; family Streptosporangiaceae; genus Nonomuraea; species Nonomuraea sp. NPDC049709. The sequence continues at coordinate 6,426 of NZ_JBFANM010000115.1, forward strand.
GGCGCGGAGCCGCACAGCCCGCGGCCATCAGGACCACTACCAGGGCGATGGCCAACGGCCTCATAGCCTCTCCAGGGATCGGTGCCGATCCCATTCGACACTCCACCACCGGCGTCACGCAACCGATCTCCGTGCCTCCGGAGACGGGCGCCGACGAGTTTCCGCGCCCCACGGAGTCCAAGAAGTGGGACGGTTGTGTCTCCCCGCCGAAGCGGCTGCGCCGGCGGTCGAAGGCCGAAGAGAGAGGTGCGCGATGAAGCTGGTTGTACAGGAGTTCCTGACGCTCGACGGTGTCTCCCAGGGCCCCGGTGCCCCGGACGAGGACACCAGTGACGGGTTCACGCAGGGCGGCTGGTTCGTGCCGTACCTGGAGGAGGAGTTCGAACGGCTGGCCGGCGCCTGGCTCGGCGAGGCGGACGCGCTCCTGTTCGGCCGCCGTACCTACCAGAACTTCGCCCGGGACTGGCCCAAGATGACCGACCATCCCGCCGCCGCCATCATGAACGGCCTGCCGAAGTACGTGGCCTCCCACAGCCTGACCACGGCGGGATGGAACCCGACCACGATCCTGTCCGGCGACGTCCCCGCCCAGGTGGCCGAGCTGAAGCGGCAGCCCGGCCGGGAGCTGCAGATCCACGGCAGCGCCCGGCTGGCCCAGTCCCTGCTGGCCGCCGGGCTGGTCGACACGTTGCGGCTCGCGATCGCCCCGGTCGTGGTGGGCCGGGGCCGGCGCCTGTTCCCGGACGGCGGCGCCCCGGCCGGCCTGCGGCTCGTCGGCCAGCAGACGACACCGGGCGGCCTGTCGGTGCACACCTTCGAGTCGACGGGCCTTCCGGAGTACGGGACCTACGGGGCCGGCGCGTAGGCCCCGCGGGCGAGCGCCGGGCGCACTCCCCGCTGCCACCGGTCGACGGCACTCAGCCGCGCGACTCCGGCGGCACGTACTCGAAGGTGGGCCCGGCCACGGTGCCTTCCTCGTCGGCCAGCTGCATCAGGGCCTGGGCCTTGCCCTTGATCGCGTACATGGTGCCGGTGGCGTCCGCGAGCAGCTTCGGGTTGCCGTTGAACGCCTGCTCCAGCAGGTTCAGCAGGTCGCAGTAGGTGCTGTTGAACTGTTCCTGCGCCGTACGGATCGGGTTGCCCGGGGCGTGGTCGGCCATCCGCGGGTTGTGCCGCATCGGCGACACGGCGGCCAGGTCCACGGAGACCGTCTCGCCAGTGGGCCCGGTCTGCGCGGTGTCGCCGCGCCGGTAGCGCCGGCCGGCCTTGAGCTCCTGGAACCGGTAGTAGTGGGCGACCTCGTCCCGTTCGGGGTGGAAGATGTCCTGGTCGCCGTCCCAGACCCCGCCGCGGGCGGTGCCCTCGCCCTGCTCGACGATCTCCTCCATCGCACCCAGCGCGGACTCGAGGTCCTCCACCGGGAACAGCTGCCCGGCGGTGTGCCGGAAATGGGTGCCGCTCACCTGGCGGGCCGGATCGCCGCTGAAGACCGCCTGCTCGCCGAGCTGCTCGCACAGGTGGCGCAGCCCCTGCTCGATCGCGGCGTAGAACTGCCCGATCGTCTCGTAGTCGGCGCCCTCGGCCGGGCCGCCGGGCGGTGCCGGCTGCTCGAGCCGCAGGAACATCTCCAGCGCTTCCGCGCCGAAGGGCAGCAGCGACAGCTCCAGCGAGCGGTCGGCGTGGGGGAGGCGCCGGGGATGCGGTGGCAGCATCTCCGGCGTGTCCAGGCGCGGGCTGCCGCCGACGGCGTTCAGCAGGTTGGCGGCCAGCGCCAGGTGCAGCATCTCTTCCACGAAGACACTGCTCACCACCTCGGCGGCCGCCGGATTGCGCTCCGGGTCCAGCGAGTACAGAGCGCACAGGTACGGCGGCAGGGTCGCGTGCTCCAGTTCGACCGCCCACTGCAGGTGCTCGCGCAGGCTGTCGAGCGTGTCGATCCGGGCCGACGTGACGTCGTTCCGGGGTTGGGAGTGGTTCATTTGTGACATACCTCGGTTGTCGGAAGGGGCGGAGGTCACCGCCACCAGACGGGCGCTTCGCGAGCCTCACGCACTCTCATCGCGTGCTCTCCTCGCGTGCGAACCGTGCTACTTCGGGAGCTCGTCCCGGCCGGGCCAGTCGCGGTAGCGGATCTGGCCGAGGGCGGCGCCGTCGTCCGGCACCAGCGAGCGCTCCAGCACCTCGGACCCGAAGTAGTGCGCGTGCGGGTCGGTCACCACCTCGCGCGGGTCACCCCAGTGGGCCAGCGCCTCGCGGAAGAACTCGTCCATCCGGAACACCTCGGGCCCGGCCACCTCGGTCCTGCCGTTCAGCGGGGTTCCCACCGCGGTCCGGCCGACCGCCTGCGCGACCTCGTCGCCCGCGATGGGCTGGAAGAGCACGGGGGGCATCCGTACCTTGCCGTCGTCCGTGGCCTCGTCGGCGATGCGCCGTACGAACTCGAAGAACTGGGTGGCGTGCACGAGCGAGAACGGGATCGACGACTCCTGGATCAGCTTCTCCTGAGCGATCTTCGCCCGGAAGTAGGCGTTGCCGGGCGGCCGCTCCGTACCCACGACGGACAGCGCGACGTGGTGCCCGACGCCGGCCGCCGCCTCCGCGGCGAGCAGGTTGCGGGTGGAGGTCGTGAAGAACTCCAGTACGGCGGCCTCCTCGAAGGAGGGGGAGTTCGACACGTCGATCACCACCGACGTGCCCTTCAGCACCTCGGCCAGCCCTTCGCCGGTGAGGGTGTTCACCCCGGTGTTCGGTGCCGCCGCCACCGCTTCGTGGCCGTGCTCGCCCAGCTTCGTCACCAGCTTCGACCCGATCAGCCCGGTCCCGCCGACAACCACGATCTTCATGACGAACTCCTCCTGTCCGAGCCGGGGGACTTGGTCGCCCTCGGTCCTCAGCTAAGACAGTGGAGCCCTTCAGGCTGTGACAGCCTCGGCGGAACAACTTCGGACCGCACGTCACAGACGCCGGTCTCGTGGCCGGTCCAGCCCCTGCTGGAAGGCGTTGCCCGCCGACGGTCAGCGGTCGTCGTCAGCGTCGGTGATCGGTTTCGACGCCACCGCCATCAGATGAGCGCTGACCCCCAGCATGGACGGCTCGGACTCGGTCAGCCGGAGCACCCGCAGCAGAGCCTCCGGCTCCCGCAGCAACTCCTCGAGATTGCCCAGCGGCCCCGCGAACCCCTCCACGGCCAAGAGACGCTCGTGGACGAAGCCCGCCAGCTCCACTTCCGGCCCCACCTCCTCCGCCCGGTGAAAATACGCCCAGAAGACCTCATCGGGTCTGTCCGGCGTGTTGCTCAGCCCCGTACGCAGATTCAGGTCGAACGTGTCCCAGACCTGCTGATCACCCAGCAGACCCCGGGTGGTCGCGTCGATGACCCACGCGTAGCGGCCGATGACCTCGGCCAGCAACCGGCCCCCAGGCCGGAGCACCCGCAAGGCCTCCCGCAGCGCCAGCTGCCGGTCGGCGGCGCCGGCAAGGTGATAGAGCGGGCCCATCAGCAGCACCGCGTCAAAGCCCGCGTCGGGGAGCGGGAGGCTGCGAGCGTCGCCGAGCCGACACGAGAAGCCTCCGCTCTCGGTGCGGGCAGCGAGAGCGGAGGCCTGTTCGATGTGCTTCGGCACCGGATCGACCAGCACCACCTCATGGCCGAGCCCGGCCAGATGCGCCGCGTGCGTCCCCGGCCCACCTCCGACGTCGGCGACCCGTCCGCTCTCGGGCAGGAACCGCTGGAAGATGTCCCAGGTGCGCCGGCGGGTGAGCTCTCCACGGGGAGTAGCCCAGAGACGACCTGCCTCGTCGTTCAGCACGTAGTGCCTGAGCACCCGATCTTCGTCTGCCACGACAGAGAGTCTTCCTCACGCTGCCGCCCGGCGTGCTGCCCTCGCGGCGAACCCTCCCGGTCACACGGCCCGGTCACACGGCCGCAGGCGGTCCGGAAGCGGTTATCCGCTGCTAATACGGATTACCACCGCGGGTATCTCTTGACGCCCTGTTGCGTCCGGTTTCACAATGACTGGACTAATACGCATTATCAGCTGACAGGTGATACGTACTGTGACTGCTTCGGGGCGGCGTCTGACGCAGCAGGACATCGCGCGCATGGCCGGAGTGAGCCAGACGACGGTGTCGCTGGTGCTCAACGGCAGGGCCGAGGGCGAGGTGCGGATCTCGCCCGAAACCCGCGAGCGGGTGCTCCAGGTGATCAGGGAGACCGGGTACGTGGCCGACCCGGCGGCGCGCCGGCTCGCCGAACGGCGCAACCGCATCTATGGCGTGTTCACCTACGAAGCCGTCTTCCCCGCAGAAAGCGCTGATTTCTACCACCCGTTCCTGGTCGGCATCGAGGAGTGCGCCGAGGAGGCGGGTTGTGACCTGCTGCTGTTCACCAGCGCCAAGGTGGAGCGGGGTGAGCGGCGGCGGATCTTCAGCGCGGAGAGCCGGATCCGGCTGGCTGACGGATGCGTCCTGCTCGGCCGGACGATCGACCGGGAGGACCTGTCCAGGCTGCTGTCCGAGGGCATTCCGTTCGTCTCGGTCGGCCGCCGCGACGACGCGGGTGGGCCGGTGCCGTTCGTCGGAGCGGACTACCCGCCGGCGGTGCACGCGCTGGTCGAGCGGGCGGCGGCGCTCGGGCACCGGCGGATGGCCTACGTCGGGGCGGGGGCGGGCGCGGAGTCCTACGCCGACCGGCTGCGCGGCTTCACCGAGGCCGTGGCCGCGACCGGGGTCGAAGGGCTGCATCTGGCGACCGCGGACCGGCTGTTCGGGTCCGGCGCGAGCGTGGTGTTCGCCGAGGAGCTGGCCGATGGCGCGGCCATCGCCGAGGCCGCCCGGTCCCGTGGCCTGGACGTGCCGCGCGACCTGTCCATCGTCGCGCTGGGCGCGCCCACCAGGCCCGTCTCGACCGACATCGACTTCGCCCGGTTCCGCATCCCCCGGCGGGAGATGGGCCGCAGGGCCGTCGAGCTGCTCACCCAGGTGCTGGAGCGCGGCGGCACCCCGCAGGAACTGCTGGCGTGCGAGCTGGTCGAGGGATCGACGCTGGCACCCGTACGCGAGGGGAGGTAGCTCCCCGCCCGGTCGAGACATCGGGGAGACGCGCTCGGCGCCGGCTGCACGTTCCCGCACCGCCCGTCGTGAGCCCCACCCCGTCGAAGTTCACCCCGCCGCAGGCGTTCACCCGGTTCGCCGACGCCTGTGGCTCGCCCTCTGGAACGCACACCCCTCTGAAAGGCTGACCATGCTGTCCCGCCGTGCCCTGCTCCGCGCCGCTGCCCTGCTCCCGGCGTCCGCCCCCGTGCTCGCCTCCGGCACCGCGTTCGCCGCGGTTCCCGACCTGGCACCGCCGCCGCCCGTCAACCGCGCGTTGTTCGCTCCCCACGAGCAGCGCTTCGCGCCGTACCTGGTCACGCTCGCGCCCATGGTCAACGACATGGCCGACAGCGGCTTCTTCGCCGGTGGCTGGTGGCGCACGCCGGCGGCGACGTTCAACGCCCGCGTGCAGGAGCACGTCTTCACGCTGGCCTGGTTCTACGCCAACCCCCGCCCGTGGAACCCGTACGCCGGGGACACGGACCTGCTGGCCGCGCTCGACGCGGCGCTCGGCCACTACCTGTCGCTCCAGCACTCCGACGGTTCCTTCCCCGAGTACAGCCGCAACGAGCACGGCCTGGCGCCCACCGGGTTCGGGCTCGGCTACCTGGCCAAGACCCTGCGGATGCTGCGCTCGGCCGGGGTGCTGCCCGCCAGGCAGGCCCAGATGGCCACCGCGTTGCGTACGGCCATGACGTGGTTCCTGAACCCCGGCAACCGCACCGTCTGGCAGGAACCCCTCCACTACGCCAACCAGACCGCCTCGGGCCTGGCCGGGGCCGCGTTCGCGCTCAAGCACGACCCCGACCCCGCCCTCGCCACGAGCCTGACCGAGGCGTTCGCCCGGATCGCCGCGACCGGCGTGAGCCCCGCCGGCTTCTTCCACGAGGAGCGCGGCCACGACATGAACTACAACTTCGAGGTCATGCTCCCCGAGCTGGCCGACGCCTACCACCACAACCCGGACCCGAACCTGGTGGACATGGCCCGTGCCTTCACCGGCTTCCTGTCCTACAACCTGCTGCGCGAGCCCGACGGCTCCGGGTACATGGTCAACGTCGCCCCCTCCACCCGTACCAGCGCCCGCTGGTACGACGAGGTCCGGCCCGACCCCGACAGGACCGCGCTCAACTGGACGTTCACCCGCCAGGTGCCGCTGCTGTCGGCGTTCATGACCGCCCGCGAGGACCTGGCCGAGGCCCGCGCCGCCTGGGCCGCGTCCACCGACCCGGTGGCGCCGCTCGCCAAGCAGGACACCTCGCCGCGCATCCTCACCCACGGCCTCAACGGCGAACGCTTCCCCAGCAGGCGGCAGCGGGCCGCCGCCATCGCGAACCTGCCCTACCTGCGCTCGCACGACTTCGTCGAACTGCGCAGGGACGGCGGGCAGGACTTCCTGTACGTCCGCAAGCCCGGCCTGTACCTGGGCGGCTACTTCGGCAACCGCGCCTCCCGCAGCCGCACCGGCCTGACCTTCCTGTGGCACCCCGAAGCCGGCACGATCATCTGCGGGCTCAACGACAACAACCACGCCTGCTGGTCCACCGTCTTCCCCGGCCAGATGCCCGACTCCAACGGCTCCCTGCCCGCCACGTACTTCCGCGGCGCCCCCGGCGGCGGCACGGAGTGGACCGGCGGCTCGGCCCCCGCCGCCTTCGGCATCCGCTACGGCAACGCGAACGTCACCACGGACGTCCTGGTCACCCGCCGGACGATCCGGCGCACCGTCACCGCGAACGCCCCCGCCACCGAGCAGATCCCCCTCGTCCTCCAGCCCGGGGACGTCCTCACCTTCACCGACGGCACGCAGGCCGCGTTCGGCGGCTCGACCACCGCCACCGCCGACGGCTTCGACGTCCGCCGGGGCGGCACCACGATCCGCTTCCGCTGGGGCACCCCGCTGCAGGCGACCGTCGCCGCGGGCAGCGTGCGCTACTTCCGCGACGGCGCCCGCCGCTTCCACGCCCTCCGCATCCCTCACCAGGGCACATTCGACCTCAAGGTCATCGTCGGGTGACCCGGGACCCCGCCCGGGGACCGGCGCTCGTCCGGACCCCCGGCCGGGGCGTCAGGGCCGGGTCAGGCGGGTGCGTAGACCCGGTGGACGAACTCCGCGAGCTTGTTGTCGGGCAGCTCCTTGGCCAGGTCGGCCTCGCTGACCATGCCCACGATCCGCTTGTTCTCGAGGACGGGAAGCCGCTTGATCTGGTGCTGAGCCATCATCTGCAGCGCCTCCTCGAGGCTGCTGCCGGACTCCGTCCACACCAGACCGTGGGCCAGCTCGCCCGCCGTCATGCGGTCGAGATCCTTGCCCTCCGCACAGCACTTGATCACGATGTCGCGGTCGGTGATGATGCCCTTGAGCCGGTCGTCCTCCCCGCAGATCGGCAGCGCGCCGACCGACAGGTCACGCATCATCTGCGTGGCCATGCGCAGGCTGTCGTGCTCACCGATGCACTCGGCCCCTTGGTGCATCACGTCCTGGACCCTCTTGTTGGTTCCCGGTGTGCCCATTGGTGCCTCCTTCGACAGGTGCCGATGGAACCTCCAACTGTCGCCTACCCCTCAGACGGCGAATCATCGCAGGTCGAAGCGGGTGTTGCGGATTGCGGGCCTTGTTAGCACGTCGTGGCCCCGGGTAGCCGCGCTGGTAGCGAGGCACCGAAGCGGAGGCACCGAAGCGCGGGCGGCTGATCGCGGTCAAGGGGGAGTCATGACGGGGATCAAGCAAGTCAGCGAGAAGAAGCTGATGCTCTGCTCAGGCCGCGCGTATCCGGATCTCGCTCACGAGGTGGCCCGCGAACTCCGTATCGAGGTGACGCCGATCGACCTGCGGGAGTTCGCCAACGGCGAGATCTACGTCAGGTTCGAGGAGTCCGTACGCGGCTCCGACGCGTTCGTGATCCAGAGCCACTCCGCCCCGATCAACACGTGGATCATGGAACAGCTCATCATGGTCGACGCGCTCAAGCGCGCCTCCGCCCGGCGGATCACGGTGGTGGTGCCGTTCCTCGGGTACGCCCGCCAGGACAAGAAGCACCGCGGCCGCGAGCCGATCTCGGCCCGGCTGATGGCCGACCTGTTCGCCGCAGCCGGGGCCGACCGGCTCATGGCCGTCGACCTGCACACGGCGCAGATCCAGGGCTTCTTCGACGGCCCCGTCGATCACCTGCACGCGCTTCCCCTGCTCGCCGACTACGTCACCCGGCACGTGGACACGCGACAGCTGACCGTGGTGGCGCCGGACGCCGGGCGGGTCCGCGTGGCCGAGAAATGGACGGATCGGCTCGGCTGCCCCCTGGCGATCATCCACAAGCGGCGGGACACCGAGCGGCCGAACGAGGTCAGCGTGCACGAGGTGGTGGGCGAGGTGGCCGGGCGCGCCTGTGTGATCATCGACGACATGATCGACACCGGCGGCACCGTGGTACGGGCCGCCGAGGCCCTCGCCGACCGGGGCGCCACCCAGGTCCTCGCGGCCGCCACGCACGGGGTGTTCTCCGGCGACGCGGTCGAGCGGCTCGAGAAGGCCAACCTGGCCCGGCTCGTCATCACCAACACGCTGCCCACCCTGACGCGCTTCCCCTCCGGCCGGCTGGTCGTGTTGTCCATCGCCCCGCTGCTGGCGCGGGCCATCAGCGAGGTGTTCCTGGAGGGTTCGGTGACCAGCCTCTTCGAGGGGGAGAGCTGACCGGCGATGCGCACGCTGGCGGAGATCATCAGGCAGATGGGGATGACCGATCCCCGGCTGCTGGCCGCCGTCGCCGCCACGCCGCGCGAGATCTTCGTACCGCCGCGCTCGGCCGGCCGGGCCCAGCTCGACGAGCCGATCCCGATCGGCCACGGGCAGCCGACCTCGCAACCGTCGCTGGTCGCCCAGATGATCGACGCGTTGCGGCTGACCGGTACGGAGACCGTCCTGGAGATCGGCACCGGCTACGGGTACCAGACCGCCCTGCTGGCCCACCTGGCCCACCGCGTCCATTCCGTGGAACGCCACCCCGATCTGGCCGCACACGCCCGGACCAACCTGGCCGCGGCGGGCGTGACCAACGTCGAGGTCCAGGTCGCCGACGGCACCGCCGGCCTGCCCGCCCATGCCCCGTTCGACGCCGTCGTCGTCTCGGCCGCCGCTCCCACGGTGCCGGGGCCGCTGGCCGGGCAACTGGCCGAGGGTGGCCGCCTGGTCATGCCGATCAGTGGCGACATCGCCGACATCGTCACCCTGTACACCAAGCGACAGGGCCGGCTGGTACGCGTGCGACCGCTGACCCCTGCCCAGTTCGTCCCGCTCGTCGGCAAGTACGCGGGCACCGCCGATCTCTGACGGCCGGCGCCCGATGAGCCGTGGCGGCCGTTCCGGCATGTGGAACCCCCGTCACCGCCGGGCGAGTTCCTCGGAGCTCCCGGGCGGCCGGTGCGGAGCGGCGCCGGCGGGCTGGGGCCGAGGGGACAACGCGCAGACCGCGAGGGCCGCCGTCGCGTAGCCGGCGCCGAGCAGGCAGGCGGCGGGCCACCCGGCGGTCGCGTACGTCCACGCCGTGGTCACCGCGCCGAGGGCCGAGCCGAGGGAGTAGAAGGCCATGTACGCGCCGATCACGCTGCTCGCCTGCCGGGGCCGGGCCGTGGTGATGAGGTGCTGGTTGCTGACGTGGACGGCCTGCACCGCGAGATCCAGCAGGATCACGCCCGCGCCCAGCAGCCACAGGGACTGCCCGGTGCCGGCGGTGAACGCCCACGACCCGATCAGGACCACCAGTGCCCAGCCCGTGACCGGCCCGGCGTGTCCGCGGTCGGCCCACCGTCCCGCGCGGGCGGCACCGAGAGCGCCGGCGAGCCCGGCGAGAGCGAACAGGCCGATCTGCGCCGGCGTCAGGTGCCACGGCTCGGCGCTCAGCGGGAGCGCCAGACCGCTCCAGAGCGTCCCGAACGAGGCGAACACGAAGAACGCGATGGCCGCTCGGCTGCGGAACATCCGGTCCGCGGCGACGAGCCGCCCCATGGAGGCGATCACCTGCCGGTAGCCGCCGCGTGCGCCCTCATGCGACTCGTCCGCGGGCAGCGAGATCAGGACGAGTCCGGCCAGGATCACCGAGGCGGCGGCCAGTGCGGCGTACACGCTGCGCCAGCCTGCCACCTCGGCCAGGAAGCCCGCGACCACGCGGGCGCCGAGGATGCCGACGACCACGCCGGAGGTCACGGCGCCGATGTTCCTGCCGCGCTCGTGCGGTGACGACACGGCGGCCGTGTAGGCGACGGTCGTCTGCACCACGACCGCGAACATCCCCGCGACACCGAGCCCCACCAGCGCGAGCGGCGCCGTCGTCGAGGCCGCGACGACGGCGCTTCCCGCCGCGGTGAGCGCCAGATGGCCGGCGATGAGCCGCCGCCGGTCGAGCACGTCTCCCAGCGGAACGAGCGTGACCAGCCCGGCCAGATAGCCGGCCTGACCGACGGCGACGAGCCATCCCAGACCGCCGGCCGTGAGCCCCAGGTCCGACCCCGCCGCGTCCAGGACGGGCTGCACGGCGTAGACGTTCGCCACGGCCACCGCGCACACCACGGCCAGCAGCAACCTGCGCCCTCCCCCGAGGATCGTCGACACGCTGTCCTCCAATCAGTAGCAAATTGCAACTAATCGGAGGCTAGGGCAGAATGGTTTCGAAAAGCAACCGAATGGGGGTGTGCATGACAGCCGAGCGCTGGACCGACCCGAGCTGCCCGGTGGCCAGGACCGTCGACCTGGTCGGCGACCGCTGGAGCCTGCTCATCGTCCGGGACGCGATGGACGGAGCATCCACCTTCACCGACTTCCACCAGCGGCTCGGGATCGCCCGCAACATCCTCACCGACCGGCTGCGCCGCCTCACCGAGCACGGCATCCTCGCCCGGGACACCGCCCCATCCGGCAAGCGGCAGACCTACGCGCTGACCGACGCGGGCCGCGACCTGTTCACCGTGGTGCTGGCCCTGCGCCAGTGGGGCGAGCGCAACGCCTTCGCCGCTGGGGAGGAGCACTCGGTGCTCGTCGACCAGCGAGGGGAGGCCGTCCCCGAGCTGCGCGCCATCGGCACCACCGGCGCGCCGCTCACCTCCGGCACAACTCGCGTCCAGAAGGTGAACTGACCTCTGCCTTGGGCGGGTTCGTGGAGCTCGGCGGACGTTCGATCGTTGGCAGTGAGACGGTGCCGGTAAGACCGGCCCGCACGGTCCGCCTCCACCCAGGCAAGGGCCGATCTCCTGGGACCGGTCCTTTGCGTGCGCCGCTCTGCTAGAGCTCGCAGCCCACCTCGTTTTCGGCGTCGCAGGTGTCTGTGTTGGGGCCGCCGTCGGCGTCGTCGTTGCCTCCCTCGCCGACGAGTGTGTCGTCACCGTCGCTACCGAAGACGATGTCTCTGGCCGGCCCGCCCGTGAACGTGTCCGCGCCCGCCCCCATCTCCGCTCTCGATCGCAGGGAGGTCTGGTTGCGCAGCACGTCGTGGCCGTTGCGCATGACGGCCGTGATCCGGGTGACTCCCGCGCTTGCGCAGTCCACCTGGTTGGCGGTCACCGCCACGCACTGCGCGCCCGGATTCACCGTGTCACCGGTGTTGGTGACGAGCAGCGAGCCGTCGACGTCGACGGACACCGTGACGTCATCCGACAAGTTGCCCGCGTTGATCTGCAGCGCGGCGCCGGCGACCGCCACGTTGGTGGCGGCGTGGGCCGGCCCGGTGACGGCCAGCAGCGTGCCGCACAGTGCGGCTCCCGCTGTCAGCGCGCGGATGCCGTGCCCGCGCACCCTTGAGTGTCTGTCGTTCCCGCGTGTACTCATCTGTCCCCTTGCCGGGTTGATGGTCGGGCTCCGTCATCGGTGCCCGACATCCCCAGTACAGCGCCGCAACGGCCGCCCCTCCGTGCCGGAGCGCACCCGGGCTCCGCGCCCTTCGGCGTAGACAAGGACGCCAAAGTGGCGCGTAGAGGTCCTCGCCCTCGACGTCGGCGAGCTCGACCTGCGCAATCGCCGCGCGAAGGTGCGCGCAAGAGCGGCGCGGCCGACGTCGTCGTCCGGCGCACCGATTCACCGTACGACGCTGCAGACACGAAACTTCCCTCATGACCACAGACTTCATCGTGCGCCCGGCCCGGCCCGCCGATGCGCGTGTCCTGGCCGCGCCGCGCTGGAGGTTCAAGCTGGAGGACCACGAAGGACGGCCACCGACGCCGGCTCGACCCCTGGAAGAGGCCGAGCAATGGATCCACGACCGGCTCAGCCATGGCCACTGGCTGGCCTGGGTCGCGGAGGCCGGAGGCGACATCTGCGGCCACGTCTTCCTCTGCCTGGTGGAGAGGATGCCGGACCCGTACGGCGGAAACGCCCCGATCGGCTACGTGACGAACTTCTACATGACGCTGTCGCAACGGAACAAGGGAGCCGGTTCGGCGCTGCTTGAAGCGCTGAAGCAGCACTGCCGCAGCAGCGGCTTCGACACTCTCGTCGTCTGGCCCTCCGAGCGCAGCAGTCCCCTCTGGCGGCGCTACGGCTTCCAGCCTCCCGACGCACTGCTGGAACTCCCACTTGACGCGTGACGAGATCCACTTCCGACAGCCGCCCCCGCAGCGGGCGTGAGGCCGGCGAGCTTGGCGAGGAAACGATCGGGGCCTCCCGACTCCCCGGCGCAGACGGGACGGAAGCGAACAGACCTCCCTCCTGCCGCACTGTCTACGCCGAAGGGCGCGGAGCCCGGGTGCGCTCCGGCACGGAGGGGCGGCCGTTGCGGCGCTGTACTGGGGATGTCGGGCACCGATGACGGAGCCCGACCATCAACCCGGCAAGGGGACAGATGAGTACACGCGGGAACGACAGACACTCAAGAGCCACCATGGTGCGCGGGCACGGCGTCCGCGCGCTGACAGCGGGAGCCGCACTGTGCGGCACGCTGCTGGCCGTCACCGGGCCGGCCCACGCCGCCACCAACGTGGCGGTCGCCGGCGCCGCGCTGCAGATCAACGCGGGCAACATGGGGGACGCCGTCACGGTGTCCGTCGACGTCGACGGTTCACTGCTCGTCACCAACACCGGTGACACGGTGGTGGCGGGCGCGCAGTGCGTGGCGGTGACCGCCAACCAGGTGGACTGCGCAAGCGCGGGGGTCACCAGGATCAGGGCGGCCATGAACAGCGGCGATGACGTGCTGCGCAACCAGACCTCCCTGCGGTCGAGGGCGGACATGGGGGCGGGCACGGACTGGTTCGAGGGCGGGTCGGCCGTCGACATCGTCGACGGTAACGACGGTAACGACACCCTTCTCGGCGGGGACGGCAACGACAGGCTCCTCGGCAACAGCGAGGACGACTTCCTCGTCGGCGAAGGGGGGAACGACGACGCCGACGGCGGCTCCGACATCGACCTGTGCGACGCCGAAAACGAGATCAACTGCGAGCTGTAGCGGAGGGATCGGCTCCGGGTCCGGGTCCGGTCTTGCGCCGGTGGCTGGCGGACAACCCGACGTCCTGATCAGAGTCGGCGCCGAGGTGGAGCGGGTCTTGCCCATCGAGTCGCAGCGGTGCTGTTTCATGGGCGAGTGCTCATGAAACAGGCCCAGGCGGCCGCGTGACCGCCAAGGACTCGGTGAGTGCCTTGGCGAGCGTCACGGGATGGGTCAGCGGGGCGGCGTGGCCGGCGCCGGGGATCTCGCGTACCTGTCCGTCGGGGACGTGGTCGGCCGCGTGCCGCGCGCCGGTGCGGTAGAAGGGCATTGTGTCGCCTTCGGCGGCCAGCTCGCTCATCCGGGGACGGCGTCGCCGATGGCCGCTCGCTCCTGCTCGTTCATCAGGCTCCACATCGGAGGGTCCAAGAGGGCCACCGCGTCCACCGCGTCGGATCGCGCTGCCGCGCCGAGTGCCAGGTTGGCGCCGGCGGACCAGCCCACCAGCCCGGTGGGTTCCAGCTGCCCTTCCTCCCCCCGGACAGGGGCTTGCCCCGGACCAGCCGGACCGGTCCGACCTGGGCCCCGCCCCCACGTGGACCGCGACTGGGAGCGAGGCCAGGTCCGCCATGCCGGCGGGTCGCTGGAGGTACGTCGTGGCAGAGGGCAGGAAACGCCGTCTGGCTAGAGGCTTTGCGGGTCGGGCACCTTCAGGCCGAAGGCCGACAGGCCCTGCTCGTGGTGCTCGATCAGGCCGAGACGGCGATAGAACGAGTGGTTGGAGGGGCCGGTCGGGGTGGATTCGTGGTCGGTGGTGAGAACGAAGTAGCGGCAGTGCGCATACCGGTCCTTGAGTTGCTCCAGCAGCCGGCGGCCGATGCCCTTGCCGTGGTGGTGGGCGTTGACCAGCAACTCCTGTACGTAGCAGACGATCTCGTCGTCGGACACCGTTCGCGCCAGGCCGAGCAGCTTGCCCGTTTCGTCCCTGGCGGTGATGACCAGGTGCGAGTTGGCCAGGCTCCGGCACACACGCGCGACGTCACGCGTCCACGGGTGCCAGCCGACCGAGTCGTACAGCTCGAACACCTCGGCCTCGTCGAACGACGTCTCCTGAGCGATGATCACCAATTATGGGTCTCCCTGCCGCTTTCAGCGTGAACCGACGCGTTCGAGCCTACTCATGCGAGTGACAGCACTCCGAGGGCGGCGGTTCGGCACGCCCTCCGAGTGCTGGGGCACTGGCTATTCGTCAGGGCAGAAGACCGCTTCGGCGGCCTTGACGAGGAGCGGCTGGAGGGAGTCGTCGGTGTTGGGGACGGCCAGCGTGACGGACAGGGCGAACTGCATGCGGCCGTCCGTGGTGGCGAATGTGGCGGCGTTGAAACCGGGCGCGCTGCCCTTGACCGGGGACACCCGGATCGTGCCTCCGCACATGCCGCCCTGACCGCCTTCGGACGGCTCCGGGGAGGGCGGGGCCTGGTTCTTCGGCGGCCCCTGCAGCACCTTCCGCAGCTCCTCCGGCAGCAACTGGTTCTTGCTGAACGCGGCGTGGAAGGCGCTGATGTCGTGGGCGGTGGAGATGACGCCGCCGGCGGCGTACCCGTAGCTCATGTTGAGCCGGTCGATGTCACGCAGCTTGCCGTTGTCGTCGGGGAAATAGCCGTGCCCGTGCGGACCCTTGATGCCGCCGGGAAACGTGGTGGGCAGGTAGGAGTCGTCCATGCCGACGGGGTCGAAGATGCGCCGCTCGAACTCGGCGGCCACGCTGTGCTTCGTCGTCCTCTCGATGATCAGGCCCAGGAGCATGTAGTTGGTGTTGGAGTAGGAGAACGTCTCACCCGGCTCCTGCTGCCTGGGCAGGGCGCGGGACCTCTTCACCAGCTCCATCGGCGGGTAGTACGTGGTGAAGTCGAAGGTGGGGACGACGTCCGGGTGGAACCAGTTGGGGATGCCGGAGGTGTGCTGGACCAGCTGCTGCAACGTGATCTCGTCGGCCCGCTCGACCAGGTCCTTCTCGGCCACTTCCGGCAGCAGGTCACTGAGCTTGTCGTCGAGCCTGAGCCT
This sequence comes from Nonomuraea sp. NPDC049709, assembly GCF_040674815.1. Taxonomy (NCBI): domain Bacteria; kingdom Bacillati; phylum Actinomycetota; class Actinomycetes; order Streptosporangiales; family Streptosporangiaceae; genus Nonomuraea; species Nonomuraea sp. NPDC049709. The sequence goes on from NZ_JBFANM010000115.1 coordinate 21,992, forward strand.
GCCCTCCTTGACCAGTTGCAGGATCACGACGCCGGTCATCAGCTTGGTCTGGGAACCGAGGCGGTAACGAGAGCCGCTCGGGATCCTGCCGCCCTTGCCGCCGATCAGCCGGGAACCGGCCGTGCCCTTCCCGGCGAGCTCGCCGTCGATGTAGGCCTCGCCGATCGCGCCCACGATCTGGGGGTTCCCGGCCAGTTCCGTCAACGCGGCCTGCACGTTCCCCACCTTGGGCCGGTCACTGGTCGCGGCGGAGGGCGTCAGCATGCTCAGGCTCAGCATCGCGCCGCTCAGCCCGGCCAGGCCGGTCGCGGTCACACGGTTCACTCTGAAGATCCTTTCCTCGGGTACGGTCCTCCGAGGACATGTCTAGACGTGGGCGGGTTTCCGCACCGTTTCCACCGCGCGTGAGGGAAACAGCCAGGAAACGGTCGCCGGTCTAGACGTGGGCGCATGAATCACCGAACCTCACTGGCGGCGCTGCTGGCCCTGGCGGTACTACTGAGCCACCATCCGGCCGCCGCGAACGCGTCCGCGACCAGGCCCGAGCCCACCGTCGGCTGGAAGCCCTGCCCGGAGTACTCCGACGAGGTCATCCGGGCCCTGGGGATGTCCGCGGAGCAGGTGCCGGCCTTTCGCGCGCAGATGAAGCGGCTGCGGTGCGGGACGGTCAGCGTCCCGCTGGACCACGCCGACCCCGGCGGCCGGCAGATCAGCGTCGCGGTCACCCGGCTGGCCGCCTCGGACCGGGCGCGCAGGCTCGGCGCCGTCACCGTCCTGCCCGGCGGGCCGGGCAACAGCGGCTACCTGGATCCCGTCCGCATGATGCTCAGGAACGAGCAGATGGCCCGGCTCAACGAGCGGTACGACCTCATCGGCCTCGACCCTCGAGGCGTCAACAACAGCACCAAGGTCGCCTGCGAGCGTAATCCCGGCGGAATGCCGGGACCCGGCCCGCTGACCGAGGAGACGGCCAGGACGATCTACGCCGCCCAGGTGGCCGCCAACCAGGCCTGCGGCAACTCCGACCCCGCCTTCCTCGGCCGGCTCACCACCGAGAACGTGGCCAGGGACCTGGACCTGATCAGGACCGCGATGGGCGAGCGCGAGCTGAGCCTGCTCGGCCTGTCCTGGGGCAGCCGGCTCGGCATGGTGTACCGGGGCATGTTCCCCGGGCGCACCGCACGCGTCTTCCTCGACAGCGTCCCGCCGCCGTGGACCCGCCTCGACGAGCACGTCAAGGGCAGCGCGCGGGCGGCCGAACGCAACTTCGGGCGGATGGCGGCCTGGCTGGCCCGCAACGACGCGATCTACGGCCTGGGCGCCACCGCGCGGCAGGTGCACGACGCGGTGGTGAAGCTGGGCCGCGACTACGACAACCGGCCCAGGACCTTCACCGACCTGCAGCGGCCGATCGACGGCTCGGCGATCGCCGACCTGGCCCGCCGCAACTCCACCGAGTGGGCGCGCGCGGGCAAGGCGCTGACCGAGCTGCGGGACGCGACCGGCCCCACCGCGCCACCGGCCGTCAAGGAACTCTTCGCTTCGATGGGGGCGCCCGTGCCTGGCATGCCCGAAACGCTCAACATCACCATGAACCGGGCGGTCAAGTGCAACGAGGACAGCAGCCGGGTCGGCTTCACCGCGGCGTGGAAGGCGTACCAGCAGCGCGTTGAGCGCCTGCCGGCCACGGGGCGGGCGTGGGGCCTGGCCGTCGAGTGCGCCGGCTGGCCGCTGCCGGTGCAGGAGGGCCCGGTGAAGCGGGGCAGGGGCTCTCTGGTGCTGTCCGGGCACCTGCACGAGTTCATGTCCGTCTACGACTGGACGTTGCAGACGCGGCGGGCCATCGGCGGCACCGTCTACACGGTCGCCGACGACGTGCACGTCTCGGCCACCCGGGTGCCGGACTGTGCCGCCGACGTGGTCACGTACTTCGACACCGGCCGCATCGACCGGGGCTGCCCCGGCATGAGCTGACCAGCGTCGGCCCGGTGGATGCTCATTCCACCGGGTTCCGGGATGACAGCCCGGGCCGGGGTGCGGGGGTGGTCGCGGTGGCTGTGCGGTGCGGGCGGGGGGAACCAAGGAGTGCCCACACAGCCAGCGTGGCCGCCACGCAGACGCCGGTCGTACACCACAGCGTCAGGTGCCACGCCTCGGTGAGCAAGGTCGCCTCCAGAGCCCGGCCGGGCTCGGCGAGCTTGCCGGCGACGATCCGCGCGGCGCGTGCAGGCTCGCCGACCCGGTCGTGCAGGGCAGTGGCGAGTGCGGCGCCGAACAGGGTGGTGGCCAGGGCGCCGCCGCCGGCCCGCACGGTGTTGAGCAGGCCGGTGGCCATGCCGATGCGGTCCTGTCCGACCTGGTTCACGGCCTGGGCGTCGGTGGTGCCGATCACCAGGCCCATGCCGGTGCCGATGGTCGCCAGCGGGGCCAGGAGCCCGGTGGCGGTGATGCCGGGATGGAGCGTGGTGAGCCAGGCGTTGCCCGCGGCGATCAGCGACAGGCTGACGGCGACCAGGGCGCGGGGCCGGACGCCATGGTTGATCAGGAAGCCGCCCACCTGGGGGAGGAGCAGCACGGGCGTGGTGAGCATCAGCATGATGAGCCCGGCCTCCTGGACGGACGCGCCTCCCGCCGCTTGGAGGTAGGTGGGCAGGTAGGCGGTCACCCCGGCGGGTCCGGCGGCGAGGAGCAGCCCGGCCAGCGTCCACGCCAGGAAACGGCGGTCGCGCAGCAGGCCGAGGTCCAGCACCGCGTGCTGGGTCCCGCGTTCGACCAGCACGAACGTCACGAACATGGCCAGACCCGCGGCCACCGGGAGCAGGACGATCGTGCTCGCCCAGCCCGCGTCGGAGGCCTGGTTGACGCCGAACAGGGTGAGGGCGAGCGCGGCGATGAGGGTCAGTGCGCCGGGAACGTCGACGCGCGGTCTTCCACCCGCCCGCGATTCGGCCATGCCGGCCGCGCCGGCGAGCATGAGCAGCCCCGCGGCGGCGAAGAGGGCGAAGGTGGCGCGCCAGCCGAACGCGCCGACCATCCAGCCGGACAACGTCGGGCCGGCCGCCAGGCCCACGCCCGCCGTCGTGCCCATCGCCGCGTAGACCCGGGTGCGGGCGCGGCCGGTGAAGGTGGCGCCGAGCACGGCACCGCCCCCGGCCATCACCCCGGCCGCGCCGATGCCCGACAGCGTTCTGGCCGCGTTCAGCAACAGGATGCCGTCGGCCAGCGCACTGGCCAGCGCTCCGGCGGCGTAGACGGCGGCGCCCGCCGCGAAGACGCGGCGGCGGCCGAACAGGTCGCCCAGCGATCCGGCGACCAGCATCATCGCGGCGGCTGCCAGGAAGTAGCCCACCACCACCCACTGCAGGGCGGCGCCGGAGGCGTGCAGGTCGGCGCCGATCCGCGGCAGCGCGACGGTGGTGCCGGACATCAGCATCGGCAGCGCCAGGAAGCCCAGCAGCACGGCTGCCAGCGTCCCGGCCCGCCGCCCGGTCACGGCCGCCCTCCGCCGACGCGGATCACCGCGCCCGGGAACGCCTCGGGGACGGGCGGTCCGGTACGGCCCGCCGGCCGGTGCCCCATGCTCATGCCGCCACCGGCGCGCGGAGCGCCTTCAACGCTGTGGACCAGGCGATGACCTCGTCGAGCAGTTCGATCAGGGTGGGCTCCTGGTGGGGGCCCGGGGCGATCACGCCGGGCTCGGCCGGGTCGGTGATCTCGAAATCGGTGAACGCCGACAGCGCGACCTGGGTACGCACGTTGGCCACCTGGAGCTCGGTCATGACCTGGCGCAGATGCTCCACGGCCCGCACGCCGCCGTGCACGCCGTGGCTGACGAAGCCGGCCGCCTTGTTGTTCCATTCGGCGTGCAGGAAGTCGATGGCGTTCTTCAACGCCGCGGGGGCGGAGTGGTTGTACTCCGGAGTGACGAACACGAAGCCGTCGAAGGAGGCGATGGCTTCGGCCCAGGCCTTGGTGTGGGGGTGACGGTACTCGCCGAACAGGGCGGGCGTCGGCTCGTCCAGGACCGGCAGTCCGTACGCGGCCGGATCGACGACCTCGAACGTCGCCCGCCCGGCCGCGCCGGCCTCGTGACGGGCGGCGACCTCGGCGACCCAGCGGGCCGCCACGGCGGTCCTGCGGCGAGGGCGGGTGCTGCCGATGACGATGGCAATCCTGATCATGCGTGCTCTCCTCATGGTGCTTCCGGGACATCGGTAAAGTACAACGTGTATGGCAAAAAGTAAAACGTTGACTGTAATTGCGTCGCTGTCGCTGTCGCTGTCGGTGCCGGTCGGGAAGGACGCCTGCCCGGTACGGGCGGCGTGCGCATCGGTACGGGTGGAGTACGGACAGCGCCGTGCCAGCGCCGATCCCTAACGTTCTCACCAAGCCGCCGAAGACCTCGTCAGCCCGCGGCCGGCAGCCGCGGACGTGCGGCAACGCGTGACTTTCCTACCCCCACCTGGCGAGCGCGCTACGCCAGCTCGGCGCGGAGGAGCGCGCCTCCGAACTGCTCACCGAGGTGCTCGCGGCGTACCGGAAGGGGGCGAACCTGCGCGGCGAGCTGTCCACCCTGGACGAGCTGAGCCTGCTGCACCTCCAGCGCGGATACGCCGCCACCGCGCTGGAGGTGGCGAGGCGAGCGCACGACATGGCGATCGCGGTCCGCGACCGGAAGGCCACGGCGCAGACCGCGGCCACCACGGCACAGGCATACCTCGCGCTCGGCGACGCGACGGCCGCCGCCCACTGGTTCGAGGACTGCGTGACGATCGCGCACAACGCCTACCCGTTCGTGGAGGCACGGGCCCTGGCCGGCCTGGCCACCGCCCGGCTCGCCGCCGGTGACCCGGCCTCGGCGGGCTACACCGCCGAGCAGGCCGTGGCGATCGCCGGATCGTGCGGTTTCCGCCTGCTCGAAAGGCAGGCACTGGCCGCGCTGCACGCGTCGAGACGATGAACCGGACCAATCGGGGAGCGGCGGCCCTGCGGACCCGGAGCCGGTGACCCGATTCCTGCTGCTACGGTGCATTTCGGCGATCAGTGCTGGAGATCGGTCGCCAGGGGCCCGGCCCCGGCCGGCTCGCCCTCAGTGGTTCTGCGACGAGACGGACCGTGCCGGCGGATGCTGTCATCGCGTTCGTGCCGGGCCGGCCCACCCTCGAAGCCGCTCGGGACTCCGAGCACGAAGGAGACCATCGGATGAGCAGCGAGATGACCATGAGGGTCTGGCGGGGCAGAGCCGCTGCCGGCGGCGCGCCGGAGCCGGTGCGGGACCTGGTCGAGTTCTCCGACGGATCCGGATCAGCGCGGTTGGTCGCCTACCCGGAGCGCGAGCTCCCGCCGGGCGGCGTGCCCGCGTACCTCGCCGCCCGCGGCAGCGGTGCCCGCTCATTCGTGCTGTGGGCCGACGAGCACCGCCGGGAGCGGGTGGCGACCGTGGTGACCGCCTCGGCCGCCGGCGGCGTCGCGACGTTTCAGGTCCTCGGGGCACACGGCGAACTCATCGGCACCTTCGTGCGCGAGAAGGCACTCCGGGGCAGGGGACTGCGCACTCGCTGGACCGTGCAGCAGGCAGGTGGCCGTGAGGCGGTGGGCTACAAGGGCCGCATCGTCTGGTGGTGCGTGTGGTGGTCGCTGTGTCCGGTGCAGGCGCTGTTCATGCTGTCGGCTCTGCTGGGGAACGGTGGCGACGTCGCGCGCGGGCCCAGGCGCATCATCTGGCGGGCGGACGGGCGGACACCGCTGGAGTTCCGGTCGGGCGGCGACCGGCTGCTCCTGCACGCGCCGGAGACCGACTGGAGGCTGGCGGCCGCGCTGACGGTCCTGCTGCGTGCCTTCGACAGCTGGTTGGGCGACCCGTGGGACGCCCGCAAGAAGTGAGCGGTCACCCCGACGGCGCCGGTGCGGGCGCGTACGGAAGCCGGCCCGGGTTCAGAGCCACGCCCGGAGCTCCTGATCACAGGGGTGCCGGGGCGTGCAGCCGGGTGGCGTCGTGGCTGGGCGGGACGCCGTACTGGCGGCGGTACTCGCGGCTGAACTGGGAGGCGCTGTCGTAGCCGACGCGGTGGGCGACCCCCGTGATGTCACCGGGGTGGGTGGCGAGCAGGAGCCGGGCCTGCTGGAGGCGGATCTGCTTCTGGAACTGGATGGGGCTCAGCGCGGTGACCGTCTGGAAGTGGCGGTAGAAGGCCGAAGGGCTCATGCCGGACAGCCGGGCCAGGTCCTCGACGCGGAAGGGCTCGGCGTAGTGGTCCTGGATCCAGCGGACGGCCCGGGCGATGTGGCTGAGGCTGCTGTCGGCCAGGCCCAGCTGGCGTACGGTGCCGCCCTGCTCCCCGGTGAGCAGCCGCCAGAGGATCTCGCGTTTGACCAGCGGCGCCAGCACCGCCTGGTCGCGGGGCCGGTCCAGCAGGCGCACCAGGCGGATCAGGGCGTCGAGCAGGTCGGCCGTCATGCCGGCGACGGTGATGCCCGGCAGCGCCACCGCCCGGGGGCGGGGGAGGTCGCCGGAGCCGGCGCGCAGGAGAAGGTCGGCGATGGCGGACGGCTCCAGCACGAGCGCCAGCCCCAGCGCCGGACGCTCCGGGCCGACCTCGACGAAGTGGCCGGTGACGGGCAGGTCGACGGAGGCCACCAGGTAGCTGCCGGGGCGGTATTCGTGGATCCGCTCGCCCACCGCGAGCCGTTTGGCGCCCTGGGCGAGGACCGCCAGCACCGTGCCGGACATCGCGGGCGACGGCGGGCCCGTCCGTTCGGCCTTCGCGATGTACAGGCCGTCGATGACGGTGGTCTCCTCGGGCCGGACGTGGCGGGCCAGCAACGCGCGAAGCTCCTCGAATCCCATGCCCGGATTCCACCACAACCATCCGGGATCCACACACCGGATGGAGAGGATTGTGCAAGAGCCGGGGAGCTTCGTTCTACCGTCACACCAGCTCCAAGCGGTGAAATGGAGTCACCCGGTCGGGGGCGAAGGATCCCTGACTGAGGGAATCATGCATCGCCGTCCTCGAAGGAGCACTGTCGTGAACGTCCGTTACGGGTTCAACGCCACCCTGACCGCCAAGCCCGGCATGGGGGAGCGGCTGGCCGGCCTGCTGCTGACCGGTCTGGACGCGGGCAGCCCGGCCGCCGACGAGCACTGCCTGGTCTACCTCGTCTGCCGGTCGGCCTCCGACCCCGACGTCGTCCACGTCACCGAGGGCTGGACCAGCGAGGAGGACCACCACCGGATCTTCGCCGGCCAGGCCGCCCAGGCCCTCGTCGCCAAGGTCCAGGACCTGGTCGCCGCGCAGTCCCCGTACACCGACTACGTGCCGGTCGGCGGCAAGGCCGCCTTCTGATCCCCGCGAACACCTGCCGAAAGGAATCACCATGTCGTCCCCCGCGCGCCCCGCTCTCGACCCCGAGCTGAACGCCCTGCTCGCCGGCATGCCGCTGGTCCGGCAGATCACCCCGCAGATCCTGGCGCAGTTGCGCCAGATGCCCCCGTCGCCGGTCGAACCCCTGTTGGAGGGCCGGGAGGTGCACCGGCGTGAGGTCACCGTCCCCGGCCTCGACGGCGCGCCGATCCCGATGACGGTCCTCACCCCGGCCGGCGCCGGTTCCGGAGCGCCGTGCGTCTACTGGATGCACGGCGGCGGCATGATCATGGGCGACCGGTTCTCGCAGATCGACATCCCCCTCGAATGGCTCGACGCGCTCGGTGCCGTCGTGGTCACCGTCGGCTACCGGCTCGCCCCCGAGGCCGGCGGCACCACCCCCGTCGAGGACTGCTACCAGGGCCCGTTGTCTCTACCACAGCGGGTAGTGAGCCGGGATACTGGGCCCTGGCGCGAAGCCGTAACTTCTCAGGGAGATGAATCATGCCTATTGCGACTC
>NZ_JBFANM010000116.1:0-1345 GCF_040674815.1 Nonomuraea sp. NPDC049709
ATGAGCGACGATGCCCCTGACTGGACCACCCTCGGGAATCTCCTGGTCGCCCGTCGCGTCCAGATCAACCCCGTGTACCGGAATCGCCGACGGTTCGTAGCGGACACCGCCGGCGGCAGCCCCGACAGCTGGTACCGGATGATCACCAGCATCGAGACCGGCGCACGAGACAACTACAGCCGCGAGACCATCGCAGCAATGGAGGTCGCCTATCAACTCGAACCCGGATCCCTGACCCGATCCGTCCGCACCCAGCAGCTCGAGCCGAAACGGCAGGAAGCAATGGTTCGGCCTGGCGGCCCGGGCGGAGAGACACACACGCCGGAACCGCCGGCCTCGGTCATCGAGCGCCAGGTGCTCGAGGACCTACGCGCCGCAGCGCAGGGGCGCGGCCGATCCATCGGCGACATCCTGGTCGAGCGCGGGCTCGCGCGCCCCGAAGAACTCACCCTCAGTGAGGAGAAGAAGGGCGATCGACTCGTCGAGGACATCTTGGCCAGCGATCTGCCCGAGGACACCAAGAACCTCTTGCTAAAGGACTACGCCGACCGACGTCGTCACCATTACATCGAGCGCGGCCTCATTGAAGATCCCGATTCCGGGGAAAAGAAATAGCCGCGAGGCTTGTAAACCTCGCGGCCATTTCGCGCGTCAGTGGGGACTAGCTGATCGTGATTTTCGGCAGCGGCCCCGTGTCGCTCCCCCGAGCTCGTGCCGCCTCCTCGAGGGAGGCATCGAGGCTGGCAAGCGCTTCGCCTCGCCACTTCGTCGTCATGATCCGCTCCGCAGAGAAGACGTCACGCCGGAGGCGATCGCCATGCACCGCGGTGGCCTTCTCCATCCTCACGGCGTGTTGGTCTATGGCCCCGGTAAGCACCTGGACGCTTGCGTCGAGCGCGGCCCTCCCCGCCGCGCTGCTCTGGGTCACCCGCGCTCTGGCCATGGCGTCCGCCAAGCAGAGCAGAACCCCGCAGCTGGCCACTGTGGTGGCCAGCAAGACCGCTAGATATACGTGCATCGTGACGCCGGCCCCAGCAGTGAGGGCGGTGGTGACCCAGAGTGCTGCGGCCGTGCTGCCGATGATCCAGCGAATCCCGTTGCTTCCCTTCAACGTCCACCCCTTCGTGGCTGCCTACGAACGCAGATGCGGCGGCCATACTGCGTCGTTCCTTTTCCCGAGGCTCTCGCGGCAGTCCATGAACTCTAAATCACTTTGTCCGGTTTCGGAATAGGACAGAAGCGGCTTTCTGGCGCGCCATTACTATTAGCACCAAGACGGATCCGTAACCTCACAGACAGTCACCATGACCGTGAGTAACGCACTCATTATGAGCAGCGATGACCA
>NZ_JBFANM010000116.1:1443-29310 GCF_040674815.1 Nonomuraea sp. NPDC049709
TGGCGCGCCATTACTATTAGCACCAAGACGGATCCGTAACCTCACAGACAGTCACCATGACCGTGAGTAACGCACTCATTATGAGCAGCGATGACCGAAACGTCCGAATAGCGAGGTAACGTGAGTATCGCTCATAAGACAGTGTCCAACCGTGGCCATTGATCGTTAAATCCGATCGCCCGGCGACAGCTTCGCGTGCGCCTGCTGCGCCCGACGGTCCGCGGCCGACCGGCCGTACCGGAGCACCATGTGCAGCGACTTCCACCCGGCAATCCTCATCAGGTCCTGCGGGTTGCCGCCGGCCTCCAGCCAGTCGTCGGCCATCGTGTGCCTGAACCGGTGCGGGTGCACGTTGGTCACCCCGGCCTGCTTGCCGCGGCGGCGGAGCATCTGCCGGATGCCCGAGGTTGTCAGGCGCCCCTTGGGCCCGAGCCACAGCCACTCCGAGCCGGCGTTCGGGTGACGCGCCCGGGCGCGAATGTAGCGGTCGAGGTCCCGGGCGGCCTTCGCGCCGATCGGCACGAAGACGCTGTTGCCGCCCTTGAGCCGGATCCGAAGCAGGCCCTGCTTGAGCTGGACGTCCGATTCCTCAGGGTCGGTGCTGTAGCGGAGATCGGCGAGGCCCGACACGCGCGCACCGATGTCCATGAACAGCCTCATGAGCGCGGTGTCGCGGCGATCGGCGAAGTCGCTGCCGCCGGCGACCTTCAGCAGGGCGCGCAGCTCGTCGTCGCTGAAGACCGCGGTCGGGTTGTCCGGGACCTTGGGGGCGCCGACGTTGGCCATGGGGTGGCCGCCGTGGCGCTCGCCCTCGTTGATGAGCCAGTTGAAGAAGGCCTTGAGGTTGCGCCAGTGCTTGTGGGCGTTGCCGGGGCTCCGGGCCACGGTCCCGCAGTCGCAGGGGATCTCCTTGGTGTCGGGGTCCTTCCAGCAGCCCTCCATGCAGGCGGCGAGGAAGGTGCGGATCTGCGCGGCGTCGACACCGTCGACGGTGTCGGGCATACGGTGGTGGTGGAGGTAGTCGCAGAACTGGGTGACGGTGAGGCGGTACGAGGTGATGGTGCCCGCGCTTCGGTTGGCCGATTTGAGCGCCAGCGACCATGACTCGAGCATGGGTCGTAGGGGGCCGGAGCGGTCCCGGCTGCGCTTGGGGGTCACGCGCGGATACTATGCTGTGGTCAATGTGTGCTCGCTAGGGTTGCGAGGACTTGTCGCGTCCTCGCGCACGTCAGGGCACCGTTGTGTGGGGGCGTTAGCTCAATTGGCAGAGCTGCGGACTTTTAATCCGTAGGTTCCGGGTTCGAGCCCCGGGCGCCCTACCACTCCACACCCCATCCGACCTGCGCTTTCTCGATTCTCGCCCCTCCTCTGAGAGGCCAGGATGGCCGAGTTCATGCTCGTCACATGCTCTTCGGCACGCGTCCGGCACATCGGCGGGCCGATGGCGTAATCGAAATGAGCCGGTTTGCGCTGCCGGGCATTGGCCGCCCAGGGCGGACCTGTAAAGCCAGACCCGAGCGACACCCAACAGAAGGCTATGGCGGAAGGGGTGGCGGGGGGAACACGCCCGGCTTGACCGCAGACCCGTCCAACCACCGGTCAAGCCGCCTTCGGCCACATCCACGTGCCTTTATGGCGGCGGCCGTACCGCGCTCCTTAGCAGGAGGGATCTGCTCGGATCACTCGTTCACTCTTCTGCAGCAGGTTTGAGACCTTACGCTGTGATCGGATGGAGTAATGCGGAATGTGTTCATGGCGATAGCTGCACACAAGGTTTGCGGCGCAAGGTCTTTAGGGGCGCCAGGATGACAGCGGCGGGAATCGTCTCCGGCGGCGACGACGGGACAAGCGTTGCAGATGCGGCGGAGGCTTCGATGTCGGTCTGCGTCTACCAAGCTGAGTCCGACCAGATGATCAACGAGCGATGAACGCCCCTCTGCCGTCGGCCGGAAATTCCGGATACCAACAACCACAGGTCTGGATGGAGGCCGCGGCCTTCGGACATGCCCGGGTTAATCAGGCCGCGCGCGACCAGATCATCAACGAAACAATGACGGTACTACCGGAGGCGGCACTGCGGCCTGTCACCGAGGTGACTGCGCCGCCAGGGCTGGTCAATCTACCCAGGCATACGCGCACGTTCGTCGGGCGTGGCGAGGAATTGGCCACGTTGGAGGTGGCGCTGCGCAGCGGGGGTGAGGTGGTGGTGGCCGCGGTGCACGGGCTGGGCGGGGTGGGCAAGTCCACGCTGGCCGCCCACTACGCACTCTCTCAGGCCACACGACCCTCTACGGCGGGGCGAGAGTGTGAATCCGGCGGCGGGCTGAATCCGGTGTGGTGGATCACCGCTGATTCTGGTCCGGCCGTACAAGCCGGCTTGGCCGGGCTGGCGGCCGCGTTACAGCCCGAGCTAGCTGCGGTCTTGTCGTTAGAGGCGCTGGCCGAGCGGGCCACCGCCTGGCTGGCCACTCATCAGGGGTGGCTGCTGGTGCTCGACAACGTCGTTGACCCCACCGACGTGCGACCTCTGCTGCAGCGGACCCTGATCGGGCAGGTGCTGGTTACCAGTCGGCTGGGCGAGGGCTGGCACCGGTTGGACGCCCAGGTGCTGCGCCTGGACGTGCTCGGTGAGCAAGAGGCGATCGAGTTGCTGACCCGGATCGCTGCCCCGGACCTTTCTCTGGAAGTCGTCCAGGTCGGGCTCAAGCGGGCTGTACCCGCCGCCTTGGACGGAATGGCCGAACTGGTGCGCGAACTGGGTTGGCTGCCGCTGGCCATCGAGCAGGCCGGCGCCTACCTGCACCAGACCCGACTAACCCCGCGCGCTTACCTAGACCTGCTTCGAGATCAGCCGACGATGATGTATGACCGGACTGCTCGTGGTGCGGATGGAGAGCGCACCATTGCCCGCATCTGGCGCCTTACCCTCGACCAGCTCGCCGCAACCCCGCTGACCGGGCATCTGCTGCGCGTCTTGGCCTGGTACGGCGCCGAGCCGATCCCTCGCCGCCTGCTGGACGCCCTCACATCCGACATGGCGCAGGTGTGGCATGCGTTGGGTGAGCTGGCCGCATACAGCATGATCACCTTCGATGGCCAGGCAGTCACAGTGCATCGGCTGGTCCAGGCCGTTGCCCGTACTCCAGACGCAGACGATCCTCATCGCCGTTGCGCCGACATCGACACCGCGCGTGATCAAGCCACCGACCTGCTCGACGATGCCCTGCCCGAATCTTGGGAAGATCCGATGAGCTGGCCGACCTGGCGGGCGCTGATACCACACATCGAGGCCCTGACCAGTCCCGCAACCCCAGATGCCGACACCGCCACCAGCGCCCGCCTGCTCAACGGGGCCGGCCTTTTTCTCGGCAACCAGGGGGCTATCATCCGTGGGATTGCCTTCCTCGAACGCGCGTGCACGGTGTATGAGCGGGCGCTGGGTGTCGACCATCCCGATACCTTGACCTCCCGCAACAACCTCGCCTGTGCCTACGAGTCAGTGGGAGACCTTGGCCGCGCCATTCCGCTGCATGAGGCGACGCTGGCGGATCGCGAGCGGGTGCTGGGCACCGACCACCCCGACACCTTCAACTCACAGAACAACCTTGCCGGTGCCTACGAGTCAGGGGGAGACCTTGGCCGCGCCATTTCCTTATACGAGGCGACGCTGGCGGATCGCGAGCGGGTGCTGGGCACCGACCACCCCGATACCTTGACCTCCCGCAACAACCTCGCCTACGCCTACCGGGCGGCGGGAGACCTTGGCCGCGCCATTCCCCTGCACGAGGCAGCGCTGGCCGATCGGGAGCGAGTGCTCGGCCCGGACCACCCCGACACCCTGAACTCCCGCAGCAGTCTTGCCGCCGCATATCAAACAGCGGGAGACCTGGGTCAGGCCATTCCCTTGTACGAGGCGACGCTGGCCGATCAGGAGCGGGTGTTGGGCCCGGACCATCCCGACACCTTGACCTCTCGCAGCAGCCTTGCCTACGCCTACAAGGCGGCAGGCTATCTCAGCCAGGCCGTTCCGTTATACGAGGCGACGCTGACTGATCAGAAGCGGGTACTAGGCCTCGACCATCCCGACACCTTGAACTCCTGTAACAACCTTGCCGCCGCATATCAGGCGGCGGGAGATCTGGGGCGAGCCATTCCCCTGCATGAAGCGACGCTGACGGATCGGGAGCGGGTACTAGGCCTCGACCATCCCGACACCTTAATCTCCCGCAACAACCTTGCCGTCACGTATCAGGCGGCGGGAGATCTGGGGCGAGCCATTCCCCTGCATGAAGCGACGCTGACGGATCGGGAGCGGGTACTAGGCCTCGACCACCCCGACACCCTGAGCTCCCGCAACAACCTTGCCGCCGCATATCAGGCGGCGGGAGATCTGGGACGAGCCATTCCCCTGCACGAGGCCACCCTCGCCGACTACAGGCGAGTGATAGGCACGGACCATCCCGACACCTTGAACTCCCGCAACAACCTTGCCGCCGCATATCAGGCGGCGGGAGATCTGGGGCGAGCCATTCCGCTGTACGAGGCGACACTGACCGACTGCGAGCGGGTGCTGGGCGCAGATCATCCACTGACGACCGTTGTACGGGCCGGCCTCGCCAAGCTTGTGTAAAGCTGTCGCAGGGTGGCGGGCGTCGTTTTCGCGGCGCCCGCCGTCAGGGCTCGATGGTCAGTAGCGAGCGCAACTCCCCTACTGCTGGACGTTCCCGCTGCTCCAGCGGTACCGCGCGCAAGACCATGCGCGCCGTCTCCCAGATGTGATTGGTCCGGAAGCCGGCGGGCAGTGAGTCGATCAGCTCGGCTGCGAGTCTGGCGCCCTCGTCCGCTCCGCCAAGCGCCGCCGTGCTGATCGCCTCATGGAGTACAGCGTTCATGCGGTACTGGTAGGACCGCTCGGGAATGATCTGAAGAACCCGGCCGCGGGCAGCGTCCGCCGCTGCCTCGTTGTGCGAGTAGGCAGCTACCCAGCTCTCGGCGAACGGGATCTGATCCGGCTTGAAGAATTCCCAGCGATCTCCGACGATCCCCTTGTCCATGTGATCATGGAGATCGCGCAGGGTATCGGCTGCTTCCTTGGAGCGGTTCAGCAGCGCCAGCGCCTTTGCTCTGGCGGTCATGAGACGCGGCCATGGACGGCGGCTGATGCGGCGAGCATTCTCGATCAGCCGCAGGACGGTTTCAGGCTCTCGCTGCCCGTACAGACCGTGAATGGCCTCTTCGCTGCGCACCAGAAGACGGAGCTCAAGGTCTCTGGAAGCGTCAGCGGTCTTACGAGCGGTGCTCCACCAGCGGATAGCAGCCCCGTGGTCGCTGACTCGGGTCAGCGCGTTGGCCTGGATGACGGCCAGCAGGGCCGCTACTCGGTACAGCTCGGTCAGCTCGTCGCCGGACGTGGTGTGCATCTGCTGCCGTAGGGCGTACAGGTCGATCGACAGGTCCTTGATGACCTGGGCGGGTGGGCGTGTGCGCAGAGCGTGCAGGTGATCGGCCCGCGTGATGTCCCAGTCCTCGGCACTGCGGGGCCGATCAGTCGTGTGGTCGAGTTCCTGTCGGACGATCTCGTCGAAGCCGACGATTCCCGCACTGGCGGCCAGTCCGAACAGCCGTCGGCGTTCCGTGGCGTCCTCCCCGGTTTCCCCGTAATGGTCGTTTATATCCAGAGTACGCACTGGGCTCTTAGTGGCGATAGGAGGGAACGTATCCGCGTTTGAAGCGGATTTCTTCCCATTTCTCTCAGATGCCTCGATAAGCGCGCCTTGTGCATTGGTCGCGACTTCCAGCGCTTCGACCACTCTACGGGCTGGCTTCCTCTGATCGTTTTCCAGCTTGTAGACGTAGCTGGTGGAGATGCCCGCCGCATGTGCCACCGCTTCGAGGGTGCGGTTGCCGCGTAGATCGCGCAGGACCTGCCCGAAGGTCTCTTCGCCCACCGTCGCCTCCATGCGCCCGAGTAGTTTTCCCTGCTTTTCCCCGCAGCCTGGGGAAACGGCGGGGAACAAGCGCCCAACGCGAAATATGGACTTCGACTCCCCGCGCTGGCCACGCTACTGCTGAACGGCATAAACGTCCCGCGAACCATGCTCGCGCATCCTCGGAAACGAATACGCCGTGCCATGCACACGGATGGAGATCCTGAAATGTCGAAGCTGCTGCGCGCTCCCGTCGTGAGCGAGGAGGATACGGTGATCTACGTCCCATCTCCACGGGTCGATCTGCACGAACTTGGCGCTCTCCGGCTCGCGCTCAGCGACCGGGCCCCGCATCTGGCTCGCGAAGCGATCACCGAGTGGCTCACCGCCGAACATCCCGCCCGGGAGATCGTGACCCTGGCGGCCTCAGAGCTGGTCACCAACGCCGTCAGATACTCCGACGTCTCCAGCATCGGTGATGATGCTGATGCGATCACGCTCGAACTGTCGCAGGCACCGAACTACCTCCGGCTGGCGGTAACCGATCCCGGATCGGTGTGCACGACGCCGACGAACATTCCGCCCCAGACCGCGAATCTGTACTCCGAGCATGGGCGCGGACTGGCAATCGTGGAACGCCTGTCGCGCGGACGGTGGGGAAGCCACCAGAAACCACCAAAAGGGCTGCGCCTGGTCTGGTGTCACCTCGACCGCCAGCCCACCCCGGGGCAACTGGAGGAGCTGTTCAGCGCCCCGGTCTAACCGGCTGCGTCGCGGGACCGCTGGATCGTCGGCCTCGCGGCCCCCTGCGGGCGGTTTCCCTGGAGCAGCGAGCCGCCCACCGCAACCGGCCACATCCCGAACACCCGCAGCGGCCCTCCGCGCCCAGCCCGTGAGCTACGGCCCCAGCCGCCATCCACCACCTTTCGGAGTCCACCATGCCCGACCCCATCGATCCCGCTATGGCCGCCGAAGCCGCCACTCACCTCGACAACCTGCAAAAGGCGCTGCAACACCTCGGCCTGCACACTCGCCTGCTCACCCAAGGCGACCGGCTACCGCGCCTGCGCGTGATCAACCCCGAAGCCACCACCATGTCCGAAATCATCTCCGCAGCACCGAAACACGGCCAATGGCTGTTCTGGTGGTCATGGAACGAACCCATCACCGAGGTCACCCATCTCGCCGCGACAGCCGAGCGCATCGGCTACGTCCTGGCCGCGACCACCCCAAGCGTCGCTAGTCCCGCTCCATACGACACGGCCGGTACCCATTTCCGGGCTACGGAGCTTCATCATCCGGCACCCCGGTGATGGTGTCGGCGGCGGCCGGGCGGAGCCCCGGTGGGTGCGGTTCCGCTGAACGCATCCTCGGACCCGGTGGCGAGCCGGTCCTCAACATGAGGCCAGTCGGTCACCCACACGGTGATGGTCACGGCGTTCCCCGGAACGCCTGACTGTTGCCGGGGGCGGTCCCTCGCCTTGGGACAATCGCGGAAACCCAGGGCCGCGATGCGAGGGATCGTCCGACCCACAGACGTCCGGCAGCCACCTGCCCCTCAAGCGTGTGCCGCTGCTGCTGAGTGCAGTGCCTGCCGCCCAGATGCCCAGCAAGCTCGGGACGGATCGCACCTCTCTCACCTCCGCACGGCCCCTCAGCGGCAGGCCGGCCAGTCCTGCGACTGACCGCCCTGCTGCCAACTCTCTCCCTGGCCTCTCGACGGCCGATCAGCGGATCGGCATCGGGATCACCGATCCACCAGCTTCCCCGTCCGTCTTGGCGTTCGTTCCAGGTTGAGCAGTGCTCCGCCTTGACATCACCGGACCAGACACAGGAACGGCGGGCCCCGCGAAAAGAGCTGCAGTGGCCTCGGCCGCCGCAGCGGCGGCTTCGGGATAGACGCTGGTGTAGGTATCGCGGGTGAAGGCCGAGGAGGTGTGCCCGAGCGTCTCCTGCACGATCTTTATATCCACCCCGGCGGCGAGCATCGCGGTGGCCGCGCCATGACGGAGATCGTGGAGCCGGATCGGCGGCAGACCTGCCTGGTAGCACAGCCAGTAGAAGCGATCGGTCACCTGCTGCGGGTGCAGCGGGCGGCCGATTTCGTCGGTGAAGACGAACCCGCTGTCCACCCAGTCCTCACCCGCCGCCAGCCGCTCTTGAACCTGGCGCTTCTTGTGCTGCTTCAGGATCGCCATCGTCTCGGCATCGACAGCGATCTCACGGTCACTGGCATCGGTCTTCGGGGTGCCCTGAATCGGATCCCAGCCGAGCTGGGTGATCTGCCAATGCACGCCGATCCGCCCCTTCTCGAAGATGACGTCCGGCCAGCGCACGCCGACCCCCTCACCGCGCCGCAGCCCGCGTACCGCGATCAGCCGATACAGGGCGAACAGCCGATCCCGGCGGGCGTAGGCGAGGAACGCCGACGTCTGCTCGGGCGTCCACACCATCACCGGCGACGGCCGGGACGCTCCGATGTAGACGGCGATCGGGTCAACGCGCTTGCCCGCACGTGCCCGCTTGACCCTGTCCAGATGCGCGGCGTGGTCTTCGCGCCACTGGATGACCTTCTCCTCCGTCCAGATGACCGGCTTGGGCCGTACGGCGGGAGCCAGCTCGACCACGGCAGCCGGGTTGAAATCCAGCAGCCGGTCCTGGCTGATCGCGATGTTCAGCGCGTGCCGCAACGTCGCCCGGATCCGGTGCAGAGTGGTCGGCCCGACCGGACGCCGGTAGCGGACCGAGGCCACCCGGGATGGATCGCCACTGGCGCGCTCGGCGGCAATGATGTCGTTGAACTCCTCGATCGCATCGAACATGCCCGCGATGTCGGAGACACGCAGCCGGTCCAACCGGATCTCCCCCAGGTAAGGGTTGAGGTAGAGCCGGACGTGCGAGGCGTAGGAGCGCTTCGTGGTCTCCTCGATAGAGCGCTTGCGCTTGAGGAACTCCTCCAGCCACTCGGCCACGGTGACGTGCCGGTTCAGGTCCTGGCGGGTGCGGACCTTACGCCGTACCTCCTCGGTGTCGGGCAGGCTCTTGGTGTCCTTGAGCATCGACAGCATCAGCTTGGTGATCTGCCGCCGGACGGCCGGCTCGGGATCGAGAGCAAGTAGGCCGCGAGCGTGGTCCAGCTCGGCCTCGGCATCCTCCAGCGCCGCGAACCCGCTGCGGCGCAGCGGAGTGCGCCGCTTGCCATCAGCGTGGGCAGGCAGCTCGAGCTGATATCCCCACGTGCCGTGTGAGGTGCTCCACCGGCCCCCGCCATCTCCGTGCGGGCGGCGCAGCTTGGGGCACGTCTTGCTGATGTTCTTGCCGGTCTCGGGATCGATGCACCGACAGATCTTGAACGTGGTGCCCTTGGCGACGTTCGAGTCCTTACCCGCTGCCGCATTCGAGTCTCTCGCCATCATGGTCATCCTTCCTCGCTTGCCGGACGGCTACCGGTGTCCGGTTTGGTGCAGTCGAGTAGCGCCCGCAGCCCGCGTACCGGCACCGCGTACCGGCCGCCGATCCGCAGGACCCGGCACGGGAACTGCCCCGCGCGGGCCAGGCGGTAGGTCGTGGTGCGGCCCAGGCCGAGCAGCCGCCCGGCCGCGAGCAGGCTGATCACCTCGGGCGCTGCCTGCTGTGCCGGGTGGCTGGCTGGGGTCGTGCTGCTGGTCATGCCTCACCTCCGTGAGCGTTGCTGAACAAGGTCATGCGGCCCGTTGGGGCCGCGCATTCCCGGCGGGCTGTGGTGGGCGCTACGCCCCCGGTCCGCCCCGTCCGGTCTCCAGGGGCGGGGGTGTGACCGGCCGTCATCGACGGGCGGCCACAGCCCCTTGGCCCGGGGTTCGGTACGGGGGTGGATGGGTGGCGGGCGGTATCGACGCCCACCTCCATGGCCCGCGTCAAGCGAAATCCGTAGGTTCAGGCCGCGCCCCAGCGCCCGGCCCCTATGCGGAGCCGGGGCCGGGCGGGCGCGTGTTGCTACTGCAGCTCGCGGACGGTGGTCAGAGCAGCGTGAGGCTCGGGTTCGGGTGGCGTCTGCGGTCGTCGAAGCACAAGGAGGTCCTCGTGCGCGACGGCGTGGATGGGCACCCCGCGTGCCCAGGCCTTGCGCGCCTCATGCAGCTGGAAGAACGACGCCCGGTTGAGCAGGTGGCCGTCGCCGAGCCCGCACAACAGGCACACGATCCGGTCCGCGAACACCAGCCCCGCCTTCTCGGCCAGACGGTGGACGTGGCCGGGCAGATCGACCAGCTCGCCGCGCACCCGGTACGGCCGTACCGTGATCGCCACCACGCCGCCCGGCCGCAGCAGCTCCACGCAGCCGGCCAGGATGCGGCCGAACCCCTCCAACAGGTGCGGGAGGTGCTGGTGGGCGAGGTTGGCGCGGTCAGTGGAGTAGCGCTGGTTCCACTTGCGTACGCCCGGCTCGCCGGTGTCGCGGGTGGAGCGGATGTGCCCGTGAGTGGCCGCCCCGTACGGCGGCGAGGTGAGCACCAGCGCCGCCCGCCCGACCAGGTCCGGCAGCAGCCGGGCGATGTGCCGGGCGTCGCCAGCCATCACGCGCCCGAAGCCGGTCGCCCCTTGCTGGCGGGCGTGACCGAGGTTGGCGACCGCCAGGCGCGCCCACTTCTCCTCGTACTCCACGCCAGCGGCGTGCCTGCCGAGATGGGTGGCCTCGACAAGGGTGGTGCCGATCCCGCACATCGGATCGACCACCAGCTCCCCCGGCTCGGTATAGGTCTCAATCACCCGAGCGGCGATCGAGGGCAGCATCTTGCCCGGATGCCGCATCGACTCCGGCACGTACCGGCCCTTGCGCTGAACCCGCGACGGCCGCTGCCCCGTCGCCCACACCGACGTCGTCACCTCGGCCATCAACCCTCGCCCCCATCCCGCTCGATGGAGTCGGCCCCGATCAGTGTGCTTGTGCTGGAGCCGCCAACGGAGGGCGTGGCCGTGTCACCAAACGGTGAGGACCTCTTGCGCCTAGCGAAGATGAGCACGTCACTGTGCACCCGAGCGCTCGCTGGCAACCCGGCGCACTCCGGCAGATCCGCGATCGCGGCCAAGCTACGGCGGGAAAGATCCGTGTCGATCCTCCCGTCCCGTATGGGATGCCGCAGGGCGACGATGTGCTGCAGATACACCAGCCCTGCGTCGCGAGCCCGGGCGATGATCTCCGGTACTGGGTCGGCCACGCCGTCTTCCCTGTGCAGGGCAGTGACCACCACCAGATGCCCGTCCGGCCTGACCAGCGCCGCCGCATTGGCAAGGTCGAAAACCTCGCCTTCGACGTCAGGGCGACCGATGGAGTCGCGGTGGCAGGTCTGCTCGGCGACGACCAACCCCGCACTGCTTACGAGGTCAGCCAGCAGCGAGGAGTCCTCGCCGGGATCGGTGATGCGCAGCTCGGTGACCTCCAGGTCGTCGTTGGCGTGGGTGCGGGCCAGGCAGGTCCAGGACACGCCCGCCCGGGCTGCGTCGGTGAAGACGGCCACCGGCAGGCAGCCAGCCGTCAGCGCGGCCGAGACGAGTTGATGGTCGCTCGCGCCGAGGTGGACCACGGTCTCGCCCAGCCGCGTGCACGCCGCGACCAGGTGACGGGCCAGCGGACCGCTGATCGGACGGCAGCACCCTGCCGGACAGGTAGCGGGTGATTCAGTGCTGGCCGCCACCGCCCATACCGACAGCGGCAGATGGCCCTGGTTCGTGTCCTGGGGCTGGCGATCCGGCGGAAGAGAAGGGCCGCGGAGACGGGTATCCGGTTCGGCCGCAGTGGACGAGTTGCAGGTGCCGGTGGAAGTGCTTGAGGTAGGCGTCGTGGGTTTGGTCATGTGGGTGTGGCCCGAAGTGCCGGGCCACCGATCCCTGTCACTGTTCCAAATACCTGCCGTACGACCCGAGTTTGGACAGGCCGTCTAGCAAAGCTTCGGCAAGGCCACCAGCCGTCACCGAGCTCCGTTGCTCGGCGGCTCCCGGCTTCTCGTCCACAGCCTGTGGGCAAGCCGCACTGCGGGATGCTCGCGAGACCGTTGACGGCGGGACCCATCCGGCTCGACGCCGTCCGCGCTGGTGTCCAGGCTCCGGTTCATCGCTTGACGCAAGCTTGACCCGAGGTTTCAGCCGCGCCTCATCACCGCAGGTCAGAAGGACTTTCAGCAGGACGCCGCTGCTGGCGCCTTCGTACCTCCTGCCGGACACATTCCGTACTTCTCAACGTTTCCGCAGGTCATCCATGGTTCCGGAGCGTTATCCAGAAGCGGCGTGATCTTTGCCGTGCTCGATAACTGATCAGTTTGTGTCCGGTTCTTGGCCGGGCTCTCTGGCGACATGGCGACATCCGTACCGATCAAGCCTTTCGGAGCGTCGCCATGTCTCACTCTTCGGTCCAACTCTCCAAGGACGCCACCACCAGCAACTCGATCACCACAAGCCCACCTGTCGACCGCACTGCCCCGGACAACTCGCGTGCGACCTGCATGACCTCCACCGAGACGTTGTCCGCTGCGGACCTCGACGCGGAAAGCGCCCCCGCCGACATGGGACTCGGTGAGGACCGGGGCTCGGGCGGGTCGCTGCCACTGGATGTGGCCGAGCGCGCCTTCGACCTGCTCATGCGCGGCCCCGAACCGCTATCGGTGGACGGCGCCCAGCTCGGGAACGGGCTTCCGGCCCGGCCAATCCCGCTCAGCGAGCTGCGCGAGATGCTGCTGCACCCGTCCTGCTCACGCGCCACCCGGGACCACGTGTGGCGGCACCTGATCGGCCAGGCACGCGACCACCGAGGAGCGTGGATGGTCGCCGCCGTCATCTTGGCGATCCCGATGCTGCGCCGTCTCATGACAGCGCTCGTCGGCGCGATCCCGGCCGAGCGAATCGACCGGGAGGACCTGGAGGCCGAGGTTCTGACGGCCTACCTGGAAGCCCTCTGCGAGGTGAATCTGGCCTGGTCACATCCGCTGCTGCGGCTCTCACGACTGACCCACACCGCCGTTCTCCGTGCTCACGCTACCGGTCAGCCCACTCTGCTGGCCGACCCCGACCTCACCGACCGGGCCGACAGCGGCAGGCAGACCCTGGCCTACCCGGCCGGTCACCCCGATCAGCTTCTCGCGCAAGCCGTTGCTCAAAGGATCGTCACCGCGGCGGAGGCGCAGCTGATCATCTGCACCCGGCTGGAAGGCATGCCGCTCAGTGCCTACTGCCGCCGCGATGGCCTGCTCTACTGCACCGCGATCAAGCGCCGCCAGCGCGCCGAAACCGCCCTCCACCAGGCAATACAACGCGGCGACCTGTAGCAATCGCCACCGGCACCAGCCGAGAGCGGCCAGCAAAGGATCCACAAAATCCGCTGGCCCTCATGTCCTAACTCGGCCTTTCACCCAGGTCTTTTAACCGGTGAGAAGGCAGCGCGGAGGGCGCCGACCCGACAGCGGGACCCGTACCTGGTCACCGGTCCCTGTCACCCGGCCCAGCCCACTAGCTCCGCTCCCTGAAGGAGGACGCCCATCCGGTTCCGCGACCGGCCCGGCACCTCCGCGCCGCCCTCACCGCCCGCAGTCATCCGACGCATCCGCCACTGCCTAGGAGGCAGCACATGAGATCCCGCCAGCGCCGCACCACCGCTTCGTCCCAGACCCACAGCCTCAGAGTCGCGCTTATCGCTTTGATCGTCCTCGGCGGCATCGTCCTGGGCACCGCGCTCGAATACGCCCTCGCCCACGCCGCCACAGCCACCGCCGAAAGCTCCGTCCTGACCGCCGTCCCTGTTCTGGCCGCACCGGCCTCGCTGAACGCGGTGATCGACAACCTGCGCAACGTCATCGTCGGCCTGCTGGTCGCCCTGGCGACCTTGTTCCTGACCGTCGGCGGGGTGCGCTACATCCTGGCCGGCGGCGACCCCGGCGAGGTCGAGTCGGCCAAGAAGACCCTGCGCTACGCCGCGCTCGGCTACGGCATCGCGGTGCTCGCACCGCTGCTGGTCAGCGTGCTTAAGGGCATCGTCGGAGCCTGACCGTGACTCGCCAGCCACCACCCACCTTCCCGACCGTTCAGCACCGCCTGGCGCAGATCCTCACCATCATCGCCATCACACTCACCGTCACCGCCACCCAAGCTTCCGCCGAGCCAGAGCCGCCACCAGTGCCCTCGCCAGCCTCGAATCCGCAGCCCACACCGCCCGCCACACCTGCTCCGAGATCGACGCCATCAACACCGACCGGGCCGATGCTCACGCCGCCACCGCACCCACAGCCGAGTTCCAGGCCCACCACTCCGGCATCAGAGCCGCAACCCGCCTCCGAGCCGACGCCCCAGCCGGACGGCGGGACGGAGGAGTGCGGCTGGCTGGACTTCGGCTGCAAGATCAACCGGGCGTTGAACGGCTGGTTCGGCTCCATTGTCACCGAGGCGATCCAGCCCGCCTTCCAGACCGTGGGCACGCTGCTGCTGTCCGCGCCGCCGCCGGACATGATCGAGCGGGTGCAGGAGCTGTCCGCGCACGTGCGGATGGTGGCCAACACGCTGCTCGGCTTGTTCGTGCTGGCCGGCGGCGTGATCGTGATGGCGTACGGCAGCGTGCAGAGCTCCACCACCGCCGCCGAGGTCGCACCCCGGGCAGTGGTCGCCGCCATCACGCTCAACTTCTCACTCACCCTCTGCCAGTACGCCATCGAGCTGGCCAACGGCCTGGTCGCCGCGCTGCTCGAAGACGGCGTCGACGGGCGGCGGGCCAGCGACCTGATCGCCAACAAGCTCGCCAACCCGGTCGGCCAACTGGCAGCCCCGCAGATGTTCTTCATCTGGATGGTCGCTATCGCGGTGGTGATGGGCCTCATCCTGGCCTTCATCGCCGTGGTGCGGATCGCGCTGCTGCTGTTCCTGATGATCGCGGCGCCGCTGGCGCTGCTGTGTCACGCGCTGCCGCAGACCGAGCACATCGCCCGGTTGTGGTGGCGCGCCTTCACTGGGCTGCTGGTCATGCAGGTACTGCAGGCGCTCGTGCTCATCCTGGCGTTCAAGGTGTACTTCACCGACGCCGCCGACGCCTTCACCACCGGCTCCGACCAGCCGGTCCTGGCGGCGGTGAAACCGATCGTCATGCGCGCCATCGACACCCTGGTGCTGATCGGCCTGCTGTTCATCCTGATCAAGATCCCCGGCTGGGTGGCCCGCTCCGTCTGGCAACCCGCCCAGCCCCAGCTCCTCAGCCGCCTGGTCAAGGCGCTGATCGTCTACAAGACCCTCGGCCTGGCCAGAACTGCCCTGACTAAGAGTGGTCGAGCCGCCCGCGTCAGCGCCCGCACGTCAGCCGGGCGGCGTCGGCCGCCCGGCCCCGCAGGCCAGCAAGGGCGGCGCCGCCCTCCCCGGCCGCCCGGCAGACCACCCGGAGCGCAGCCGACAGGTCGACCCACCACCACGACAGGAACAGCACCGGTGAACGCACCCAAGGCATCCAGCCAGCGGGGCCCTCAGCAGCTCCAGCTGCCGCTCAACCTCCCACCCACCACCACGGGCTCAGGCGCGCGGCGGCCAAGCGCGCCCGCCGCGCGGGGACGCCAACTCGCCCTGCCGTTCCCGGTCACCCGCGTGCCTCGCCCACCCACACCGCCTGCTGCGGCACCGCCGGGCGGCCGGTGGATCCGCCCGAAACCGCCCTGGACCCAGCCGATGCTGCCGGGCATGCCCACCCGAACGCCCCGGCCCAGGCAACTTCAGCTCCACCTTGATCCGCCACCTCGCCGGACCAGCCGGAGGGACGGCCAGTGAACGAGCCCGAACCGCTGATCACGAACATTCCGGCTGACCTCGCCCAGCCCGACAAGATCGCCTACGGACTGAACTTTCGCCAAATCCTGATCACCACCCTGACCGGCGGCATCGCCGCCGCCATCTATTACCTCTTCCACCATCTGCTGCCCGTCGTCATCCTCGCCGCCATCGTGCTGCCGCTGGTGACGCTGGGCCTGACCATCGCGCTCGGCCGACGGGATGGACTCAGCCTGGACCGCTTCGCTCTGGCCGCCCTGCTCCATGCCCGCACTCACAAGCGACTGGTGTGCGCGCCTGAGGGAGTCGTCGAACCGCCCCGATGGTGCCGGTTGCGCGGGAAGCTGCCCGCTCCGTTGCGCCTGCCGGTGCGGGCGGTCCGCACCGACGGCGCGCTCGAGCTCGCCGACGGCGGTGTGGCCGTCCTGGTCGAGACGAGCACCTTGTCCTTCCACCTCCGCACCACCGGCGAGCAGGCGGCTCTGGTCGGGGCTTTCGGCCGGTGGCTGAACTCGCTAGAGGCGCCCGTGCAGATCCTTACCCGGGCTCGCCCCGCCGACCTGTCCGACCTGGTCGAGACCGTCGAGCAGCAGGCGCAGGTGCTGCCGCACCCCGCGCTGGCCGCCGCTGCCCGCGAGCACGCTCGCTATCTGGCGGAGCTGAACAGCTCGCGCGAGCTGCTGACCCGGCAGGTGCTCGTTGTGCTCCGCGACCATCCGGCCAGCAACCAGGGACGCCGGTCGGTACGCCGGGACGCCAGCGCCGCCGTCGTCCTGCAACGCGCCGCCGATACCGAGCGGAGCCTGGCCGCGCTCGGTATCGCCACCCGGGTGCTCGACGCCGACTACGCAAGCCAGACGCTGGCCGAATGTCTGGACCCTGGCGGCCAGCACCCACTCGGCCAGGCCCTCCCCGACGAACTGATCACCTCGACTATCAGGAGCACGTCGTGAAGCTACGCCGCACCCGCGACCATCAACCCAGTGCTCTCGCCCATCCGGGGTCGGCGCACGTTGGTATCCGAACCCTGACCCTGCCCAGCACCGTCTGCACGTCGTTCACCATCACCGGCTACCCGCGCGAGGTCGGCGCAGGATGGCTCGAACCCCTGCTCACCTACCCCGGCCACCTCGATGTCTCCCTGCACATTGAACCGATCCCGCAGCAGGTCGCCGCGATGCGACTGCGCCGCCAGCTCGCCCGCCTGGAATCGACCAGCCGCTCCGACGCCGCCCACGGCCGACTCGCCGACTTCGCCGCCGAAGCCGCCGCCGACGACGCCACCGCCCTGGCCGACCAGCTCGCCCGAGGCCACGGCCGCCTCTTCAAGGTCGGCCTCTACCTCACCGTCCATGCTCCTTCCGAGCAGGAACTGGCCGCCGAGGTGGAGCGAGTCCGGGCGCTGGCCTCGTCCCTGCTGCTGGACGCGCAACCGGCGACGTTTCGCGCCCTGCAGGGCTGGACGACCAGCCTGCCGCTCGGCGTCGACTCCCTCAACGCCACGCGCACGTTTGACACCACCGCGCTGGCCACAGCCTTCCCGTTCACCTCGCCCGACCTCGCCGCACCAGTTGGCGAGACCGGAGTGCTGTACGGGCTGAGCGCCACCGGCACAGGCGTCGTCGTCTGGGACCGTTTCGCCCAGGACAACCACAACTCCGTCGTCCTGGCCCGATCCGGCGCCGGTAAGAGCTTCTTCACCAAGCTCGAAGCCCTGCGCCTGCTGTATCAGGGCGTCGAGGTCGCCGTCGTCGACCCCGAAGACGAGTACGCCCGCCTCGCCTGCGCGGTCGGCGGCACGCATCTGCGGCTCGGCGCCTCCGGGGTGCGGTGGAACCCCTTCGATATGCCCGCCAGCCACGGCCCGCACGATGACGTGCTGTCCCGGCAGGCCATGTTCCTGCAGACCCTGATCGCCAGCATGCTCGGCGGCACCCAGCTCACCCCGCAGACCCGGGCGAGCCTGGACACCGCCCTGCTCGCCACGTACGCGGCGGCCGGGATCACCCGCGACCCGAACACCTGGACCCGGCCCGCCCCGCTGCTGGCCGACCTGGTCACCACGTTGAAGGCCGACAAGCACGGCGCGGACCTGGCCGCGCAGCTCGCCCCGTACGTCACCGGCTCCCACCGGGAGCTGTTCGACGGCCCCACCACCACCCACCCCGCCGGACACCTGACCGTCTTCTCCCTGCGGGACCTGCCCGAGGAGATGAAAGCGGTCGGCACCCTACTGGCGTTGGACGCCATCTGGCGGCGGGTGGCCAACCCCCGCGACCGCAAGAAACGGCTCGTCGTGGTGGACGAAGCCTGGCTGCTGATGAAGGAACCCGAAGGCGCCCGCTTCCTGTTCCGGATGGCCAAAGCCGCGCGCAAGCACTGGGCCGGGCTCGCCGTCGTCACCCAGGACGCCGCCGACCTGCTCGGCACCGAACTCGGGCAGGCGATCGTGGCCAACGCCGCCAGCCAGATCCTGCTCCGCCAAGCACCCCAAGCCATCGGCGCGGTCGGGGACGCCTTCGACCTGACCGACGGCGAACGCCAGTTCCTGCTCACCGCCGAACGAGGAGAAGCCCTCCTGGTCGCCGGCCCCTCCTGCCGGACAGCCCTGAACATCGTCTCCTCACTGTTGGAGGCCCGGCTGGTCACGACCGACCCGAAGATCCTCGCCGACCTCGATCCGCATGGTCAGCACGAGGAACCCGGCGCGCTGCAGGCGTACGACGCGCAGCCACCCGGCCCGCCCGATGACAACGAGAGCGCCTCCCCCAGCCAGGACGACAACGAGGAGAGCGACCCGCTATGACCAGCAACTCGACGCCGAGCCCGAGCGGGCCGTGCCTGCTGTGCGGCATCGACGACCACGACGTGCAGACCGCCCTCGACTTTCTGGCCGAGCTGCCTGCCCGCCTGCCCAGTCTCGCCCTCACCCACGGCCCGCGCCTCGCCTTGGCCCTCACCGCCGTCTGGGCGGTGACGGCCACCGTGCGCTACCTGCTCGGCTGGCTACAGCACGCCCACATGGCTCCCGAGGCCCGGCTGATCGAGATTTCCAGCCCGCCCCGCAGTGACCCGGAGGGCGCGCTGGTGCTGTGGCGGCAGCTCGTCGGCCTGCTCCGGCCTGCGTGGAAACGCGCCTTGGCCGGCCAGCCCCACCTGGTGTGGGAGTACTGCGGCAGCGAGGCGGGCGTCCGGATCCGGCTGTGGGTACCCGGCACCATCCCGCCCGGGATCGTGGAGAAGGCCATCCAGGCTGCCTGGCCCGGCGCGACCAGCACGACGAGCCCCGCCACCTCGCCGCTGCCGATGGAGGCGAAGGTCGCGGGCGGACGGCTGGTGCTGGCCGCGCCCGAGCATCTTCCGCTCAAGACCGACCACGATCACGACCCCATCCGATCGCTGCTGGAGGCCACGGGCGGACTGCGCGAGGGCGAGCACGCCGTGGTGCAGGTGCTGGCACGTCCGACGACCGGCAGGCGGCTGCGGCACGCCTACCGGGCAGCCGCTCAGCTGCGTGGCGGAGGAAGCCGCCACCTCCTTGGCCGCGTCTTCGACGAGGTCCTTCCCCTGCCCGATGCCCGCGATCACCACCGGCCCAGTGACTTGGCCCGTGACTTTCCCGAGCGCGCCGAACAAGTGCGTGCCATCCTGGCCAAGGCGAGCCAGCCGCGCTACACCGTGGCCGTCCGCTACGCCGTCGCCACCAGCCGCGAACCCCACTCCCCCGCGCCAGTGCGCCGCGAGCCTGCTGCTCTGGCCCGTGGCTGGCTGCGCGGCCATGCGCACGCCTTGGCCGGCGTCTTCGCCTTGTACACCAGAAGCCACCAGTACCTGCGCCGAGCCCACCTCTGGCACGCCCGACGCGTAATCAGCTCGCGCCGCCTCGACTTCGGCTATCTGCTCTCGGTGGCCGAACTGGCCGCGCTCGCCCACCTGCCCTGGGATATCGACGCGCCCGGCATCACCCGCGCCGGAGCCCGCCCGATAGCGCCGTCCCCGGCCGTACCCCGCACCACGCAGGGCGGAACCGCCCGCATCCTCGGGGACGCCGACAGCGGCCCACCCCGGCCCGTCGCGCTACCCGTGGCCGACGCGCGCCACCACACCCACGTCCTCGGCGGCACCGGCGTCGGCAAATCCACCCTGCTCGCCAACATGGTCCTGGCTGACGCGGCGGCAGGCCGAGGCGCCCTGGTCATCGACCCGAAGGAAGACCTGGTCACCGACATCCTCAACCGGCTCCCCGAGCGCGCCGTCGGCAAGACGGTCGTATTCGACCCGCAAGACTCAGCTCCGCCACCCTCGATCAACATCCTCGCCGGGCACGATCCCGCCTTCGCCGTCGACTCCGTCGTCACCATCTTTCACCGCTGCTTCTCCTCCGCCTGGGGGCCGCGGGTGGACGACCTGCTCCGCTCCACCTGCCTGACCTTGACCAGCGTCCTGGGCCGCAAGGCCACCCTGGCCGACGTACCCCGGCTGCTCACCGACGCGGCCTTCCGTACCCGGACCACGGCCGAGCTGCGCGATGAGCTGCTGGCCGGGTTCTGGGACTCCTACGAAGCCCTCACCCCCGCCGGACAGGCCACCGTCATCGGCCCGGTGATGAACAAGCTCCGCGCCGTCCTGCTCCGCCCGTTCGTCCGGCAGGCACTGGCCAGCCCGGACACCACCGTGCCCATCGGCCGCCTCCTCGACCGAGGCGGGCTGGTTCTGGCCCGTCTCCCGAAGGGCATCTTGGGTGATGACGCCGCCCGGTTGTTCGGCTCCATCCTGCTCGCCCACACCTGGCAGGCCGCCACCCGCCGCTCCGCTCTGGCCGAGTCGGACAGGCCGGATGCCTCGCTCGTGATCGATGAGTGCCATAACTTCCTGCATTTGCCCGGCCACATCAACGACGTGCTCGCCGAGGCACGCGGCTACCGGCTGTCCCTGGTCCTGGCCCACCAGCACCTCGACCAGCTTCCCGCCGACCTGCGCGAAGCCCTCTCCGCAGACGCCCGCAACAAGATCTACTTCAACGCCTCGCCCAAAGACGCGAACGACCTTAAGCACCACACTGCCCCGTTGATCAGCCCGCACGACCTCACCCATCTCGGCGCCTACCAAGCCGCCGCCCGGCTCGTCATCGACGGGCAGCAGACCTCCGCGTTCACCTTGCGCACCCGGCCCCTGCCCACCGCAGTCGACGGCCGTGCGGAAGAGATCCGCCAGGCATCCCGCCAGCGGTTCACCAGACCGGCAGCTGCCCGGCGAACAGTCCAGGCGTCCGGACCCATCGCAAGCACAACGCCCGGCCACGCCTCTCACGAGGGTGACCCCGGCGCGCCCTCAGCTCCCACCCGTCACTGACCGACCCACGCTCTATCACGACCAACGTCACGGAGGTTCACCATGTCCGACAAGCCCTGCGGCTGCTCCCACACTTGCCAGCCGGCCAAGCAGCCCGCCACCCGCCGAGCGGCAGCTCGCAAGCTGCCCCGATTCACCATCCAGCCCATCCCGGCCGCCCAGCCCCGGCTCGATCACACCGCGTTGATGCTGCTCTCCGCCAGGTTGACCGAGCGCGACTACGAAATTCTCGATCACCTGTACCGCCACCGCGTCCTGACCACCCACCAGCTGCAGCGCATGTTCTTCACCATCGCCCAGGCCACCCGCGCCCGCATGACCATCCTGTTCGAGCTCAACGCCGTCACCCGCTTCCGGCCCTGGGCCGGTTACGGCGCAGGCTCGGCCCCCATCCACTGGGCCCTCGGCAAAGCCGGAGCCGCCGCCCTGGCCGCCCGCCAGGGCATCACCGTCAAGGAACTCGGCTACAACCCCGAGATCCCGGTCGCCGTCTCCTCACGCCTGGGCCACCAGGTCGGCGTCAACGACTTCTTCTCCCACCTGCACAGCCATGCCCGCCACACCTCGCACGCCGCCTTGAGAGCCTGGTTGTCAGAACGACAGTGCGCCACACAATGGAGCGACCTGGCCCGCCCGGACGCCTACGGCTGCTGGTCGGACAACGGCCACCAGATCGACTTCTTCCTCGAACACGACACCGGCACCGAAACCCTCAAACGCGTCGCCGACAAACTCCACGACTACCGCACCCTCACCGACGCCACCCGCATCACGACCCCGGTCCTGTTCTGGCTGCCCAACCCCACCCGCGAAGCCAACCTGCGCAGACTCCTCACCGACCATGACCTTCCGATCGCCACCGCCGTCCACACCACTCAGGGCGACGGCCCCGCCGGGCCCATCTGGCTACCCGTCCCCGCCGAGGCGGGGCAGACACGGATGCGGCTGGCCAACCTCGACCAGGGCTGGCCCCACCTCGCCCTCGGCCAAAGCCCCGAGCAACCAGCCAGCGCCGACGACCACGAGGACGCGCTCCTCGACCGCATCTTCGCCGAGGACGAGACCGAGAGCAGATGAAGGCCGCCGCGGCCGGCGCCGCCCTCCTGCTGCTCATCATCTGCGCGTTCATCGCAGCCGCCACCAGCATCCTCACCGGCTCCGGCACACCCGGCGGCCTGGCCTGCGCGATCACGCCTGCGACAACGAGCAGCACGACGGGCGGGCCGGTCGCGGCCAGTACATCGACCGGCGTGGCCTCCACGCTCACCTTGGACAGCGAGCAGCAGACGCACGCCGCCCTCATCGTCCAAGTCGCGACCGAGCGCGGCCTGCCCGCTCGGGCAGCCGTCATCGCGGTCGCCACCGCCCTGCAGGAGTCGCACCTGCATAACCTGCGCTACGGCCACCTCGACAGCCTGGGCCTGTTTCAACAACGCCCCTCGCGAGGCTGGGGAACACCCGAGCAGATCCTCGATCCCCGCTACGCCACCAGCACGTTCTACGATCGCCTCGTCAAGGTGTCCCGCTGGGAGCAGCTCCCGGTCACCCGAGCCGCCCAAGCCGTCCAACGCTCCGGCCGCCCCGACGCCTACGCCCTGTGGGAGACCTTCGCCCAACACACTGTCGACGCCCTCACCGGCACCTGCGTCCCGATCATCCCCGGCGAGCAGGTCGCCGCCGTACTCGCCTACGCGCACGCCCAACTGGGCAAACCGTACCTGTGGGGCGCTGAGGGACCGGCCGCCTTCGACTGCTCCGGGCTGACCATGCGCGCCTACCAAGCAGCCGGAATCACCATCCCCCGCGTCGCCGCCGACCAGTGGCGCCACGGCCCGCCCATCCCAGCCGGGCAAGAGGAACCAGGCGACCTCGTCTTCTTTCGCATGGAAGCAGACGGCCCCGGACATGTCGGCCTGGTCCTAGGAGGCGGCCAGATGATCCACGCCCCCAACCGGCGTACCGTGGTAAAGATCGACAGCTATCACCGGCAGGACCTGATCGGTTTCACCCGGCCGCCCGCCCACGCCGCCACCAGCCAATCCGATCCACGCTGATCGCAGGCCACGGCCACCACGTAGACGCGTACGGCATCCGCTCGCGCGTCCGCATCGGACCCCCTTATCCACGGCGGTTCGCACAGACTGACGGCCCGGCCAGGCTGTCATAACGCCAGCCAGGTCGGCCTCCAGCACCGCCGTGATGCCTATCCGACAGGTGAGCTGCTCGTTCGGTTAGCAGAACCCCGTAGTCACGGAGAGAAATTTGCTCGATACTGTGCGAGAAGATCTCGATGAACTTGCAGGTGAGGAGGGGCCTCGTGTGCGCGATGCGGTTCGCCCCGTCCCAGCTCGTCGTCAGCCTCTCCTACGACCTCAACAACCCGATCAAGATCCGCGCCAAGCACAAGGTCGCCGGCATGCTGCTGCTCGACCGGGACCACGCCAGCCGCCTCGACCGAGGTTGGAACGTCCCCGGCGCCTACATCCTGCTTGACCGCCCCGGCGCGCAGGGACGGTGGGGAGCCTACGTCGGCAAGGCCACCAACCCCGGCCTGCGCCACCGTGTGCTGAAGCAGCTCAAGGATCGCGATCACTGGTACCGGGCGCTGCTCATCCGCTACGAATCCAACGAGGATGAGACGCTCAACAGCAGCCAGGCTGGGTGGCTGGAAGGACGGCTTCACGACCACCTCGCTCAGGCCGGGCAGGTCGACCTGCACAATCGCAACCGCCCTCAAGATCCCACCCTGTCAGACGACGACGAGACCAGCCTCATCGACTACCTGCTACCTATCGAGTCCGTGCTCCGGCTCATTGGCCACACCCTCTATCCCCGCCCGGCCAACGCCCCCGACGGCGGGGGGCCTCTTGTCACGGTGATCAAGCCCGAGCCGGTACCGGAGAACCCCACTGCGTATGTCAGCGCGCTCGACTTCGGGCCAACCCCCTACGTCCTCCAGAACCCAACGTTCGAAGCCGTGATGGAGAAGATCGCGCTGATCAAAGCAAGAGGGCATCTTCGGATCGCGGAAAGGGACTCTGACACACTGATGTGATCCGGTGGTGCAGCGGGTATGCCCCGTCCAGCACACCAACCTTGTGCTGGACGGGGCATGCCTCCTACGCCACCGGATCAGGCGCTAGCGGATGTATCCCTGCCCCTTCTCCCCGCCATGCATCCGGCAGGCCAGTTCCTCTTCCGCAGTGAGCACCACCGCGAACAGCTCTTGAACGCATGTGGTCACGGCCTTGTAGAGGCGATGCCAGCCGTCGATGATCAGCATGCCGCCGTTCGGGACCTGGGCCACGATCAGCGGCTCGGACAGATCCACCTGGGCCGCATGCTCGGTGTCGATGGAGATCAATCGAAGCATGGCTGCCCATTCCCTGGGCTGGATCCGACCTTCTGGCATCCGGCCCCGGGTGATCTTCTTGGCGGCGGTGATGTTCCATCGCCACGCCATCATCTGGAAGAACTCCACGCCCGACCCGTCCAGCTCGCTCGGTTTGTGGCTGCTCGCCGTCGAGGTCTCCGGGATGGCGGGAGAGGGTTCGCCGGTGGGGGTTCGGTAGGTCATGCCGTGGCCTCCTGTCCGGGCGAGGCAGTCGGAGACTGCTCCGCCGGGCAGGCCGGCCCGAGCGTCTCGGCTTGGGCGAGGAAGATACGGGCGGCGCCTTGCCGGATGAGAGCGAGGCTGTGGTCGAGGTGGACCAGAGCGAGCTCCAGCTCGTTGTCCTGCCCGCGTGTTCCGATGGCCTGGCGGGGGTCTGGTGGGGTGGGGTCGTCGAGGTAGGGGGTGATCCAGGAGACGAACCTGGCGACGGACTGGGCCGGGCGGGACTCTCCGCCGTCGGTGCGCTCGACATGCCGGGTCACCAGCCGCCACCAGGTACTAAGGGTCTGCGCGCGCAGGGTGCCGTAGATCTGCTCGGCGCTCAACCGCTCGCCCCGGCCAAGACACCGGACGATGTCGTCGAGGTGCTGCTGACAGTTATGGTGAACCTGCTCGGTGATCGCGTGCAGTGAGGCCGGGACCCCTTCGGGTGGTGCGCCGGTGGCGGCATGCCGCTGAGGGTTGGTCATGACAGGGTGTCCTTCCTCTGGAGGGTGTCGCCAGCGCCGGAATGCGCTGGCACGGTCGGCTGGCCTGTCATGGCCTTACCGCCAGTCGGTGCAGGCAGGTCCGTGGTGACCGGTGCGGCCGTGGGCGGGGTGGCTGCCTGATTGATGAGGTGCTGGGTGAGGAGGTGGCCGCTGTCGGTGAGGAAGTCGCGGGCGGCAATACGGGCGGCGTGGGCGAGGGCGTGATCGAACAGCGTTCCCGGCCGGGCGGCTGGAGGCTCGCCGGTGAGGTAGTGGCGGGCCCAGGAGCGCACTCTCCGTAGCGCGTGATCGCAGGTCAAGCTCTTGCCCGTGATCTCCTCGTCCACGAGATCCCACCAGGTGCGTGCTGCCTGGGCGTGGGCGGCGGCGAACGACTGCTCACCGGTGAGCCGCTGCCCGTTCTGCAAGGTGAAGATCGCGCGTGCTGCCGCCGTGTAGAAGGTGTGGCGGACTGCGGTGATCTTCTCGGCGGTCAGCTGCTCGCACGAGAGCCGCGCCGCCTCATCTGGGGATGTGGTGCCGTCCCGGGCGGAAAGGGTGCTGCGCGGTTCCCCCGGCGGAGGGCCGGGCGGGTAGCGGTCATTCATCGGGCGTTGTCCTTTCGTCGGGTGACAGGGACCGGTGCGAGGCGAGGGCCGTGAGGTGGCCGTACGGCTGACGGCCGAGGCATCACGCGGCCCGAGCAGGGCGCGGGCGGTGAGGCGAACCATGGGCAACCCAGGGCGCGGGCCGGTGGGACGCACCCCCGTACACGCCGTCACGGGCGAGATTCCGTGGGCGGGGCCTGCTCGGTCGTGGTGGTCGGCCGGGCGGGGTCGGCCGGGCGGGTGTCGTGATCGGCGGGGAAGGCCAGCGCCTCGGCAAGCTTCTCGGTCGCGTCGAGGAAGGCGCGTGCACCGCCTCGGCGGGATTCGGCCATGGCCAGGGCGAACAAGCCGCCGTTGTGCACCGGACGGGCGTTGATCAGCAGATCCTGCGCGCGTTGCCGCACGGCCAGCAGCGCGATCGCGCCGTCGATCGGCTCTTCGCGGCCGTGGGTGAGGTCGGTGACCTGCTGCCACCAGGTGAGCCGCTGGTAGGCGTAGGCGATCCGGCCGAGGTCCCTGTCGTACAGCGTGCCCTCGTCATCGAGGGAGGCGATGCGGTTGAGAGCCTCGCCGAGTTCCCGGCGGGCAGCGGTGGCGTAGTGGAGGGCCAGGTCTTCGAGTCGTCCCATGATGATCTCCTTGGGGTAACGGTGGATGACTTATGCGGGCCGGTATCGGCCGTGGTTGCGGCTGCGGGGTCTCGGCGCTGCCCTCGCCGTTCGGGCAACCCCGGGAATTCGGGGCGGGCGGTGGGGGTGGTCGGTGTGGTGTCCGGTACGGCCCCGTGTGGGGCCCGTACCGGATGCCGGGGATGGCGGGTTAAGCGGTGGCTAGCAGCCGAAACGCGCGGGCCTTGAGCTTGGCGTTGTCGTGGTCGTCCAGCAGGGCCCGCTCAGCGCGCACGGTGGCCACGTCGCGGCTGCCGAATACCGGGCTCTTGTGGTCCAGCCGCTCAGTCACCGCGTTGTACGCCGCCCACCGCGTGTTACGGATCGGCTCCTGAGTCGGGGCCTGCGCGAACAGGTACTCCAGCTCCCGCATGGTCAGGTCGTGATTCCGCTTCGCGAGTTCCTTCGCGTCGGCCGGAAGGGGGTGCAGCCGGTTGGCGAACTGCCGGAACTCCTTGACCTCCATCGGCACCGCGAGCAGCTTCTCGGCCTCGGCGGCGAACGCCTCGCCGTGCTTCCAGGTCAGCCTCAGCGCCTCACGCGCCTCGGCGATCCGCCCGGCCACGTTGCCGGTATGCCGGACGGTGAACTTCGAGGCGTGGTTAGCGAGCGCGGCGCGTTCCGTGTTCGCGCAGACCACCCGGACCGGGGTCGCCACGGTGACGAACGCCCCCCACCCGTCATGCCGGGAGAACGCCGCCAGGTACAGGTCGAGCTGGTCGAACCCGCCGACCATGAGCGGCTCGGGCAGGCGCATGGTGACGAACACCCGGCGTCCGCCGTTCAGCGAGCCGCCGGTGTCGAAGATCGCTCCTGACTCGTCCACCAGGGTCTGGAGAAATCCGGTGACGTCCTCGTTCTGCAGGACCTGGTAGTCCCGACCGACACGGCCGAGCCGTTCGGGCTGTCCGGTGACGGGGTTGGTGCGCACCACGAGGAAGTCCTCGTCCGTGACGACCGGCAGCCCGGTGACGGGGTCGGTGACCTGACCGACCGGCACCTTGCGCACGTTCCACCCGGCGAGCTGGGCGTTGGACAGCAGGTCCTCGGCGGTCATCGGGCCGGGCGCGGTGTAGCCGAGCCCGTGCCAGCCCGGCTTACCGGCGGCGGCGAACCCGGCCGAACCGTTGGCGAAGATCTCGATTTCGTGAGCCATGGCAGTTGCCTTTCTGATGCGTGGTGCTGACGTGCGGACATGCGAAACAGACGCGATGACGGATCGGTGTTGTGGGATCCGGCTCCGCCCGTGCGGACCGGGGGCCGGTGCTCGGGAGGCCGGTATTGCCGCCCGCGCGGCAGACCGGGGCCGCCGGTGGCGGCCATATATGGCGGTGGGTGGGGGGTGCGGCCACGGGCGGGTCGGTGGAGGGATCCGGCCCGGCTACCGGTCCGGGGGGCGTGGGCGGGATCAGGGACCCGAACCGCCCCCCCCAAAACCTGATCGAATGAGGCCCCCCCGCCCCC
>NZ_JBFANM010000117.1:0-22240 GCF_040674815.1 Nonomuraea sp. NPDC049709
CGCGGCGGGCGGGGCGGCGGGCGCGCGTGAGCAGGTTCATTCAGGCCACCTCTCCCGCGGCCAGGCGCATGATGGCCTCCTCGGAGGCCCCCGCCGGCAGCGTGCCCGCGATGCGGCCGTCGCGCAGCACGACGACGCGATCGCTCATGCCGATGAGCTCGGGCAGCTCGGAAGAGATCATCATGATGGCCATGCCGTCGTTCGCCAGCTCGCGCATCAGGTCGTGGATCGCGGCCTTGGCCCCGACGTCGACCCCCCGGGTCGGTTCGTCGAACAGCAGCACCCGCGGCGCCATCGTCATCCATTTGACGAGCACGACCTTCTGCTGATTGCCGCCGGACAGGTAGCGGACCTCCTGTTCCCGGCGCGCAGGCGAGAGGCGTACCCGTTCGAGCAGGTCGCGGACGCCGTCGCGGTTTCCGGCGCCCACCGCGCGGGCGACGAGCAGGACGTTGTCGCGCACGGACTGGCGCAGCGCGAGCCCTTCGGCCTTGCGGTCCTCGGTCACGAGCCCGATGCCCATGGCCACGCCTTCCCGGACCGAGCGCGGGCGTGACGGGATCATCTCGCCCGTGGTGAACGGCTCCGCGCCGAAGATCGCTTTGGCCAGCTCCGACCTGCCGGATCCCTGCAGGCCCGCGATGCCGACGATCTCCCCGGCACGCAGGTCCAGATCGATGTCGCGGAGCTTGTGGTTGCCGGCCGCGCGCAGGCTGAGCCGTACCTCGCCGGCACCCGCCGAGCGGGGCGGGAAGTAGGTGCCGAGGTCGCGGCCCACCATCAGGCGGATCAGCTCGTCGGGGGTCACCTCGCCGATCGGGAGCGTGGTGACGCGCGAGCCGTCCTTGAGCACGGTGACCCGGTCGGCGAGATCGAACACCTCGCGTAATCGGTGGGAGATGTACACGACGGCGACGCCGCGTTCCCTCAGCCGCCCGATCAGCCGGTGGAGCAACTCGACCTCGTGCTCGGCGAGCGCCGCGCTGGGCTCGTCCATGACGACGAGCCGGGCGTTCATCGACAACGCCTTGACGATCTCGACGATCTGCTGCTGGGCCACCGGCAGGCGCTTGACGACGTCGCGCGGGCCGAAGGGATCCTCGCCCAGCTCGTCGAGGAGCCGCGCCGTCGCCTCCTCCATGGCGGCCCGGTCGACCAGGCCGCGCCTGACGGGCTCGCGCCCGAGGAACACGTTCTCGGCGACGGTGCGCTCGGGCAGCAGGTTGAACTCCTGGTAGATGATCGCGATGCCGGAGCGCTGCGCCTCGATCGGGTGGCCGAAGGAGACAGGCCGGCCGTCGATCTCGATCGTGCCCTCGTCCGGCGCGTGCACCCCGCAGATGATCTTCATGAGGGTGGACTTACCGGCGCCGTTCTCGCCGACGACGGCGTGGACCTCGCCGGCCGTCACCTCCAGGTCTATCCCGGACAGCACCCGCACGCCCAGGAAGCTCTTGCCGATGCCGCGCATGCTCAGCACGTGGCCCGCCTTCTCGCCCGAGCGGACGTGGGCACGGCACCGGGACAGTCGTGGAAGCGGGACACGAACGGCGCCGTCGCGAGCGGGCCCACCTCGGCGGACAGGGTCCTGAGGGCGAACGGGGCGTGGGGGTGGTCGGCCCGCCCCATGAAACCTGTCCCGATGAACCCCCCTCTGGGGGCATCGAAAAGTTTCAGGCTTATGTGCCTCATGATGCGCGATGCTAGGCGGGCTTATATCGAGGGTCAAGCAAAAGTTCGAACCGGCACGACATAATGGCGGGAGATCGCGAAAGATGTCGCCGCCGATGCGCGGTACGGCACCGGGTGATAGGACAGCGATCAGTCTGCTTATGCGTGACCGTCGGCAGTAGGGGTCCGTGGCGACCCCCTGCCGTCGCGGGCACGGTCCCACTCCGGAGTGCTGAAGCGCTCCGGAGTGGGACGGATGCGTCAGACGCGGGTCCAGCGCTGGTTGGCTCCTCCGGTGCAGGTCCAGATGCGCGCCCTGGTGCCGTTGGCGGTGCCGCTGACGTCCAGGCACTTGTTCGCCCCGACGGCGGTGATGCTGCCGTCGGCGTTGAGGCGCCACTTCTGGTTGTTCTGCCCGTTGCAGTCCCAGATGATCACCGCGGTGCCGTCCGCCGTACCGGCCCCGTTCACGTCCAGGCACTTGCCGCCGTAGACGCGTAGCTCACCGGCGCTGGTGGAGGTCCACCGCTGGTTGGTCTGCCCGTTGCAGTCCCAGATCTGCGCCGCCGCGCCGTTGGCCTGCGAGGCGCCGCTGACGTCCAGGCACCGGTTCGACCCCACACCCCGCAGCGCGCTCGTACTGCCCGGTGTGCTGGTCAGTTCCTTGATGCGGATGTTGCGGAAGGACACCACGTCGCCGGGCCCGTGGTTCTGGATGCCGATGTGGCCCTGCTGGAGGGAGCGGACCGGATCTGTGTTGGTGAAATCGTTGATCTTGCTGCCGTTCAGGAACACCTGCAGCCGCTCGCCCTCCACCAGCAGCTCATAGGTGTTCCACTGCCCCGGCGGGTTCAGCGCCGCGTCGCGGGCGGCGATGTCGGCCGCCTTGAACCCGTAGATCGCCCCGGTCGTCTTGTCCGTAGTGTCGGTTGCGTCGATCTGCACCTCGTACCCGGTGTTGAGCGCCGCGTTGGGGTCGCTCGTGGCCGGGAACCCGACGATCACGCCGGAGTTGGAGTCGCCGGTCAGCTTCCAGTCGAGCTTGAGGGAGTACGAGCGGAACTCCTTGGAGTTGTACCACAACATCCCCATGCCGCCCTGGGAGGCCAGCGTGGCGTCGCTGTTGGCGAACGACCCCGGCCCCGCTTGCGACCAGCCCGTCGTCGAGCCGTTGTACAACGCCGTGTACCCGGTCTCCGGACGGCAGTCGGCGTTGGTGGCCTTGGCCGCGTACCGGATCCCGCCGAGCAGCAGCGTGCGGAAGCTCGGATCGGCGTACGACTCCTGGGTGTGCCCCAGACCGGTGTAGAAGGCGCGGCCGGAGGACTGCGGGCGGCACCAGGTGATCGGGTGATCGCCCATGCCGCCGCCGCTGTAGCTGCCCTCGTCCAGGCTCTGCAGCACCCGGACGTTCGGGCGGGGGTTGGAGCGGTAGTTGTACCACTCGTCGGTACGTGACCAGGTCGCCCCGAGGTGAGCGGTCGCGGCGTGCGCCCGGTCCTCGGTCCGTACGGTGGCCTGCTGGATCGCCGGGTGGTTGTTGAACCAGGCCCCCATGAGCTGCCCGTAGTACGCCCAGTTGTATTCGGTGTCCGCGGCCGAATGCACTCCTACGTAACCGCCCCCGCCGTCCACGTACGTCTGGAAGGCGGCCTGCTGGCTGTCGTTCAGCACGTCACCGGTGGTGTTGAGGAACACCACCGCCTTGTACTGGGCCAGGTTGGCCGCGCTGAAGGCGGTGGAGTCCTCGGTCGCGTCGACGGCGAAGTCGTTGGCGGTCCCCAGTTCGCGGATGGCCTGGATCCCGGTGGGGATCGAGTCGTGCCGGAACCCGACCGTCTTGGAGAACACCAGTACCTTGAAGGCGGCGGCCTGGGCGGGGATGGCGGGGACCATCGTCGCGGCGGCGATGAACGCCACCACCGCCACGGACAGGCGTCGCAGCACAGATGTCTTTCGGTCGCTCCCCGCGGTGCGCCCGAGCGCGGCGGGGGTCAGATGTCGTGGCATGAGTGTCCCTTCAGACGCGGGTCCAGCGCTGGTTGGTTCCTCCGGTGCAGGTCCAGATGCTCAGCTTGGTGCCGTTGGCGGTGCCGGAGCCGGTGACGTCCAGGCACTTGTTCGCGCCGACCGCGGTGACGCTGCCGTCGGCGTTGAGGCGCCACTTCTGGTTGTTCTGCCCGTTGCAGTCCCAGATGATCACCGCGGTGCCGTCGGCCGTCCCCGCCGCGTTCACGTCCAGGCACTTGCCGCCGTAGACCCGCAGCTCACCGGCGCTGGTAGTGGTCCACTGCTGGTTGGGCTGCCCGTTGCAGTCCCAGATCTGCGCCAGCGCGCCGTTGGCCTGCGAGGCGCCGCTGACGTCCAGGCACCGGCCCGACCCCACACCCCGCAGCGCGCTCGTGCTCCCCGAGGGCGGGGCGCCGGTGTCGAAGGTGAAGGCGTCCACGTCGAACAGGTAGCCCTGCCCGGTCGGGCCACGGAAGACCAGATACAGCGTCGTCGTGCCGGCCGGCGCGCCGCTGAGGTTCGCCGAGACGTCGGCGAAGGTGTCCCAGCCGCCGGTGCTCGTCACGTTCACCGTTCCCAGCAGTGTCCCTGTCGCCGAGCCCGCCCGCACCTCGATCCGGCCGCCCGCCCCGGCCGAGGACACCCGAGCGGTGATCCTCGTCGCGTTACCCACGTTGTACGGCTGGAAGGAGATCCAGTCGCCGTCGTCGGTGAAGCCGACCGTCCTGCCGCCTTCCGCGGTGGCGTGGTCAGCCGTCTGGATGCCCTGCTGGGCGCCGAAGTGCTCCGCCTGCCGGTGCCGGGGCTGGAGCGTACGGGCGCTTGTGGAGGTGAGACCGCCCTTGTCGGTGTAGGAGGCCTCGAAGACGCCGTAGATGTTGGCACCGGCGTCGTGCTCACCGTCGACCGGCACCGCGATGGAGCCCGAGCAGCCGGTCGTGGAGGTGATCTTGTGGCGGTGGCTGTCGTGGCCGAGGAAGTAGGCGACGGTTACCCCGGTGCAGTCGATCGTGCCGTCCTCCGGGTCGCTGACGGTGACCTGGAAGGGCACGGTGTCACCGAAGGAGAACAGTTGCCCGTCGGCGGGGGTGGTGAGGCTGACCGTCGGCGCGGTGTTGCCGACGTTCACGATCACGTTCGCCGTACCGGTGAGACCCTGCGGGTCCCGGACCGTCAGCGTCGCCGTGTAGGCGCCGTTCGTGGTGTAGGTCTTGCTCGGGTTCGCCGCCGTGGAGGTGGTGCCGTCGCCGAAGCTCCACGAGTAGGTCAGCGCGCCGCCCTCCGGATCGGAGCTGCCCGCCGAGGAGAAGTTCACCGTCAGCGGAGCCGGCCCCGACGTCTTGTCGGCGGCCGCCTTGGCGATCGGATTGCGGTTGGCGTTGCCGATGTGCTCGATGCGATACAGCGCCTGGTTGTTGTTCCCGGAGCCGTAGTCGAGGACGTAGAGGGCGCCGTCAGGACCGAAGGCCATGTCCATCACCTGCGTCCCCGACCAGGGGAACGCCGAGATCTCCCCGTAGGCGCCGTCCGGCTTGACCTCGATCGCCTTGATCCAGCGCCGGCCGTATTCACCGGCGAAATACCGCCCGTCGAGCACCTGGGGGAACTTGACGGCCGAATTCAGGTTGGGATCGTACCGGTAGACCGGGCCGCCCATCGGCGACTCCGATCCGGAGCCGAACTCCGGTGGGCTTCCGGCATCCCCCGCGTACCGGATCCACGCCGGCTTCGCCGGAGGCAGCGTGGTCAGGCCGGTGTTGCGGAAGGAGTTGTTGGTCGGGCCGCCCGCGCAGTTGTACTTCGGACCGGTGCTGTTGGTGGCGAAGTTCCATTCGTTGTAGGTCTCGCTGGTGGTGTTCGTGCCCGTGCAGTACGGCCAGCCGTAGTTGCCCGGAGCGGTGATGCGATCGAACTCCACCTGCCCGTTCGGCCCGCGGTTGGCGTTGGTCACACCCGCGTCCGGCCCGTAGTCGCCGAGGTAGACGATGCCGGTCGCCTTGTCCACGCTCATCCGGAACGGGTTGCGGAAGCCCATCGCGTAGATCTCCGGCCGGGTCTTCGCCGTCCCCGGCGGGAACATGTTGCCGCTGGGGATCGTGTAGGTGCCGTCGGGCTGCGGTCTGATGCGCAAGAGCTTGCCGCGCAGGTCGTTGGTGTTGGCGGACGAGCGCTGGGCGTCGAACTGCGGGTTGCGGTTGGTCCGCTCGTCCAGCGGGGAGTAGCCGCTCGACTCGAACGGGTTGGTGTCGTCGCCGGTCGTCAGATACAGGTTGCCGGCGGCGTCGAAGTCGATGTCCCCGCCCACGTGGCAGCACTGGCCGCGGTCGTTCTGGACCCGCAGGACCACCTTCTCGCTGGTCATGTCGAGGGTGTCGTCCGTCTTCAGGGTGAAGCGGGACAGGTACAGCTCGCCCTTCCACTGGTCGAACTGGGACTGCGTGCCGGTGCTGGGCGCGTCACCGTTCGGCGTGCTCAGCCGCGGGGAGTAGTAGAGCCAGAGGTACCGGTTCGACGCGAAGCCGGGGTCGACCGCCACGCCCTGGAGGCCCTCCTCGTCGTGGGTGTAGACGTTGAGCTTGCCGGCCACCTTCGTGTTGCCGTTGGCATCGGTGACGCGCAGCGTG
The DNA here is from genome assembly GCF_040674815.1 of Nonomuraea sp. NPDC049709. Taxonomy (NCBI): domain Bacteria; kingdom Bacillati; phylum Actinomycetota; class Actinomycetes; order Streptosporangiales; family Streptosporangiaceae; genus Nonomuraea; species Nonomuraea sp. NPDC049709. The sequence continues at coordinate 6,306 of NZ_JBFANM010000117.1, forward strand.
CCGTCGCGCGCCGTGTGCACCACCGACCGGTTCGGCATCACGGCCAGCGACATCGCCTCACCCAGCTCCGCTCCGCCGGACGCGAGAGACACCTACTGGTAGTCGGCCGGCGGGATGGTGAGAGCGTTCGCCGGGGAGGCGCCGAGCGCGAGCGCTCCGGGAGTGATCAGCGCCATCGTGGTCAGCAAGGTGAGCCACGGACGTCGGGACATGAATGTTCCCTCCTGACACAGGAAAGTCAGTCAGGGCAAGGCGCGCCACCGCGCGCCCGCCAGGGTTCCGCTTCGTGCCCAGAGGAGTGCCGCCTCTGGCTCCCTCACGGCCGGCGCCGGTTGCGGCGGCCGGTCGTGAGGAAGGTGTTGGTTGCCGATCGCTGTCGCGCGGGACGAGCCGTCGGAGGTCGACGTCGGTTCAGGTGAAGGGGGAACCCGCTTCCCGTACCCGACGGTCAGAGCCGAGGCCGCGGACGTCGGACGGTGTCAGGCGCGGGCCCACTTCTGGTTGGCGCCGCCGGTGCAGGTCCAGATCTGCATCCTGGTGCCGTTGGCGGTGCCGGCGCCGGTGACGTCCAGGCACTTGTTCGCCCCGACGGCGGTGATGCTGCCGTCGGCGTTGAGGCGCCACTTCTGGTTGTTCTGCCCGTTGCAGTCCCAGATGATCACCGCGGTGCCGTCCGCCGTCCCGGCCGCGTTCACGTCCAGGCACTTCCCGCCGTAGACCCGCAGCTCACCGGAACTGGTGGAGGTCCACTGCTGGTTGGCCTGCCCGTTGCAGTCCCAGATCTGCGCCAGCGCGCCGTTGGCCTGCGAGGCGCCGCTGACGTCCAGGCACCGGCCCGATCCCACACCCTTCAACGCACTCGTGCTCCCCGAGGGCTGGCCCTGGGGGCCGGCGGACGCGATCACGGCCTGGGCGCCGGACGGCCAGGCGCCGTTGGTGACGGTGACGTTGTTGTTCACCACGTTGCCGCGGTCGCCGTTGGTCACGTTGGTGCTGCCGTTGGTCGACCAGTTGCCGGTGACGGTGAAGTTGCCCATGTTCTCGCCGTACCAGTAGTTGGCGGTGGCCCAGGTGCCGGTGTTCGAGAGCACGTTGTTCCTGACGGTGTAGTACCTGGAGCCCTCGTCGAAGTAGATGCCGAACCAGCCGTTGGTGCGCAGGCAGTGGTTGTCGCTGATCACCGCGCCCGGGTTCCACGACAGCGTGTAGATGCAGCCGCCGTCGGTCATCTGCTGCATGACGTCGTGCACGTAGTTGCCGATGAGCCGGTTGCCGGAGGCGGTGGTGGGCGTGGTGTAGCGCGGCTGGAAGTCGTACAGGCCGCGGTCGGCGTAGTGGGTGCTGCCGCCCGGCTCGTTGGCGCCCCAGCCGTACCCGATCGACATGCCGGTGTACGGCAGGTTGTAGATCTCGTTGTGGGACACGTTGGTGTTGGTGACGTAAGTGGTCAGGACCGAGACGACGCCTCGGTGGTCCAGGCCGAGGTCGTGGATGCGGTTGTCGCTGACGGTGATGTTCCGGTTGACCATCCGCTGGTCGCTCGGGTGGTGCGCGTCGGCGCGCACGCCGCCGACCACGATGCCGCCGGCCGAGCTGCGGGCGATCTCCGACCGGGTGACCGTGATGTCGGCGGCACCCAGGCCGACACCGCTGGCGTGGGCGTTGGCGTCGTTGCCGATGCCGATGGCCGTCTGCCCCAGGTTGACGAAGCGCGAGTCGGTGAAGGTCACGGTGTTCGCCGCGGAGACCTGCACGGCGGCGGGCATCTGGTACCAGTTCGGCCGGGTCGCCTCGAACTGCCGGCAGCCCTGGTGGCAGGAGGTGAAGGCGGGCCAGCTCCAGTTGCCGGCGATGTAGGCGCCGGTCTGCTGGTCCACGTAGCCCTGGTTACCGCTGGGGCCGAGCCAGCTCGTGCCGGTGAAGGTGATCCCGCTGAAGGTGATGTGGTGCGCGGGCGCGTCGTACGTGCCCCCGACGTGCACCAGCGACTGGAGCACCGGCAGTTCCACGCTGACGTTGCCCATGCTCTGCCCGGCGAGCGGGATGTAGGACAGGGCGCCGGTCGCCGGGTCGAGGTACCACTCCCCCGGTGAGTCGAGGAACTCGTAGGCGTTGGCCAGGTAGAGCGGTCCCGCCCGGTGCGGGCTGGTGAAGGTGTCGTACCCGAAGTTGTTGTTGTTCCAGGCGGGCTGCCGCATCGTGATGAGGTTGCCGCTGATGCTCTGCACCGGCGCGTACCGGTCGGTGAAGGAGCCGACGCTCTCCATCTCCACCCGGCCCTGGTTGGCGAGGTTGTTCAGATAGCTCAGCGCGCCGCTGGTGAACCTCATCCCGGTGCTGCTCGCGGTGAAGTCGGACCGGTTGACGGCGGTGCGCGCCCGGGTGGCGACCGCGCCGTCGACGTACAACTGCCGGGTGTCGATGCCGGTGCCGACGTTGGCGCGCCAGATGTTCTTCGCGGAGTCGGCCACGGTCCAGCCGGTGACCGCCCTGGCTCCGCTGATGACCGGGACGGCCCCCGCCGCGGCCTGCCATCTCACGGAGTAGCCGTTGTTCCCGGAGTCGGCGGCGGTCAGCCGGAGCGGCGCGGACAACTGGTACACCCCGCCGGCCAGTTCCACGACGATGTCACCGGACATCCCGGCGTTCAGCGAACGTACCGCCGTCTGCGCCGCGGACAGCGAGCACGGCTGGGTGGAGGTGCAGGCGGTGCCGGTGCCGGCGGGTGACGCGTACAGGGTCGTGGTGGCCGCGAAGGCCGGGGTGGCGGGGGCAACGAGGGCGGACGCCGCGGCCAGGACGGCGGCGATGCCCATCAGGATCGGTCTCAGCATCGTGACGGGCGAGGGTAATGGCACAGTCGTTCCTTTGGGGGGTAGGGGTATGGCCAGGTCACGCCCTGACCCTCAGGCAGGTGACGCCTTTCCGGGGTGGAGCGGAGGCGGCTCCTGCGACACGGTCCGCGGGACGCCTCCACACCGCGCCCATGCGATCCAGCCGCGGAGGCTCCGGCAGGAGCGCGTTCCCCGGGGCCTCGCTTCTAATTACGTTGGGAGTGGGGATACCCGTCAAGACCTTAAGCCCGCTTATTTCATCGTTCGCACACCGTGAGACCGGCCGTGGTGCGGCGTTTTGCGGCTTCACCAGCAGTGATGCCTGTCACCGCGCGCGTGCGCGGCGATCAACCTCAGATGAACCGTTCAGATGAGTCGTACTCATCGGAAAAAGGCTGCACCGGAGAGGGCCGTCTGATCAGTCATACTCTTGCAGGGAACGGCGAGGAGGAAGCACGGTGACCGACACCCCGCGCGAGAGCGGATACCGGCCGGGCTACGAGGTAGCGGCCGAGCAGGTGCTGGAATTGATCGTCCGGCTCGGCCTTCGTCCGGGCGACCGCATGCCGACCGAGAACGAGCTGGCCCAGCAGCTGGGCACCAGCCGCACCGTGGTACGCGAGGCGGTGAAGATACTCTCCGCGCTCGGCCGGGTACGCGCCCAGAAGGGCCGCGGCCTGTACGTGGCCGACGACGAGGGGATGCTGGGCACCGGGCGCTGGGGGTCGTTCTTCCTCCCCACCGACCTCGACCACGTCTACATGCTGTTCGAGTTCCGCCGGGCGCAGGAGATGGAGACCAGCCGGCTGGCCGCCCGCCGCGCCACCCCTGCCGAGCTGAGGGCCATCGAAGAAGCGGCCGACCTGTGCCGCCGCGGCTTCGAGACCGGACGCGAGGAGATGTTCAACGAGGGCGACGACGCCTTCCACACCGCCATCGCCACGGCCTCGCACAACATGTTCCTCCAGGTCGCCGTGCGGGAGGCCCGCAGGCTGCAGGCGCAGTCGAGCCTCATCGGGCTGCGCGGCTCGGTGGGCGGCCACGCCGCCAAGGCCGTCGAGGAGCACGACGCCATCTACCAGGCCATCCGCGCCGGCGACCCCGAAGCGGCCGCCCAGGCCGCGGCCATGCACATCGACAACACCCTCGACGACTACCGCCGGGAGATCCAGCAGCGCCTCTTCTTCACGTCCCACTGATCCGGCCTGGTCGAACCGGCTCGGCGGGAGTGCACGCATCGCCGATGAGCGCCGCCGGTCGGATGCGCTTCCGCTGGATCGCCCGCCGCGGCGGAACGCCCGATCCCGTACGGCCGCGGTGTCAGCACGGACGCACCCCGGGAGACCGGCCACCCGGCCCGGGCACACGTGAAAGTTTCATCGCGACAGACCAGCGGTGGCCGCGGCCGCTTGTCCTGGTCAGACGGAGGAGCGACCTGGCCCTCCCGGGCGAGGGCCCCCAACCTCGAGCCGGCCGAGCCTTGACAGGTCTTGTCACGGTCATATTTGCTCCGCTGCACCATCGCCATCAGCCGCCCGAAAGAAGGGAGAATCGATTACAGCGGCGTTGAGTTAGCGCTAACACCCAGGAAATTCAGCCAGTCGGCAAATGCGCACCGGTGGCGGCGGGTTTCGATTGACAAAACGTTACGCGCCGGGCCGGCCCGGTATCACCGAATAAGCGACCAGACGCGCCGGCGGCCGACGCCTTCAAGGTGATGGAAGTGGCTTCCTATTCACGTGTGTCACCACGAGAAGGGCAAAGGAATTTGCGTGATGTCGAGACTTAGATTCCTCTTCACCGCTGTCGCGTCGGCGGCACTGCTGCTCGTTCCGGCCACGGCGCAGACGGCGCTGGGCGACAGCGCGACCCCCTCGCTCGCAAAACAGAGCGCCCTCGCGCCCACCGCGGGATGCGGCAAGGCTCCGACGCTCAGAAGCGGTAATCAATCGATTACCACGAACGGCAGAAATCGTAGCTTCATCCTGAGAATTCCCGACAACTACACCAATACCACCCCCTACCGGTTGATCTTTGGATTCCACTGGAACGGCGGCACCGCCAACGATGTCGACTCGGGCGGAACCAGCGGTTATCCGTGGTCGTACTACGGCCTCAGGGCGTTGTCGAACAACACCGCGATCTTCGTCGCGCCCCAGGGCCTCAACAACGGCTGGGCCAACTCGGGCGGTGAGGACGTCACCTTCGTCGACGACATGATCCGGAGGATCGAGGCGGACCTCTGTGTGGACACCTCGCAGCGCTTCGCCCTGGGCTTCAGCTACGGCGGCGGCATGAGCTACGCGCTCGCGTGCGCCCGGGCGACGGTATTCCGCGCGGTGGCGGTCTACGCCGGCGGGCAGCTCAGCGGGTGCAGCGGCGGCACGGAGCCCGTCGCGTACATCGGGCTGCACGGCCTCAGGGATCCGGTGCTCAACATCTCCGCGGGCCGGTCGCTACGTGACAGGTTCGTCAGGAATAACGGCTGCACGCCCCAGAACCCGCCGGAGCCCGCGCAGGGCAGCCTGACGCACATCGTCACCTACTACTCGGGATGCCGAACCGGGTATCCGGTCGCATGGGCGGCGTTCGACGCGGGCCACACCCCGGGTCCCGTGGACGGGAGGCCTGGCGACTTCGAGCCCGGCGAGAATTCCTGGACCAGGCCGGTGGTCTGGGAATTCTTCACGCAGCTGGGAGGCGGCGACCCGGATCCGCCGGACACGAGCGCGCTGCGGGGTGTGGGGTCGGGCCGGTGCCTGGACGTCAGCGGCGCCTCGCAGGCCAACGGCGCGGCGGCGCAGATCTGGGACTGCAACGGGCAGGCCAACCAGCGGTGGACCTCCACCAGTTCCGGTGAGCTGCGGGTCTACGGCGGGAAGTGCCTGGACGTGAACGGCGCCGGGACGGCGGACGGCACCGCGGTGATCATCTGGGACTGCAACGGGCAGAACAACCAGAAGTGGCGCCTCAACGCCGACGGCAGCATCACCGCCGTCGGGGCGAACAAGTGCCTGGACGTCACCGGCGCCGGCACCGCCAACGGCACCAGGATGCAGATCTGGACCTGCACCGGCGGCGCCAACCAGAAGTGGACCCGCGTCTGACAGCCTGTGACGGCGGACCACGCCGCCATCGCCGGGGCGAGTAACCGCCCCGGCGATGGCCCCGAACACGAGACCGCCACCATCGGAACCTTGCGCCGTAATTCCTCGACCACGTTCCTGATCCTCGGCGAACGCCTGAGCTTCTCCCGGCATGCCCCACTTCCTGGACATCGCCCGCCACACCGCCACCCTTCCGGCATCCGTCCAGCAGGCATCGCACGAGCACGCGCCTTCATGACAGCGACGACGACGCCCTCGCACCCAAAATCACAATGCCGCTGCATGGCTTCCGGAGGAGAATCGGCGAGCTCTCGTCGCGATCTGCGAGCGGCGAGTGCCCCGGCCGCGGAGGACCTGGAGGCGCTCGACCGGGCAGCGGCGGGGTTGTCGGACGGTTCGCGCCCATGGACTCGTGGCTGACCGTCTGTGAGAGACCATGGGAATGCGGCAGGCCCGACCCGGGTCCTCACCTCCGGAGGCAGGTTGTCGATGCGTCTACGTCCAGGCGAGACCGAGGCCGTCGGCCGGCGGGTGGTGACCGTGCTCGATGCCGTCCGGCAGCTGCGCGATGCGTCACCCGGCGTCACCGGACGTCCGCGGGTGATCGCGATCGACGGCCGGGGCGGCGCCGGGAAGACGACCCTGGCCGCGCGGCTACGCAAGGTGGTGCCCGGCTCCGCCATCGTGCACACCGACGACATCGCCTGGAACCACGCCTACTTCGACTGGGGCGCCGTGCTCGTCGAGAACATCCTGCAACCCCTGCACCGGGGCGAGGCGGTGGACTTCCGCCCTGATGCCTGGATCGCCCGGGGCCGGCCCGGATCGATCGCCATCCCCGCCGGCACCGACTGCGTCTGGGTCGAGGGCACCGGCATCATCCGCGAAGAGCTTGCGCCGTGGCTGGACGCCTCGGTGTGGATGCAGGGTGACCTCGACGAGCAAGAGCGCTTGTTGGCCGTCCGCGACGGTGACTCCCCCGAGCAGCTGGAGCACGTGGCGAACTGGCTGCTGGAGGAGCTGCCGTTCATGTTGCGAGAACGGCCGTGGGCCCGAGCTACCATGATCGTCGCCGGCCCTCCGCAGGTCGACCACGACCCGGACACCGAGCTGGTCGTCGCCCCGCCGACCAGCTCTTAGGTCGGCCGGCCCACCCGCAGAGCGCGGGTGAGCGGTTCGAGCGGAACTCGGCGGCGGAGCCGGGACCCCCTGGAGAAGCGGGGCCCGCCTGGCGCCGCCTCAGAGGAACGACTGCGCGTCGAAGCGGCCCTTGCCCACGGTCCCGGCCCGCTCTTACCTGACTTCTTCAACCTTCTCCTGGTCTGGGTGCCGGAGCCTGCTGAGCCAGCTCACGCGCGACTTCAACGGCGATCTCGATGGTGCGGGCGGCGAGCGGCGACTGACCGCCGCGTCCGGGGCGCCAGTGAAGGTAGATCTCGCGCGTGGGTGTGGGGTCAAGTTCGTGCACCTGCAGATCTGCCCAACCTTCCGGTCCGTGAATCGCGCCACAGGAGCGGCACACGACGTGGTGAATCGCAAGCCAGGGCAGAACGGCGAGCCCCATCCCGGCGTGCACCATCGACAGGATCGTTTCGTTGCCCCCCGAGCGGAACACGATGCGCGGCTGTGCGCCCGCGTCCGCGAGGAACTTCTCCAATCTGGGCTGGTCACAGGTCGCTGGCCAGGCCACCATCGCCTTCCCGTCCAGCCTCTCCGCGGGCACCGGGCCCGCCGGCAGGTCTCCTGGATGCGCCACCACCAAGTAGGGGTCCTCCATCAGCAGGACGTGGTCCGCTTCATCGCTGATCGGTCCGTCGTAGAACAGGAGGTCGAGCTCGCCGATCTGCGCCTCGTCCGGCTCGGCTTCCGAGAGCCTGATCTCGCAGTCGGGATGCTCGTCCCGAAGGCGGCGCAGCACGGTGGGAAGGATCACGTTGGAGACGCTCTGCAGGGTGCCGACGTCGATCCGGCCATCGCCGGCCTTGAATCGATCGACCGCATGTGCCAGCGCTTCTGCTTTCGCCAGCAGCTCCCTGCCCTGCTCGAGCACCACGGCTCCGAGAGGAGTTATCCGCACCGGCCTTGGACCACCGGGGCGATCGAACACTGAGCCGCCAAGAGCCTTCTCCAGCGCTGCGATGTGCTGGCTCACGCTCGACTGGGTGTAGCCCAGCCTGTTCGCCGCTCGGGAGAACGTCCCCTCCTCCGCGATCGCGATCATCGTCATCAGCTGCCGCAGGTCGACGTCCGCCATAGCTGCATGTATAACACATTCCGATGGATTCGATCGTAAACATTCGCTTTTCTCGATCGATCACTGCTTCTAGCGTCGACGGCATGACAGTCCCGACCACAAGAGTCGACACCGGTGCAGGGAGCCTCACACGCAGGCCACCGTTCGGGCTACCAGCCCTGGCGTGGGCCCTCGGGGCGTGCCACCTCGTTGCTCGAGCCGGCGCGTTCGTGCAGCCGATGCTTGTGCTGTACCTGACCCAGGAACAGCGGATGACTCCGACGGCGGCCGGTGCCGTGCTGGCGGCTGTGGGCATCGGCGACTTCGGGTCGCAATTGCTGGGGGGATGGCTCGGGGACCGGCTCGGGCGTCGGCAGACGATGCTCCTCGGGTTCCTTGGGACGTCGATTGCGCTGGTCGCCCTGGGGTCCGCCGGCACGACGCCGGTCATCTGGGCCGCGGCAGTAGGTTACGGCCTGACCGCGGGGCTCTTCCGCCCGGCAGGCTCGGCGGCCGTGGCGGACCTCCCGCCCGAACAGCGGGTGCGGGCGTACAGCCTGCTCTATTGGGCTGCGAACCTCGGGTACTCCATCGCCGCAACGGGCGCCGGGGTCTTGGTGAGTCGCGGCTACGGCCTGCTGTTCTGGTTGAACGCGGTCGCCATGCTGGTTGCGGCGTCGATCGTGGTAGCCGCGGTGCCGGAGACCCGCTCGGCGTCGAGCCACCCTCGACGTGCGCTGCTGCCGGCGTTGCTCGGCGACCGCCTGATGGTCACCATGACGCTGATCCACGTGGCCTACTTCACGCTGCTCATGCTGGCGTTCACCACGTTGCCGCTGCTGATGACAGCGCAGGGGCACGGCGCGGCCACGTACGGCACCGTGCTCGCCCTCAACGGGCTCGCCATCGTCATCCTTCAGCCGCCGGCCGTCGCTGTGCTGGCGCATCGTGACCGCGGGACGGTACTCGCCACCTCGATGCTGTTGGTGGGCGTGGGCGGCGGCCTGGCCGCCGTGACGCAGAGCAGCGCAGGCCATGCCGCCGCGGTCCTCACCCTCACCCTCGGGCAGATCGGGATGGCCGTCCAGTTCGGCGCCACGTTCGCTGACCTGGCGCCGCCCGATCTGCACGGCAGATACATGGGCGTCGCTTCGAGCGCCTGGAGCCTCGGCGCCACCCTCGGCCCGGTGGCCGGCACGGCACTGCTGGAGCACACCGGCAGAACCTGGCTGGGCGCCACCGCCCTCGCTACGGGGCTCCTGCTCTTCCTGGCGCAGCAAGCCGTCGCTGGATCCCTGCGCGAGCGGCAGGCAGATCGGTCATGACGGCCGTGCCCGCGGGCGCCAGGAGCTCTGGGAAGAGCCGCCCGGACGCCGCTGGCTGCCTGCCAGCGGCTGGTGGCGGCGGCGACAATCACACGGTCAGAGATCGCAACCTCGAAAGAAGGGAAACACACCGATGACAACAATGACCGACAACGAATGGCGTTCCTTCCTCACAGCGGGTACGAAGCTTGCCCACGTAGCTCTCACCCGCCGCGACGGGCGGCCCCACGTCACCCCCGTCTGCTTCGTCCTCGACGGCGACGAGCTCGCCTTCACCCTGTCCCCTGGGAGCGTCAAGGGCAAAAGCCTGGCCCGCGACCGGCGAATCGCACTCTGTGTCAGCGATGAGCGGCAACCCTACAGCTTCGTCACCATCGAAGGCGAAGCACACGTCTCCGCCGAGCCGGACCAGATCAAACACATCGCCACCGGCATCGCCAACCGCTACTACCCCTCCCAACCAGCCAAGGACATCGCCGAATCATTCGTACGGGAAGGATTCACCGCAGTTCGCATCAGCATCACCAACGTCATCGCCCGATCCGGCCTCGGCTGACACGCCACCACGCCCGACAACCATTTAGGAGCGGAAATGGCAGAATCAGAACCGATAGCCGAGAAGCTGTCCAGCCCTGGCGGCGCACCGCTGACGAAACTCACCTGGGCCGACGTACGGACACGGCTGAGCGACAGCGAGAATTGTCTGCTCGCGACGTCCGGCACGGGCGGGCGGGTGCACATGGTGCCGGTGCTGGGCGTCTGGCTGGAAGGTGCCGTCTGCTTCAGCACCGGCCGGCAGACCCGCAAGGCCCGTAATCTCGCGGAGAATGACAGCTGCGCCGTCACCGTTCCCGGTCACGACGTCGACCTGGTGGTCGAGGGCACGGCTCACATCGTCCGCGACGCAGCCAGGCTGCAACGGATCGCGGACCTGTTCCCGGCCAAGTATCCGTGGTGGCACCCGATCGTCAGGGAGGGAGAGTTCCACGATCCAGCCGACACCTCCCTGAGCGATCCTCAGCACGTCTTCGCGGTCGCGCCGACGGTGGTGTTCGCGTTCGGCAAGGAGGAAGGCTTCAGCGCAACCCGCTGGCGCTTCTGAACCAGCCACATCCAATCGACGCCATCGATATGCGTCGGCCGCTGACCATCGGGGGCCCGGTCGAGGCCGTGGCGTCGCAGCGCCCCCGGCGTGGTCTCTCGTCGGGGATGGAGATCCGAGTGGGCGAGGTGGCGGTCCGCTACGCGTACCACCTCGGGCAGCAGCCCGCCGGTACCGCGACACCCGGATCTCCTGCCGCCGAAGCCCAGATGGGGATCGGGCCGACGTCCGGCTGATGCGCCGGTGCAGGGCGCCGGCGTTCGAGGCGCGCCACGTCGCCGAGCTGCCGCTGCGCGGCGGGCCGGCCGGTGCCGGAGACGGCGGTGCCCGAGCGGTGCACGGCGCTCCTTTACGATGCCGAACGCGGCCCGTTCGGCGCGGTCCCGGGCCGGCTCGCGGGTTCGTAGCAGTCATAGTTGCGCTGAGCGATGATCCTGCCGTCGCGGTAGCGCAGAAACGTGCCGATGTGGGCGCGCAGAGTATGGCCCGCGGGAAGGTCGCCCACCGGGACGGCCAGGGTGCCGGTCCAGAGCACCTCGAGGGCGACCTGGTCGCCGGAAGCGACCGCGTTGAGCACCTCGAAACGCTGGTCGCGGATCGTGGTGCGGCCGCGTTCCGCCGCGACGCGAAGGCCGTCGAGGTCGCGCACGACGCCGTCGGGGAACAGCGCGTTGGGCAACTCGTGGTGCACGACGTCGGGATGGAGGAACCGGTCGGCGCTCTCGCCCTTCGCCACCGCCTCGTGGTAGCGGACGGCAAGGTCCACGTTGGGATGCTGTTGAAGGTTCGTCATGTCAACAACCATAGTTGTACAACTACAGTTGCACAACTATGGTTGTCAAGTGCAGAATGGGGGCATGCAGCCTGTCCTGACCGGTGATCTGGACACCGGGACGCTCGCCCTGTTCGTGGGCTTCGCGGCCGCCGAGGTCGTCCAACAAAGCCTGGCCGACCAGGGCTTCGCGGGGCTGCGGTTCTCGCACGGGTACGTCTTCCAGCACCTCGTCGGCGGCGGCGGACCCACGGTGGGCGAGCTGGCCCCCAAGCTGGGCGTCACCCAGCAGGCCGCGTCGAAGACCGTCGCCGAGCTCGAACGCCTCGGCTACGTGGAGCGCCTCGCCGACCCGGGTGACGCCCGGATCCGGCGGGTGCACCTGACACGGCGGGGCCAGGAGGCCGTGGCGGCGGCACGGCGGGCACGGGAGGCGCTGGAGGCTCAGCTGGCCGGGCGCGGCGGGAAGCGGCGGCTGGCGGAGTGCCGGGCACTGCTCGTGGAGTTGCTGGACGAGCTGGGCGGCGCCCCGGCCGTGCGGCATCGCGAAGTCAGGCCACCCCGGTAGTCCCGCACGCGGCGTCGCCGGTGAAGGTCGTCCCGCCGAACGCGGCCTCACCGACGCAGCGGTTGTCCAGGAGAGCACTCCAGCGAGGTCAAGGCGCGCCGGCCCAGTGGTGGGACCGGGATCGCCGCTGCGGGCTGCCGAGCCTTCATGGCCCTTCTGGTTCCGGCGGCGGTGATGCGGCGGTAGCGGGTGTGGCCAGCACCTGAAAGAGCGACTCGATCCACTGGGCAAGCTCCTGCGGCCGTCCCTGGGTCAGTGCCTTCGTGCCCAGAACGCTGCGCATGAGCCACACCCCCGCCTGCAGGGAGAGCATCAGTTCCGCCCGGACGCCGGCTGCGGCACCGGACAGTTCCTCGGTGAGGTGCCGCCCGGCGTGCCGCCCGATCGCCTCGCGCATGATCTGCGCGGCTCCGGGATTGGCCGCCGACCTCAGCATGAGCAGGAACGGCCCGAGCTCCTCCGCCTCCGGCGCCGTCCGCGCGACCAGCGCTCGCGCGGTCTCGCCGGCCAGTTCCGCGCCGGTGCCCGCGATCACCGTACGGGGCTCGAAGGCCACGTCGACGGCCTCCGCGAACAGCCGTTCCTTCGATCCGAAGTAGCGGTTGATGAGCATCGCGGTCACGCCCGCGCTCTGCGCGATGTCGCGGACCCCCACCCCGTCGTAGCCGTACCGGGTGAAGGCGACGACCGCCGCGTCCAGGATGGCCTGCCGGGTGGCGGCGGCGTCGCGCCTGCGCCTGGCAGGGGTGGAGTCCTGAGGTTGCGATCGGCCGTGGAGGGAGCTGGGCTGGGCGGCATCACTCATGTCTACGAGTGTATACTTCAAGGTAAGTCTACGGGTGTAGATATCGGGAGTGCGATGCGTCTCGCCCCCGAACCACGATGCGAGGATGGAATGGATCTTCAACTCACGGGCAGGCGCGCCCTGGTCACCGGCTCCAGCTCCGGCCTCGGCGAAGCCATCGCCAAGGCCCTGGCCGCCGAGGGCGCCGACGTCGTCGTGCACGGCCGCGACCGCCTGCGTACCGAAACCGTCGCCGCCGCCATCCGGACAGCCGGCGGCCGCGCTCATGTCGCGATCGGAGACCTGGCCACGGACGACGGTGCCGACGCCGTGGCCGCGGCCGCGCTGGCCGGCGGCCCGATCGACATCCTGGTCAACAACGCCGGCGCCTATCCCCACCGCTCATGGAAGGAGGCCACCCCCGCCGACTGGAGCCACACCTACGAGGTCAACGTCATCTCCGGGGTCCGGATGATCCTGCGCCTGGTTCCCCGCATGCACGAGCGCGGCTGGGGTCGCGTCATCCAGATCGGCGGCGGACTCGCCCTGCAGCCGAGCGCCGACCTGCCCCACTACGCCGCCACGCTGGCCGCCCGCCACAATCTCACGGTCTCGCTGGCCCGCCAGTTGAAGGGGACCGGGATCACGGCCAACACCGTCGCCCCCGGCGCCATCCTGGTCGACAGCGTCCAGCGATTCCTCACCGACCTTGCTCCGGCCCGCGGCTGGGGCGAGACGTGGGAGGACATCGAACGCAACGCGATCGAGGAACTGGTGCCCAACGACGTCGGCCGGATGGGCCGTCCCGAGGAGATCGCCGCCGCCGTCCTCTACCTGAGCGGCCCGCTCGCTGACTACGTCACGGGCACCACCCTGCGGGTGGACGGCGGGACCGTCCGCGGCGTCCACTGATCGCCCGTCGCTGTCATGATCGCTGGGGCCGCCCGTGCGCGACCAAGCCCTCGACCTGTGCGCCGCCGGTCCGGTGGCCGTCGCAGGGGGCCGTCTACGTCGGCGGCTCGAACGGCAACCTCTTCGCCCTGCCCACGAACGGCGGACGCACTGAGTCATGACCCTGGTGCGGGCCGCCGAGTCCGCCCTTCGCGTCGTCCTGGTCTATCTGCTGCCCGTGGACGTCATGACCGGCCGGTCAACGGGTGCTGCCGCTCGCCGCCGTCGGCGTCCGCCGTTGCCGGCAGCCCGCTGACGTGGTGGGCCAGATGCAGCCACCGGCCGTCCCGGCGGACCAGGACGTCCGTGGCCAGACCGTGCAGTTCGAACCGGGCGTCGAGGTGGGTGCCCGTCTCACTCCACCGGTAGGCGCAGACCGCCGTGTCGCCGTACTGGCGCACCTCGACGTCGTCCAGCGACCACGCGTCGATCCGGGCCTGGGCGAAGAAGGCGGTCGCCTCGGCGAGGAGGGCGGCCCGGCCGACGGACCGGCCCGCGGGACCGCCCGAGGACAGGTAGTCGGGCAGCGTGAGTTCGCCGAGCGTACGCGGATCCCGGTCCTGCATGGCCTGCCACCACGCGCGGACGGCGGCCTGGGGTGTGGCGGTCACCCGGCCTCCCCGTGCCCTCGGAGCTGGTCGGAGGTGAGCGGCCGTTCGGCGAGCTGCCCGCGCTCCCACTCCATGGGGCAAGCGGGCGGTACGTCGTGACAGCCGACCGCGGCAAGGGCTTCGGTCAGGACCTGCCGGCGGTAGGCCGAGAACGTCAGCACATGCGCGATGACGCCGCCCAGCGTGAAACTCTGCGGCGGATCGCACAACGCGTCGATGAAGGTGTCGTCCCAGGCCCGCCGCCGGTCGACGTCGGCCGCGAGCGCGCGGAACTCCGCCCCCGCCCGCGCCCAGCGCGCCCGCAGCGCCTCGACCGAGTCGTCCCCGCCGTCGGGCAGGACCCGCCCGGCGATGGCCGCGGTCCAGACCTCCTTGGTCCAGACCAGCCGTTCGAGCATGCGCCGGACAGTCGGTTCCGGCCCGTCGAAGTCGAGCACCGTGTGACCGGGCCGGATCTCGCGGTCGAGCTGCTCGGCGGTGAGCTCGCGGGCGCTGTCCAGCAGGCGTCCCGTGAGCCAGAGGTCGTGGTCGAGGAGGCGTTCCGTCAGATCCATGTCGGTCTCCGTCGTCGTTCGGTCGGACAGGAACATCCCGGCGGGGGGATGGAAGTGGACGCCGTTGCGCGCGGGCAGCCGGAAGTCCGCACGCGTGCGGGCGAAGGCGCTCGGCGGCCGGCCGTACGCCCGCCGGAAGGCGCGGGAGAACGCCTCCGTCGAGTTGTAGGCGGCCTCCCACCCGGCGTCGGTCACCGAACATCCCAGGGTCAGCCGCCACGCGGCGCGCTCCAGCAGCAGGCGGCGGCGAAAAGCGGCGGGCGCCTCACCGAGCCCGGCGGACACGAGCCGGTCGAAGTGGAACCGGCTCGTGTAGGCCCGGCCGGCGATCTGCCATCCGTCGACCCGTTCGTCGAACGCGGCCAGGATGGTGTCCACCAACTCCCGCAACCGATCAGAGGGAACTTTGTCGGCTTTGCTCATGCCGCTATTCTCCGAGTCGCGGCACCTCGCCGCCTGACCGCTTTTGCGTTCCTGCGGAAGCGGTGCTCCGGAAATGATCCGGAGCGAGATCTGTTTCGCGCTGGAGTCATCCGGCGACGGCCCGGGCCGCGAACGCCCCCGAGCCCGGGATGCGCACGACTTCGTACGCGATCAGCCCGTGCTCCGCACCCGCACGCACGGCGTCACCGGGGAGCCCGCCGCGGCCAGCCACGAGCCCATCTCCCACTTCACGCCGGCCCGTGGGTGCTCGCTGAACTCCATGACGAGCGTCTCGCCCTCTCGAATAAGCTCCGGACGGATGACGAAGCCGCGCCCCGGTTCCGTCCGGACGGCCTGGAGAGAGCGCCAATGCTCGGCCCCCCACCTCAGCTCCTCCTGCGACACCGGCGGACCGCCGTACGACGGGTCCGCTCCGGTGAATCGCGGCGTCCGGCAGCGCTCGCCCGGGTCCAGGAAGGTCACGTCCGCCTTGACGCCCGCCGCGCCCAGCTCGGCCTCCAGCCCGTCCGGGTCGCGCAGCTCGCGGACGGTCACCGTGATCGTGCCGTCGGCGCTCCTGGCCACCGCGTACACGGGCGATCCGGCCTGAAGGACCGCGGTCGTGGCGGCGGCCGCCGCCCCGAACGCGCCCGCCAACACCCCCTGAACGG
>NZ_JBFANM010000117.1:22250-29255 GCF_040674815.1 Nonomuraea sp. NPDC049709
CAGCTGTCCGGCCAGTGCGAGGCGGACCACGCCCCGGTCGCCCGCTGCCGGCCGGCCCCCCCCCCCCCCCCCCCGCGGCCGCGACCAGCCGCGGAACGGTGATCGCCCGCCTGCGCGGTGCACGCATCCCGTCGAGCAGCCGCTGCCGTGCCCCGGCGAGTTGCTCGGGGGTCGCGGGCGGGATCGACCGCCACATCGTCGTCAGCTCGTCCATCGTCATTCTCCTTCTCGAAGTGCTTCACGGATCTGCCGGCGGGCCCGATTGAGTCGCGAGGCGACCGTGCCCGCGGGGATGGCGAGCGCCTCGGCGACCTCCCGGTAGTTCAGCTCGGCCCACGCCACGAGCAGCAGCACGTCCCGGTCGGCCGGCTTGAGTGCCAGCAGGGCCCGAGCCAGCGGCCGGTTGACGGCCAGCGTGTTGACGCCGTCCTCGACCGCCGTGGCCGCGGCCGGATGCACGCCGCTGCGGATATAGGCGCGGTACAGGGTCGTCTCCGCGCGGCGCCGCTTGCCGATGAGGTTGGAGGCGATGCCGTACAGCCAGGGCCGCGCGTCTGTGCGGGTCCTGTCGTACTCGGCCCGGTGCTGGAAGGCGGCCAGGAAGGCGTCGGCCACCACGTCCTCGGCCTCGGCGGGGCCCAGGCGCCTGGCCGCGTAACGGTGCAGGAGCGGCGCGTGCCGGTCGAAGAGGACGGCGAACACGTCCGGCTCGTGTAACGACCGCCCGATCACGCTGGCGTCGTCGGCCTCGACGATCTCGCTATGGATGATCATGTATGGGAGCCTTTCTCGGCGTGCCCGGTCATGTGTCATTACCGCCCGGGCCCGAAAAGCTTCACACCCGGGAGTGGCCGAGAAAACCGCCCGCTGCCACGCACCGCCGAGGCTCGCGAGCGTGCCGAGCCCTGGGGTTGGCCGCGGATCAGCGGGGCCCGCCGTCCTCGACGCGGAACACCACCCGGTGGCGGTCAGCCCTTGACGGTGAGCAGGGGGCGCAACTCGGCCACCGGGTCCGCCACCCCGCCCGCGTGCAGGCTCGACACCACGGGCCCGATGTCCTTGTACGCCCACGGAGCTTCCTGCTTGAGGTCGCGCCGCCAGGCCGCCATCACGTCCGTGCGGCGCGCCACGGTCGGATCGCGGTGGTCCAGCGGCGTGACCACGCGGAAATCCCGCAGGAACGCGTCAAGGTCACGGTCGCCGGCCCGTGCGGTGGCGCCGCGCGGGACGCGCCGTCCGGCTCCATGGCAGGCGCTGGCCAGCGTGCGGGCGTTGCCGTGACCGCGCAGCAGGTAGCTGGACGATCCCATCGACCCGGGCACGATCACGGGTTCGCCCCACATCGCGTACGGGCCGCCGGTCATCTGCTCGTGACCACCCGCAGGCGTCGCGCTTTTGCGGTGGACGACGCGGTCCCCGTCCTGCCAGAGCAGGTTGTGCGGCGCGTCGTACACCAGCCGCGCCGTCATCTGACCGCATTCGGCGGCGAGCCCGGCCCGCATGGTGAGGGCGAGGAAGAACCGGTTGCCTGAGGCGAAGTTGGCGGCGTTGCCGAACGCGTCCAGGTACCGTCGTCGGGCGGCGGCCGTACGCTCGTCCAGCAGGAACGGCAGGAGCTGGTTGCGGGGGCGCGACAATCCCGGCGGCCAGGTCCGGCGCAGCCGATCCAGCGCCGTGGCGTTGGCCTGGTGCCCCAGTGACAGCGAACCACTGTGCACCATCAGGACGACCGCGCCCTCTGCCAGGCCCCACGCGTACGCGGCGGCGGGGTCGTGGACCCGTGCCACGTACTGCAGCTCGGCGAAGTGGTTGCCACCGCCGATGCTGCCGATGAGGCTGTCGTGGCTGGCGGCCGCGGTGCCGCCCGCGCTGGTGATCCAGTCGGCGAACGCCGCGGCGGTGCCGGTCGGGTGCGCCGGAGCGTGCGTGCGGTCCAGGCAGTCCTCGGCATCGGTCGGCTGGTGACCCTGCCAGGGGGCGTCGCCGGTGAGCAAGAGCCCCGGGAGCCCGTCGCGCAGGAGGGCCTCCCGCTGGGCGGGGGTGAGGGCGATGCGGCGGCCTCCCTCGAAGAACAGGTGCCGCAGCCGCCGTTCCAGGGCGTCCAGGCGGGGCCGTACCTGCTCCACGGTGAGCGAGGTGACCTCCAGCCGCATGCCGCAGTTGACGTCGTTGCCGACCGCCTGCGGGAGCAGTGCGCCCTCGGTCTCGATGACCGTGCCGATCGGGATGCCCGCTCCCTTGTGGAAGTCGGGGGTGAGGACGAGACGGATCAGGCGGGGCGGCGGGCCGTCGTGGCCGGGCACGGCCTCGGCGAGGCGGGCGAGGGTGTCGGCGGTCTCCAGGACCGACAGCACTTCGTCGACGGCCGCCGGTTCGAGGGGGACGCGCTCGTCGGCGCAAATGTCGACGGGGACGTTCCAGGGGTTCGGGAGAGTGAGCCACTGCTCGTCATGACGGACGAGACGGCGATCCTGACGGATACGCATGATGGTGAAGTCCTTGGGCTGCTGAAAAGAACTGCAAGAAGGTGGCGCGGTTGAGAGCGCGCCACAGAGGACGACGGAACAGGACCGTCGCCACAGGCCTCGTGGGTCAGCAGCCGCGAGGTGAAAACGTGTCTCACCATAGTGAGGCACGCTCCACCCCGCCACGGATTTACGGCGCAGCGGCGCCCATCGCAAGGTGGTTCTCTCTCAGGTGGATGCTGCGGGATCCAGCACGCCCCCTTCGTCGACCTGCCCGCTGTCAGGAGGAGGAAAGCCAGACCTGCTCATCGGCGGAGACACAGCGCGTGTCGCCGGTGGAGTCCGTGTCGCAGCTCCAGGTGCTCCCGTCGGCTTCGACGGTGAACGGCACCTTGCTGTCGAGCAGGTCGACTTCCGTGCTGTAGGCGTCGGAGACTTTCGCCGCCGTGGTGCAGGCCTCGTCCTTCTCCCGGGTGGTCGCGATGGTCAGGCTCTGGTTGCTGGAGCCGCGCTCGCAGGAGATGAACTGCTGCGGCACGGGCTCGGCGCCGGCCTGGGCGGCCGGGAACAGTCCGGCGATGGCCGCGGCCGCCAGGGTCAGACCGATTCGGATCATCACCCTCACCCCCGAACGTCGTGGTCTGGTCTGTCACCAGCATGGGCCGGACAACGGTCAGCGCAGGGCAACGCCACGATGAAGAACGACTCTGCCGTTCCTGCCGGACGCACCGCTCATGCGCATTCCAGATGCCCCGTCAGGTTTGGATCGCCGTTGCGGGGGTCGGGCTTTTCCAGGGCCGGGCGCAGTCCTCGGCCCGCCATGACCCGCCGCGGGGGCGGGCCGGGCGACCCTGGAGGTGTCCGGACCACGCGGCATGGGAGGACACATGGTTGCGATCATCAGACACGGCGTCGCGGCTTTGGTCGCGGCGGGAACGCTCACCGCCGGCGCGGCGGCTCAGGCAGAGCAGAACTGCGGCCGATCCCCGGACGGGGCGATCGTCGAGGCGGAGATGGACGGCGAACGAGCCGAGGCCTGCGAGACCGCCATGGACGTGGCGGTCGCCTACCAGAACAACTTCCCGTCATCCGGGGCCCTGTCGGTCGACCCCGTGGACTTCACCGTGCAGGTGGATGGAGCTCCGTGGGAGTGCATGGTCGTGCAGACTGTGCGGGACGTCAAACCCCGCGGCCAATGTGTCCATCCGTCCGGTGACACCGTCAACCTCTACGGCTGACTCCAACCGGCCCGCCGAGCCTTTCCGGCACGGCGGCAGCCCGCAGCGCTTGTCCAGGTCCGACAGCGAGGGCACCTCGCCCGGCCGAGCGGGCGTGCGGCCCGCTCGGCCGCCGGTGCTGAAGCTCCCGGCGGCCCAACCTGCGCCGACATCCCGCCGGTGGACGGCAGACGCGGGAACGGGCAGGCCGGCGTAGCCGTTGAGGCGGCGTTCGGGTCGGCCATGGGGTTGTACGCGAGTCAACGGGGTCAGCGGCACGATGGCGCCATTGACACCGGTCCCCGCCTCAGCGGGACGATCGACAACCACATAGGCTGATCCATCCGCCCGGAGATCCGTTGATGGCTGTCCTCTCCGCCATGTAGTCGTCGTTCGAGGCCAGAACGGGGCTGGTCTTCCCTGCGTTCTTCGCCGAGGCGCGCCCCGCGATGCTCGTGCTCGCCGCCGCTGGGCGACAGCGGCACGTCAGGCTCGTGCCGGCAGGCGGCGGCAGGCGGCGGCCACGCGTGCGCGCGCCGGCGTTCGGAGCAGCTGCATCGAACCGATTCGATACCAGGCTGGGCCGCGGTGCGCGCTTGCGTCAAAGCCGCTGTCTGCGCTGCTCGTGGGCGGCGGCGAGGATCAGATAGGCGCTGGCCGTCCAGGTGTAGGCGCGGTCGCGGAGCCCTTCGCCGGTACGGGCGTCGAAGTTCTCGGCGAACCCGGACCGCTCGCAGAGCTTGCGGAAGCGGGCGCTGATCTCGTCGGCCAGCGCGGTGTGGCCCGCGCGGCGCAGGCCGTCCTCGATGAGAACGGTTGAAGGCGCCCAGATCGGCCCGCGCCAGTAGCCGTCGTCCTGGTAGTGCTCCGACGACGGGTGCTCGGTGGCGGGCCCGAAGGCGGTCAGGTGCTCCTGGACTCGTGCGGCGAGCGCCGTGTGCACGGCCTCGGGGAGTTCGTCGCCGAGCACGATCGGCATGAGGTCGAGCAGGCTGGCACTGGCCCAGCTCTGTCCGGAGCGCGCGCTGCGGGCGACGAACCGCTCCCCCGTCCACAACTCGGCGAGCAGCGCGTCGCGCATCCGGTCGGCGGCGGCGGACCAGTGGGCCGCCGTGGCCGGATCCGGGGCGCGGCGGGCCAGCTCGCGCATCTGGAGCACGAGGAAGGCGGCCAGGTCGGCGGTCTCGACGACGCGCTCGGGGTCGAAGGTGGTGGCGTTGTCCCAGCCGCTGTCGTTGCCGTGCTGGTAGTGCGGCAGCTCGTGGCCGGGGACCCGGCGGGCATCCAGCCAGAAGGCGGTCCAGCGTTCCAGGAGCCGGTAGACCTCCTCCGGCTCGGCCGCCGGAGGGAGGTGGCGCAGGGTCCAGCCGTGGATGGGGGGTTTGACGAAGTTGTAGAGGATCTCGGAGTGGGTGACGGAGTCGGGCAGCGCTCCGGCGGCGTCCTGGTGGTCGAAGGGCAGGTGGAACTGGTCCCACGCCATCTCGGGCAGCCCGCCGCCCAGGGCGATGGCGTTGAAGCAGTGGTCCCAGCTCCACACCTTGTCCATCCAGTGCTTGGACATCAGCACGGCGGGCCGGGTGACGAACCCGGCGGGCCGTACGGTGGCCGACCACAGGACGTAGGCGGCCAGGTCGGCGGCGGGGGTGGCGTCGCTGCGCCAGGGGGCGACCACCGCGGCGAAGGTGTCGAACTCGGCGCGCGCCGCTTTGACCACCTGCTCGAAGGTGTCGGTGCCCGCATAGGGCGTGCGCGCGGTCTCGTACTCCTCGACGGCGATCTCCCAGTCGCCCGTCAGCTTGAGGCCGCGGTCGGCGGTGCCGAGCGCCTCCACGCCGAGAGCTTCCGCCTGTCCGCTGAGCACGGTGATCCGGTAGCGGCGTCCGGTCTGGTAGAGGGTGAAGACGTACGATCCGTCGACGGGATCGTGGTAGAAGTACGGGCCGCTGAACGGTGTCAGCACGAGGTCGGCGGCCAGCAGCCGCAGGCCGAGTCCCCGGCCGCGCAGCCGTACGGTGTCGGCGTTGTCATAGGCGAGGTCGACGCGTCCGTCGTCGCGGCTCCAGGTGAGCTGGTGCGGCGTGGCGCTGATGGTGCTCTCGGCGTCAGGGACCAGGCGCAGGATCGCGTGCATGCCGCTCTGGTGGGAGACCAGATGTACGTCCTCGGCGTGGGTGTGCTTGGCGATCACGGGCGAGAAGCCGAACCAGGAGCCGCGATAGCTGAACGGGATGTCTCGCAGGGAGAACACCGGGCCTGAGGCGGCGACGGTCATGAAACGAGGTCCCTTCTTAGTCTTTGACAGCGCCAGCGGTGACGCCGGCGGCGACGTATCGCTGGGCGATGACGAGCAGGATGGTGGCGGGAATGGAGGCGATCACGGCGGTGGCCATGATGGCGTTCCACTCCTGGTTGTTGTTGCCGATGTAGTGGTAGATGCCGAGGGTGATGGGCTGGTGGTCGCCGCCCTGGTCGAGGGTGGAGGCGAAGATGAAGTCCGACCACGCCCACAGGAACGCGAACAGCGAGACGGTGATGAGGGAGTTGCGGGAGACGGGCAGCACGATCGAGACGAAGGTGCGCACCACCCCGGCGCCGTCGGTGCGCGCCGCCTGCAGCAGCTCCTCGGGGATGCCGGACATGAACGTGGTGAGGATCAGTACCGCGAACGGCACCGCGAGGGTGGAGTCGGCCACGATCAGCCCGGGGACGGTGTTGAGCACGCCGGTGGTGAGGAAGATGGCGTAGAAGCCCATCGCCATGATGATCCCGGGGATCATCTGGGCGATCAGCAGCACGAAGCTCAGCGCCCCGCCCCCGCGCGGGCGCAGCTTGGCCAGCGAGTACGCGGCCGGCGCGGCGAGCAGCAGCGTCAAAGCCACCGTGCCGAGCCCGACCACCAGGCTCGTGCCCAGGTAGGGCAGCTGCTCCTCCAGCACCGCCCGGTAACCGTCCAGCGTGCCGTTGACGGGGAACCAGTTGGGCGGGCTCTTGCGCATGTCCTGGTCGCGGGTGAACGACACGTTGATCATCCAGTAGACCGGGAACAGCATCACGGCGGTCAGCACCAGCCCGACCGCGGTCTTGAGATGTCTCACGCCAGAGCCTGCCTTCGCTGCGCGCGGATGTAGATCAGCCCGAACACCAGGGCCATCACGATCAGCAGGTTGCCCACCGCGGCGCCGGGGCCGAAGGAGGGCACCAGGTTGCCGAACCCGAGCCGGTAGGACCAGGTGGCGAACGTGGTCGAGGCCCCGCTCGGCCCGCCCTTGGTCATGATCCAGATGATGTCGAACACCTTCAGCGTGTAGACCAGGCCGAGC
>NZ_JBFANM010000118.1:0-28954 GCF_040674815.1 Nonomuraea sp. NPDC049709
TCCGGCCTTCGGGGGCGGCCGGATCGCGCGAGCAGGCGCCCCTATCACGGTGTCAATGACGGTGGGGGTTTTATCCGACTTGGCGGTGCCGGCAAGGCACCAGGTCAGCCGTCGCGGAGCTTCTTCAGCAGGGTGATGTCCTCGGCGTGCTTGGGCGCCTTGCCCGGCGTCTCGATGCAGATCGGCACCCCGGCCACCGCTGGGTGCCGCATGAGGTCGGCGAACGGCTGGGCGCCGATGTGACCGGCCCCGATGTTCTCGTGGCGGTCCTTCTTCGCGCCGCAGACGTCCTTGGAGTCGTTGGCGTGGATCAGCTTGAGCCGTCCGGGCGCGATCGCGTGCAGGGCGTCGAACGTCTCCTTCACCCCGCCCTCGGCGGCCAGGTCGTGACCGGCGGCGAAGGCGTGGCAGGTGTCGAGGCAGACGCAGGCCCGCGGGTGCCAGTCGAGCGCGGCCAAGTAGGGCTCGAGGTCCTGGACGGTGGCGCACAGCATGGCGCCCTGGCCCGCCATCGGCTCCAGCAGCAGGTCGGGGCCGCCCTCGGGGATCTCCTCCAGCAGGGGCAGCAGGTTGTCGCGCACCTGCCGCAGCGCGTCGTCGCGCGACTGCGTCACTGCCGAGCCGGTGTGCACCACGACCCCCTTGGCGCCCGTCTCCACCCCGCGCCGCAGCGTGTGGCGCACGATCGCGATGGAGTTGGCCAGCGTCTCCGGGCTGGGCGAGCCGAAGTTGACGAGATAGGGCACGTGGATGAACGCCTCGACGCCCGACTCGGCCAGCTTGGCGTCCTGGTCGGGTTTGCCCTCGGTGAGCGCCCAGCCCCGCGGGTTGGTGACGAACACCTGGATCATCTCGGCGCCGATCTCGGCCATGTATTTCAGGCCGCCCGTCGCCAGGCCGCCCGTGACGGACACGTGTCCGCCGATCAGGGATTTCAGGGTCATGATGACTCTCAGTGTAGGCGCAGCGGCGGACACTTCCGCTGATCCGCGCGGCGCGCACAAAGCTTGCTCCAAGACGCCGGGCCGCGAGCCTTGGCGGGGACGCGGGCGGGGAACGCCCTACCGCGTCCGCGGAAGCGCGGCCAGACGGGGGAGAGCCCATGCGTGCCATCGCCATTTCCGACTTCGGGGCGGACCCCGAGCTCATCCAGGCGCCCGAGCCCGAGCCGCGGCCCGGCGAACTGCTCGTACGCCTGCGCGCGGCCGCCTACAACCCGGTCGACCACAAGATCGCCAGCGGGGCCATGAAGGACCGGATGTCGCCCAGGTTCCCGTTCATCATGGGCCAGGACGGCGCCGGGGTCGTGACGGCGGTGGGGCGGGAGGTGAGCGGCTTCCGCCCCGGCGACGAGGTGTACGGCCGCTTCACCGACCCCGCGCGCGGCCTGGGCAGCTACGCCGAGTACGGCGTGGTCGCCCAGGACGGGCCGGTGGCCCGCATGCCCAAGGGCATGATCCCCGAGCAGGCCGCCGCCGTGCCCACCGCCACCGGGACGGCCAGGGACCTGGTCGAGGTGGCCCGGCTGGACGAGGGGCGGACGGTCCTGATCGTCGGGGCGACGGGCGGCGTCGGCCAGTCGGCGATCCAGCTCGCCGCCCTGCGCGGGGCCCGCGTCATCGCCACCAGCTCGCCCGGGGCCGATGACCTCGTCCGCGCCCTCGGGGCCGCGGAGACCGTGGACCACACCCGCGGACCGGTCGCCGACCAGGTGCGCGCGGCCCACCCCGAGGGGATCGACGCGGTGCTGGACCTGGTCTCGCCGGCCGGCGCCACCCAGCCCCTGGAGGAGCTGCTGCGCCCGGGCGGCGTGATCTGCAGCGTCCTGCACGCGCTCGACCCCGACGCCCTGGCCGCCCGGGAGCTGCGCGGCGTGAACGTGATCAACCGGCTCACCCCCCAGGTGCTCTCGGACCTGGCCGACCTCATCGACGCGGGGCGGTTGCGGGTGCGCGTGCAGGCCCAGGTGCCGCTGGAGCGGGCGCCCGCCGCGCTGGCCGGCCTGGCCACCGGGCACGCCCGGGGCAAGACCGTCATCACCATGTGATTGGAGCATGCCACGAAAAGTTCCCGGCATCCGGGCCGCGAGTTGGGAGTTCTCGCGGATGGACCGGGCACCTAGCGCATGTGTGTACTTCTGACATGCCCGACACGCTCGACGCCTTCAACGCCCGGTCCCCGGCCGAGGCCGAGGCCGGACTGCTCGCCTGCTGCGCCTCCCGCGCCTTCGCCGGGAAGGTGGCCTCGGGGCGGCCGTACGGCGACCTCGACCGGCTCCTCGCCGCCGCCGGCGCGGCCGTGCTGGAGCTGGGCTGGGACGACGTGCTGGAGGCGCTGGCGGCGCACCCCAGGATCGGGGAGCGGGCCGGCGGGGACGGCCGGGCGGCGTCCTGGTCCCGGCAGGAGCAGGCCGGGGTGGAGGACGGGCTGCGCGCGGAGCTGGCCGAGGGCAACCGGGCCTACGAGGAGCGGTTCGGGCACGTCTATCTCGTCTGCGCCACCGGGCTGACCGGCGCCCAGATGCTGGCCCGGCTGCGGGAGCGGCTGGGCAACGACGAGGAGCGCGAGCGCGCGGTCGTCCGCGGCGAGCTGGCCGCCATCACGAGGCTGCGGCTGGGCAAGCTCATGAAGGAGGGGACATGAGCTTCTCCACCCACGTGCTGGACGCGGTCACCGGCCGCCCCGCCGCCGGCCTGCGCGTACGCCTCGAGCACGACGGCCGCGTCGTGGCCGAGGGGCACACCGACGGTGACGGCCGGATCAAGGGCTGGAACCCGGGAGCCGGGGTCCACCGCGTCGTCTTCGACACCGGGTCGTACCTGGCGGAGACCTTCTACCCCGAGGTCGTCGTCACCTTCACCGTGACGGACCCCGAGCAGCACCACCACGTGCCGCTGCTGCTCAGCCCGTATGCCTACTCGACCTACCGAGGGAGCTAGATGACCGTCAGGCTCGGCCCCAACCGCTACGGCAAGGCGGAGACCAGGCTCGTCCACGTGGTCAGGGACGGCCCCGTGCACCACGTCAAGGACGTCAACGTCAGCACCTCCCTGTCCGGCGACATGGAGGCCGTCCACCTGACCGGCGACAACGCCGCCGTGCTGCCGACCGACTCGCAGAAGAACACGGTGTACGCCTTCGCCAGGAAGCACGGCGTGGGCCAGATCGAGGAGTTCGCCCTCCGGCTGGCCAGGCACTTCGTCGAGTCGCAGTCCACCGTCCACCACGCCAGGGTGGAGATCGAGGAGTACGGCTGGAACCGCGCCGGGCCGCACTCGTTCGTACGCGACGGCGGCGAGGTGCGCACGTGCGTGGTCCACCACGACCGCGACGGCCGCGACACGGTCGTGTCCGGGCTCAAGGACCTGGTGGTGCTGAACTCGACGGGGTCGGAGTTCCACGGCTACATCGTGGACGAGTACACCACCCTCCCGCCCACCACTGACCGCGTCCTGGCCACCGCCGTCACCGCCCGCTGGCGGCACGCCGGGGACGGCACCTCCTCCTACGCCAAGTCGTACGAGGAGGTCCGGCGGGCCCTGATCGACGCCTTCGCCGGCACGCACAGCCTCTCCCTCCAGCAGACCCTGTACGCCATGGGCGAGCGCGCCCTCACCACCTGCCCCGAGATCTGCGAGGTCAGGATGGTCATGCCGAACAAGCACCACTTCGCGGTCGACCTGACCCCGTTCGGCCTGGACAACGACAACGAGGTCTTCCACGCCGCCGACCGCCCCTACGGACTCATCGAGGGCGGCGTGCTGCGCGAGGACGCGCCCGACGCCGGATTCGCCTGGGAGTAGGCAGATGGACTTCTTGCGGCCCACGACGTGGGACGAGGCGCTGGCCGCCAAGGCGGACCAGCCGGAGGCGGTGCCCATCCAGGGCGGCACCGACGTGATGGTGGAGCTGAACTTCGACGTGCGCAGGCCGCCGGCGCTGCTCGACCTCAACCGGGTGGCCGAGCTGCGGGACTGGTCGATGGCGAGTGGCCTGTGCCGGGTCGGGGCCGGGGTGTCGTACGCGACGGTCATCGCGGAGCTCGGCGGGCCGCTGCCGGGGCTCGCCCAGGCCTCGCGCACGGTCGGCTCGCCGCAGATCCGCAACCGCGGATCCGTCGGCGGGAACCTGGGCGCGGCCTCGCCCGCGGGCGACAGCCACCCGCCGCTGCTGGCGGCGGGAGCGGTGGTCGAGGTGGAGTCGCGCGAGCGCGGGGTCCGGATGATCCCGGCCACGGAGTTCTACCTCGGGGTCAAGCGCAGCGCGCTGGAGCCGGACGAGCTGATCAGGGCCGTGCACGTGCCGCCCGCCACCGGGCCCCAG
Source organism: Nonomuraea sp. NPDC049709 (assembly GCF_040674815.1). Lineage (NCBI taxonomy): Bacteria > Bacillati > Actinomycetota > Actinomycetes > Streptosporangiales > Streptosporangiaceae > Nonomuraea > Nonomuraea sp. NPDC049709. The sequence continues at coordinate 4,324 of NZ_JBFANM010000118.1, forward strand.
TACTTCTCCAAGGTCGGCACGCGCAACGCCATGGTGATCGCGGTGTGCTCGTTCGCGGTCGCGCTGCATCCACGGGAGCGGCGGGTCGGCACCGGCATCGGCTCGGCCGCGCCCACCCCGCGCCGGGCGCTGGAGGCCGAGGACCTGCTGGCCCGCGAGCTCGACTGGGACGCGCCGCTCGACCCCGCGCTGCTGCGGCGCTTCGGCGAGCTGTGCGCGCGGGCCGCCGCGCCGATCGACGACGTGCGCGGCACCGCCGCCTACCGCGTGCACGCCATCGGCGTGATGGCCCGCCGCACGCTCACCTGGGCCTGGAACGACCACCTGGAAAAGAGGGCCGCCTGATGCGCGTCACCTTCACCGTCAACGGCCGCGAGGAGATCGCCGAGGACGTCTGGGAGGGCGAGAGCCTCCTGTACGTGCTGCGCGAGCGCCTCGGCCTGCCCGGCTCCAAGAACGCGTGCGAGCAGGGCGAGTGCGGCTCGTGCACGGTCTACCTCGACGGCCTGCCGGTCTGCGCCTGCCTGGTGGCCGCCGGGCAGGCCGAGGGGCGGCGGGTGCGTACCGTGGAGGGGCTGGCCGACGGCGACCGGCTCGACCCGGTGCAGGAGGCGTTCGTCGAGTGCGGGGCCGTGCAGTGCGGCTTCTGCACGCCGGGGCTGCTGGTGCAGGCCCACGACCTGCTCGAACGCGTGCCCCGGCCGTCGGACGCCGAGATCAGGGAGGCGCTGGCGGGCAACCTGTGCCGGTGCACCGGCTACGAGAAGATCCTCGACGCGGTGCGCCTGGCCGCCTCCCGGAAGGCGGCCGGATGAGCGTCCTCATCGAGAACGTGTACGTCGCCCCCGTCGCCGGCCCCGAGATCGAATCCGGATATATCAGGATCGAGGGGGACCGGATCGCCGAGCTCGGCGCCGGGCCCGCGCCCGCCGTCCCCGGCGCCTCGCGCATCGACGGCACCGGCTGCCTGGCCACCCCCGGCCTGGTCAACACCCACCACCACCTCTACCAGTGGGCCTCGCAGGGGCTGGCGCAGGACGCGACGCTGTTCGAGTGGCTGGTGGCGCTCTACCGGGTGTGGGCGGCCATGGACGCCGAGGTGGTCAAGGGCGCGGCCCAGGCCGGGCTGAGCTGGCTGGCGCTGTCGGGCTGCACCACCTCCAGCGACCACCACTACGTCTTCCCCAAGGGCCGGGGCGACCTCCTCGCGGCCGAGATCGAGGCCGCCCGCGAGGTGGGCCTCAGGTTCCACCCCGCGCGCGGCTCCATGGACCGGGGGGAGTCGAAGGGCGGGCTGCCGCCGGACGTCGTGGTCGAGGAGCTGGACGACATCCTGGCCGCCACGGCCGAGGCCGTGGACGCCTATCACGACCCCTCGTTCTCCTCCATGCTGCGCGTGGTGGTCGCGCCGTGCTCGCCGTTCTCGGCCAGCGCCGAGCTGATGACCGAGTCCGCCGCCCTGGCCCGGGCCAAGGGCGTACGCCTGCACACCCACCTCGCCGAGACCCTCGACGAGGACGAGCACTGCCTGCGGGAGTTCGGGCTGCGCCCGGTCGACTACATGGAGAAGCTGGGCTGGCTGGGCCCGGACGTGTGGTTCGCGCACGCCGTGCACCTGAGCGACGCCGACATCGGCAAGCTGGTCGCCACCGGCACCGGCTCCGCGCACTGCCCCTCCTCGAACGGGCGCCTCGGCGCCGGGATCGCCCGCGTGTCGGAGCTGCTGCGCCGCGGCGCGAACGTGGGGCTCGGCGTGGACGGCAACGCCTCCTCCGAGCTGACCCCGCTGGCCGGGGAGATGCGGCAGGCGCTGCTGTTCCAGCGCGCCAGGTACGGCCCCGAGGCGCTCACCGCCAGGCAGGCACTGGAGCTGGCCACGCTGGGCGGCGCCCGCAACCTCGGCCGGGAGGGCGAGCTCGGGTCGCTGGAGCCCGGCAAGCTGGCCGACCTCGCCCTGTGGCGGGTCGACGGGCCGTACACCGCCGCCGTCGCCGACCCGGTGTGCGCGCTCGTCTTCGGGCCCGTGCCGCCGCTGGCCAGGGTGCTGGTCGGGGGGCGTACGGTGGTGGCCGACGGCGAGCTGAAGACCGTCGCCCAGGACGCGGCCGGGCGGGCCGGCGCCGCGGCGCACCGGCGGCTGATGCGGCTGGCGGAGGAACGCGGGATCACCGCCGCCAAGGAGGTCCACCAGGATCACGGCGACGCTCGAACCTGACGGGGCCCTGCCGCACGCTCTGTGGTCTCGCGCTCGCCGTCACTCGTCATGGGACGCATCGTGTCCGGGCCACTAGGGTGTAAATGTCCGAAACGAGCAGGAAAGGCGGTCCCGTGTCGGCGGAACTCCCAGACGAGCGGCTGGCGCAGCTCAGGAACACTTTCGCGTCGATCGACACCGACGGCGACGGCTACATCAGCGAGGCCGAGCTGAAGCGGCACTTCCCCGACCTCCCGGCGGAGGCGCTCGGGGCGATGAGCCAGGAGGCCGACTCCGACCAGGACGGGCGCTACTCGCTGGAGGAGTTCATCCGGACGCTCTCATAGGGCCGACAGCGCGCGTTCCAGCGGGGTGCGGAAGCGGGGGGTCACCGTGATCCCGCCCAGCCAGGAGGCCAGCCCGGCCACCTCGGCCTCGATCGCGGCCCGCGCGTCCGCACCCACGTCCGCGCCCGGCAGGGCGCGCCACACGATCTCGCCGCCGGGCCGCTGCGCCCAGCCGCCCACCACCCGGCCGTCCCACCAGACGGTGGGGCCCACGTTCCCGCTGCGGTCGAACAGCTCGGCCCGGTGCTCCGGCGGCAGGTACCAGTCGCGGGCCTGCCAGCCCATCGGCGTCGGGTCGAGCGCGGGCAGCAGCGCCGCCCACGGCTCGGGCGCCACGACCTCTTCCCGCTCGTCAGGCAGGTCGTCCGGCAGCACGTAGCCCGTGCCCTCGTCCAGCTCCACCGCCACCGCGCCGGTGGCGGCCAGGGCCCGGCGCACGTCCTTGAGCGTCCAGCCGGTCCACCACTTGAGGTCCGCCTCCGTGCCCGGGCCGAACGCCGCCAGCCACCGGGCCACCAGCGCCGCCTGCGCCTCGTGCGCGGCCAGCTCGGCCATCTCCGGGGCCAGGCCCCAGTAGTGCGTGCCGCTGACCCACGTGCCGGACACGCGGGCCCGCCGTACCAGGAGGCCGTCCATCGCCATCAGGGCGAGCAGGCGCGAGCCCAGGCTCACCACGCCCTCGTACGGCTTGCCCACCGCCACCCTGAACTGCTCGCGCAGTCGCGGCTCCAGCACCCCCAGCTCGGCCGCCGTGGCGTCGCCCGACTCGGCCAGCAGGCGCAGCACCGACGCCTCGACGTCCTTGAGCCGCGTCTCGTCCCAGCCGCCCGCCGCGACCACCTTCAGCACGGACGCGCGCTCCCTGCGGGCGATCGCCGGCATCGAGGAGTGGTGCACGACCGGCACCAGCTCCGCCGGGACCACGAAGACCGTGCGCCGCATGCCGGTCATCCGCACCAGCGTGCGGTCGGCGTACAGGGCCCGCTCGACCGGCTCCGGGCCGGGGGCCGCCAGGCGCGCGCCCGCCGACAGGAACACCGTCGCCGGGTCGGTGCCGTGCAGCGCCACCACGGACTCCGCCGCCTCCTCCGGCGTGGCGGCCTTGCGCGCCAGCCGGTGCCGCAGGGCCAGCCGCGCCTGCCGCTGCCTCGTCGTCATCCGCACAAATGTCCCCTTTCCCGCAGTGAGCCTAGTTGGAGGATCACACACCTGACGACGGGTGCGGCGGGCAGTGGTTGATGGGCTTGTGCATAGGTTTGCGGGGAGATCGCTTGTTTCACTTGAGGTCACCCCCTGAACCTGGAGTGACTCATGAAGAGTGAGGTGCATCCGGTCGACGCCCGCCTGCCGGTCGCGCAGCTCGGCACGCTCGGGCTGCAGCACGTGCTGGCGATGTACGCGGGCGCCGTGGCGGTGCCGCTCATCGTGGGCGGTGCGCTCAACCTGCCTCCCGACCAGCTCGCGTACCTGATCAACGCCGACCTGCTGATCAGCGGCATCGCCACGCTCATCCAGTGCGTCGGGGTGTGGCGGTTCGGGGTCCGGCTGCCGATCATGCAGGGCTGCACGTTCGCGGCCGTCACCCCGATGGTGCTGATCGGCACCACCCAGGGCGGCCTGCCGGCCATCTACGGCGCCGTCATCGTGTCGGGGCTGCTCGTCGTGGCCGTCGCCCCCTACTTCGCCAGGATCGTCAGGTTCTTCCCGCCGCTGGTCACCGGCACCATCATCACCATCATCGGGATCTCGCTGCTGCCGGTCGCCGCCCGCTGGGCCGCCGGTGGCGCGGGCAGCCCGTCGTACGGGGAGCCGCGCAACATCGCCATGGCCGCGGCCGTGCTGCTGTTCATCCTCGCGATCTACCGGCTGTCCAAGGGATTCCTGGGCCGGGTGGCCGTGCTGGCCGGCATCGTGGCGGGCACGCTCGTGGCGATCCCGCTCGGGTTCACGGACTTCTCGAACGTGGGCTCGGCCGACCTGTTCGGGATCAGCACGCCGTTCGCGTTCGGGATGCCCACGTTCCAGGTCACGGCGATCATCTCGATGTGCGTGGTCATGCTCGTCTCCATGACCGAGACGACCGGCGACTTCGTGGCGGTGGCCGAGATGACCGGCTCGGAGCTCACCCCGCGGCGGCTGGCCGACGGGTTGCGGGCCGACGGGTTCTCCACCGCGCTGGGCGGCGTGTTCAACACCTTCCCCTACACCGCCTACGCCCAGAACGTCGGGCTCGTCGGGCTGACCGGCGTACGCAGCCGCTGGGTCGTCGCCACCGCCGGCGGCATCCTCGTGCTGCTCGGCCTGATCCCCGTGCTGGGCGCGGTGATCGCGGCGATCCCGCAGCCGGTGCTCGGCGGCGCGGGCATCGCCATGTTCGGCACCGTGGCCGCCTCCGGCATCCGCACGCTGGCGAAGGTGAGCTTCGAGGGCAACCACAACCTGGTCATCGTGGCGGTCTCCCTCGGCGTGGCCGCCATCCCGGTCGGCGTGCCGGACTTCTACGACAAGTTCCCCGACTGGGCCCAGACCATCCTGAACAGCGGCATCAGCACCGGCAGCCTGATGGTGATCCTGCTGAACCTCGTCTTCAACCACCTGCGCCCCGCCCAGCGCGCCGGCTGAGCGGGCCGGGATGTGATGATGAGTCACGCCTTCCTGCCCGCTCGCACCGGGCAGGAAGGCGTGTCAGGACATTGTTCATCATCAGGTGGGAGTTCGTAGTGGTTCAGCACGTACTGGTCGCCCCCGACAAGTTCAAGGGGACGCTGACGGCGGCCGAGGTGGCATCCCGGGTGTCGGCAGGGCTCGGCGTGCCCACGGTCGAGCTGCCCATCGCCGACGGGGGCGACGGCACCGTCGACGCGGCGGTGGCGGCCGGCTTCGGCCGGATCACGATCGAGGTCACCGGGCCCACCGGCGAGCGGATCCCCGCCTCCTACGCCTGGCACCCCAACGGCACCGCGGTGGTCGAGCTGTCGGAGGCGTCGGGGCTGCGCCGCCTGCCCGGCGGGCGCGAGCCCCTGACCGCCACCAGTTACGGCACGGGCGAGCTGGTCGCCGACGCCGTGCACCGGGGCGCCAAGCGGGTGGTCCTGGGCCTGGGCGGCAGCGCGTGCACCGACGGGGGAGCGGGCATGGCGCAGGCCCTGGGCGCCCGCCTGCTGGACGCCGGCGGCGCCGAGCTGTCCCGGGGCGGGGCGGCGCTGAAGGAGCTGGCCCGCATCGACCTGTCGGGCTTCCTGCACGTCTCCGGCGTCGAGTTCGTGGTGGCCAGCGACGTGGACAACCCCCTGCTCGGTCCGCACGGCGCCGCCGCCGTCTACGGGCCCCAGAAGGGTGCCACGCCCGACGACGTCAAGACGCTGGAGGCCGCGCTGTCCCGCCTGGCCGCCGTGGCCACGGCCACGCACGGGCTGATGGGGGCGGTCGAGCACGACGACGTCCCGCGCGCCATGGGCGTGGCGGGAGCGCCGGGGGCGGGAGCGGCCGGCGGGGTCGGGTTCGCGGCGCTGGCGTTCCTGCACGCCGAGCTGCGGCCCGGCATCGACTACCTGCTCGACCTGCTCGGGTTCGGCGAGCTGGTCCAGGGCGCGCGGCTGGTGATCACGGGTGAGGGGTCGCTGGACGAGCAGTCGCTGCGCGGCAAGGCGCCCGTCGGCGTGGCGCAGGCCGCGGCCCGGGCGGGCGTGCCGGTGGTGGCCGTCTGCGGGCGCCGTACGCTCAGCGACGCCGACCTGAAGGCCGCGGGCATCGAGGCCGCCTACGCCCTGACGGACCTGGAGCCCGATCCGGCCCGCTGCATGGCCGAGGCCGGGCCGCTGCTCGAACGCCTCGCCGCCCGGCTCGCCGCCGACCGCCTTCCGGAGGGGAACGGATGACCGGATTCGACACCGGATTCGACACCGTCGTCAGATCGCGCAGGACCGTCACGCCGGAGGGCGAGCGGGCCGTCGCCGTGGCCGTACGGGGGGAGGTGATCGCCGCCCTGTACGACTACGCCGCCCCCGTCCCCGCGACCGAGGACATCGACCTGCGCGACGTGGCCCTCCTGCCGGGCCTGGTCGACACGCACGTCCACGTCAACGAGCCGGGCCGCACCCACTGGGAGGGCTTCGACTCCGCCACCCGGGCCGCCGCCGCGGGAGGCGTCACCACGATCCTGGACATGCCGCTCAACTCCCTGCCGCCCACCGTCACCGCCGGGGCGCTCGACGTCAAACAGCGGGCCGCCGAGGGGCAGTGTCACGTGGACGTCGGCTTCTGGGGCGGCGCGGTGCCCGGCAACGTCAAGGACCTCGCGCCCCTGCACGAGCGCGGCGTCTACGGGTTCAAGTGCTTCATGTCGCCCTCGGGCGTGGACGAGTTCCCGCCGCTGGCCGACGACGAGCTGCGGGAGGCTCTGGAGGAGATCGCCGGGTTCGGCGGGATGATGGTCGTGCACGCCGAGGACCCGGCGCTGCTGGCCGAGCCCGGCGGGCCGACCTACCGGGAGTTCCTCGAGTCCCGGCCGGGGGAGTCCGAGCGCAGCGCCGTCGAGCGGGTCGTCCGGCTGGCCGCCGAGACCGGCTGCCGGGTGCACGTCCTGCACGTCTCCAGCGCCGGCTGCCTGGACGTCCTGGAGGCCGCCCAGGCCCGGGGCGTGGCGGTCTCGGCCGAGACCTGCCCGCACTACTTGACGCTAGCGGCCGAGCAGGTGCCCGAGGGCGTGACCACGTACAAGTGCTGCCCGCCGATCCGCTCCGAGGCCAACCGCGAGCTGCTGTGGGACGGGCTCGCGCGGGGGGTGCTGAGCTGCGTGGTGTCCGACCACTCGCCGTCGCCGGCCGAGCTCAAGGTGCCCGACTTCGCCGCCGCGTGGGGCGGCATCGCCTCGCTCCAGCTCGGGTTGCCGGCGGTCTGGACGGAGGCCGCGCGCAGGGGGCACCGGCTGGGGGACGTGGTCCGCTGGATGTCGGCCAACCCCGCCGCCATGGCCGGTATCTCCGGAAAAGGCGGGATAAAGGTGGGAAATGATGCCGATCTGGTGGCATTCGATCCCGGCGCCGACAACCTGATCGACGCCGCCCGCCTCCACCACAAGAACCCCGTCACCCCCTACCACGGCCGCACCCTCAAGGGCGCCGTCCTGACCACCTGGCTGCGCGGCCGCCCGGTGGACGGCACGCCGCACGGACGATTCCTGCCGGGAGCGCAGTAGATGATCCGCTTCACCACCCTGCCCGACCTCGCCCTGCGCACCCTCGGCGGGTCCGTCGTGGCGGCCAGCGACGAGTCGTTCGCCGAGAAGGAGAGCCTGATCAGGCCGGGCCGGCCGGGGTTCTCGCCCGCGACGTTCGGCAACAAGGGGCAGGTGTACGACGGGTGGGAGACCCGCCGCCGCCGCGAGCCCGGCCACGACTGGGCTCTCGTGCGGCTCGGCCTGCCCGGGGTGATCCGCGGCGTGGTGATCGACACCGCCTGGTTCAAGGGCAACTACCCGCCCCACGCCTCCGTGGCGGCCACCTGCGTGGCGGGCTACCCGTCACCGGCCGAGCTGCTGGCGGCGCCGTGGACGGAGATCGTACCGAGGTCAGAGCTCAAGGGGGACGCCGAGCACCACTTCGAGATCGCCGACGAGTCCCGGTACACGCACGTACGGCTCAGCATCCACCCCGACGGCGGCGTGGCCCGCCTGCGGGTGCACGGCGAGGTGCGCCCCGACCTGTCCCTCTACGAGGGCCTCGGCCTCGACCTGGCCGCCCTCGCCAACGGCGGCCTGGTCACCGCCTGCTCCGACGAGTTCTACTCCGCGCCCAACAACGTCATCGCGCCGGGGCTGGCCCGGCACCAGGCGGAGGGCTGGGAGACGGCCCGGCGGCGGGGCGAGGGCAACGACTGGCTCGTCATCCGGCTGGCCGGGCGCGGGATCGTCCGGCTGGCCGAGATCGACACCACGAACCTGCTGTTCAACGCGCCCGGCGCGGTGTCGCTGACGGGGCTGGACGGGGAGCGCGAGGTGGAGCTCCTGCCCAGGACCCGCCTGCAGCCCGACACGCCGCACCGCTTCCGCCTCGGCCACGCGGAGCCGGTCACGCACGTGCGGGTGGACATCTACCCGGACGGCGGCCTGGCCCGCGTCCGCCTGCACGGCCACCTCGCCTGAGAGCCTCGAGCGCCCCCGGAGCCCCGGGGCGCTCGCCGGCTCACTGCCAGAGGTAGACCGTGGTGCCGGGCGGCCGCTCGCTGTTCGGGAGCGGCCGCTGGTACTGCACCACGCCCCGGTTGCCCAGCCGCTGCACCCGGACCTTGAACCCCAGCGCCTCCAGCTCCGCCTTGGCGTCGTTGATGTTCTTCCCGATCACCCCGGGCACCAGGCTGAACTGCTGGTCGTCGCGGCCCTCGTTGTCGCCGCGGAACCACTGCCAGAAGTCCGTCTGGCAGCGCGCCACCGTGATCATGACCGGCGCGCCCTTGTCCACCTCGGACTTGGCCTTGGGGGACTGGGCGATGACCGTGCACGGCTCGGCGTCGTCATCGACCTCGTTGACCTGCACCTGGAAGCCCTGCTGCCCGAGGTAGCCGGCGGCCTCGTCCTTCGGCATGCCGCCGACGTCGGGCATGACGAGCCCGGCGCTGACGTAGATGTCGATCGAGGCGTTCTTCTTGACCTTCTCGCCCACCTGCGGCGAGGTGCGGATCACCTTGTCGCGCTCGACCTCCTGGTTGGCCAGGCGCTTGACGGAGCCGACCGTCAGGCCCGCCTTGGCGATCGCGGCGCGGGCCTCGTTGCCGGTCATGGCCGACACGTCGGGCACCACGATGCGCTCGGGGCCCAGCGAGGGCACCAGCGTGATCGTGGAGCCCTTCTCCAGCTGGGAGTCGGCCGCCGGGTCGGACCGCAGGATCAGGCCCTCGGCCAGCTTCTCGTCATATTGGCCGTCGGCCTCGCGCATCTTCAGGCCGAGCGCGGTGAGGTTCTTCTGGGCCACCGCCAGGTTCTTGCCGACCAGGTTGGGCACGGTGACGTATTCGGGCTGCGCGAAATACCAGCCCGTCAGCCCGACCGCCACCACCATCACGGCGGCGAGCACCACCAGGAACCAGTTGGGCCGGAACCCGCGCCGCTGCGGAACCTCGGCCCGCGGCTGGACCAGCGTGTGGGCGGGGGCGGCCAGCGGCACCGACCGGGCGGCCGACGCGTTCCCGGCCATCGGCGGCTGGGAGTGCGCGTAGACCGGCCCGGTGCCCGGCGGAGTGGTCGTGCGCGGCAGCATCCGGTGCGCCTCGACCGCAGCCACGAGCATCGCGGTCGCGTCCGCGGGCCGGTCGTGCGGCTCGCGGGCGGTCGCGTGCGCCACCAGCGTGTCGATCAGCGGCGGCACCTCGGGCACCACCGACGACGGCGCCGGCACGGTGTCGTGGACGTGGCGGTAGGCCACCGACATCGGCGTCTCGCCGTCGTACGGCTGCTGTCCCGTCACCAGCTCGAACAGCATGATGCCCGCGGCGTATACGTCGCTGCGCACGTCGGCGGCGCCGGTGGTGACCTGCTCCGGCGCCATGTAGCCGATCGTGCCGATCATCACGCCGGTACGGGTCTGGTTGGTCGCCTCGATCGCCCTGGCCAGGCCGAAGTCGACGACCTTGACCCGGCCGTCGTCGGTCATCAGGACGTTTTCCGGCTTGACGTCGCGGTGCACCAACCCGGCCTGGTGGGCTGCGCCGAGGGCGGCGAGCACCGGGATCATGATCTCGAGCGCCTCACGGGCCGGCAGCCTGCCCCGCTCGCGCAGGATGTCGCGCAGGGTCCGGCCCGGGACGTATTCCATCGACAGGTAGACGACGTCGTTGTCGGTGCCCTGGTCGAAGACGTGCACCACGTTGGGATGGGAGAGGCTGGCAACCGACTTGGCCTCGCCGATGAACCGCCTGACGAAGGCCGGGTCCTCGGCGAGCGAGCGGTGCATGACCTTCAGCGCCACCGTCCGGTCGAGCCGGATGTCCAGCGCGAGGTAGACGGTCGCCATACCGCCCCGGGCGATCCGGCTCTCGATGCGGTAGCGCCCATCGAGGAGCCGCCCGACCAGGGGGTCCGCAGTCGTCGTATCCACCCCGCTGAGTTTACGGGCGTTTTGCCACTGGCAGGGCCCGGGCGCCCGAAACCGATGCGGAGACGTTCCCGTTGGAACGTCCCAGCTTCCGGCGAAGCGGACACGACCCCTCCCAGGTCACGACGGCCACCGGGGTCACGGGCTCCTCCGGGGTCACGGCGTCATCGGGGAGGACGCCTCGGCGTAGCGGCGGCGCGGGATGCGGCCCGCCTGCCGCGCCAGCCGCCCGGCGACCACGGCGCCCTTCATGGCCGCCGCCATGAGGTCGGGCCGCTGCGCCCTGGTGACGGCCGTGGCCAGCAGCACGGCGTCGCAGCCCAGCTCCATCGCCTGCGCGGCGTCGCTCGCCGTGCCGATGCCCGCGTCGAGGATCACCGGCACGCCGGCGGCCTCCACGATGAGCTCGATGTTGTGCGGGTTGCGGATGCCCAGCCCCGAGCCGATCGGCGCCCCCAGGGGCATCACGGCGGCGCAGCCGGCCTGCTCCAGCCGCCGGGCCAGCGCCGGGTCGTCCCCGATGTACGGCAGCACCACGAACCCGTCCGCCACCAGCCGCTCGGCCGCGTCGAACGTCTCGATCGGGTCGGGCAGCAGCGTCCGCTCGTCGGCGATGACCTCCAGCTTGACCCAGTTCGTGCCCAGGGCCTCCCGGGCCATCCGGGCCGTCAGCACGGCCTCGCCCGCGGTGAAGCAGCCGGCCGTGTTGGGAAGCACCTTGATGTCGCGCCTGTGCAGCACGTCCAGCACGGAGCCCCGCGAGCCAGGGTCGAGCCGCCGCATCGCCACCGTGGTCAGCTCGGTCCCCGACGCCGCCAGCGCCTGGTCGAGCACCTCAAGCGAGGGCGCGCCGCCGGTCCCCATGATGAGCCGGGAGGAGAACTTCTCCCCGGCGATGATCAGATCATCCACCTTGCACCGCCGTCAGAACCTCCACGCGGTCACGGTCGCGCAGCGCCGTCGAGTCCCAGGCGCCGCGCGTGACCACCTCGTCGTTCACGGCCACGGCCACTCCGGTGGTGACCGCGGTCAATATGCGTACGGCCTGCGCCACGGTGATGCCGTCGGCCACCTCGTGCGCGGCCCCGTTGATGCTAACAATCATGAAATTTCCCGAAATCTCCCCGGCGTGCACAGGGCCGCCAGCTCGCTCTCCTCGCCCAGCAGAATGGCCGTCGTGAGCGGGGCGAGCAGCACGCCGCCCCGGTGGTGCCCGGTCGCGAACGCCAGCCCCGGTGTCCCGCTCGGCCCGATGACCGGCAGGTTGTCCGGTGTCCCCGGCCGCAGCCCCGCCACCACGTCGGCGACCTCCAGCTCGGTGACGCCCGGCACCAGCTCCCTGGCGTCCCGCAGCAGCTCGTAGAGCCCGCCGGCGGTCACCCGGGTGTCGAACCCCAGCTCCTCCTGCGTGGCCCCGACCACCAGCTCGCCGTCGCCCCGGGGGACCAGGTAGACGTACGAGCCGTGCACGGTTCCGCGTACGCACCGGCCGAGCAGCGGCTGCGGCGAGCGCAACCGCATGATCTGCCCCTTGACCGGCCGCACCGGCACCTCGGCCAGCTCGGCGCTCCAGGCCCCGGCCGCCACGACGACCCGCTCGGCCCGCAGCTCGGCGGGGTCGCCGTCCAGGCGCACGCCCGTGACCGCTCCTCCTTCGCGGCCGCCCTCGCGCAGCAGCCCGGTCGCGCGGGCCCTGACCAGCGGCACGCCCCTCCGTTCCAGCGCGGCCAGCAGCGCCGCCGTCACGCGGCGCGGGTCGACCCAGGCGTCACCGGCCGCCAGCAGCCCGCCGCGCACGGAGGGAGCCAGCATCGGCTCCAGCCGGCGGCACTCCCGCCCGGTCAGCCGCTCGACCGGCAGGCCCAGCTTGTCCATGAACGCCGCCAGCTCGTCCAGCGCCGCCAGGTCGTCGGCCCCGAACGCCACGTCCAGCGTCCCGTCCGACCGGAGATCCAGCCCTCGCCCCGCGCCGGGCCGGTTCAGCCCCTGCCCCTCGCCAGGCCGGTTCGGCCCCTGCTCCGCGCCCGGTCCGGTGGCTTCGTCCAGGCCGGCGTCGGCGGAGAGCTCGGCGGCGAAGGCGGGCCAGCGGCGCAGCGAGGCCATACCCAGCCGCAGCAGCGGCGCCTCGGTGTAGGTCACCTCGCTGACCGGGGCCAGCATCCCCGCCGCCGCGTGTGAGGCCCCCGTGCCCGGAGCCGGGTCGACCACGGTGACCTGCCGCCCCGCACGGGCCATCCGCCAGGCGACGGAAAGCCCGACGACCCCGCCACCCACGATCACGTCCACATGCGCTCCCTTCGCCGGCATGATCCGGATCAGGTGTCTTGCGGTCGAAGGCCCGGTGAAGCCTTCCTCTCAGCCCGGTTACGGCCGGACTCCCGCGCGTCTTACATCCACAGCCTACGGCCTCGGTGCGACGTCCATGCACCGCCCCCGTTATGGTCATGAACGTGAAGCATGTCGTGGTGGTGGGAGCGGGCCTGGCCGGAGTGCGTACGGTCGAGGCACTGCGCGGGCGCGGGTTCGACGGCCGGATCACCCTGATAGGCCAGGAGCGCCATCGCCCCTACGACCGCCCGCCCCTGTCCAAGGCCGTCCTGGCCGGCGACGCCGACTCCAGCTACGTCGAGACCGACCTCGAGTCCATGGGCGTCGACTTCTGGCCCGGCGTCAGCGCCAAGTCGCTGCGCGCGGGCGTCGTGGAGACCACAGAGGGCGAGCTCGGCTACGACAGCCTGGTCATCGCCACCGGCGCCGAGCCGATCAGGCTGCCCGGCGACGGCCCCCAGCACGTGCTGCGCACCATCGACGACGCCCACGAGCTCAGGGCCATGCTCGTCCCCGGCGCCCGCCTCGCCATCGTCGGCGCCGGCTGGATCGGCGCGGAGGTGGCCACGGCGGCCCGCCGCGCCGGCTGCGAGGTGACGGTGATCGAGTCCGCCGAGACCCCGCTCGCGACCGCCGTCGGCACCGAGATCGGGGCCCGCACCGAGCGCTGGTACGACGGCATCGACCTGCGGCTCGGCACCATGGTCGACTCCGTGGACGAGGGCGGCGTGCGGCTGGTGGGCGGCGAGTTCGTCGAGGCCCACGCGGTCGTCACCGGCATCGGCGTGCGCCCGGCGGTCGAATGGCTGGCCGGCGCCGACATCGACCTCCACAACGGCGTCGTCACCGACGAGCACCTGCGCGCCTCGCTGCCGAACACGGTCGCCGTGGGCGACTGCGCCGCCTGGTGGTCGCGCCGCTGGCAGGTCAGGCTCAGGGTCGAACACTGGGACACCGCGCTCAACGCCCCCGAGGTCGCCGCCGCGACACTGCTGGGGGAGGAAGCCGTGTACGATCCGGTGCCATACTTCTGGTCCGAGCAGTTCGGGCACATGGTGCAATACTCCGGCCACCACCCCGCGGGGGAACGGCTGGTCTATCGAGGAGAGCCCGAGGGCAAGTGGTCGGCCGTCTGGCTCACCGCCGGCGACACCCTCGCCGCGGTGCTCGCCGTGGACCGGCCGCGCGACCTCGTACAGGGGCGGCGGATCATCGAGGCGGGCCACCGCCTCGACGCGGAACGCCTGGTAGATCCACAAGTCCCCCTACGGGATTGTGTTGTTTGAGCAAGGACGGCATGTGGTAGTTGTGGTTTCGTGACGCTTTCTGTTGCACAGATCGACCGGGAGACCGAGCAGCTCGTCGACGAGTGGCTCACGCTCCCCGAAGTGGCCTCGCGCCTTGACCTTTCGATCGGGCGGGCCAAGCAGCTCCTCAAGGACCACAAGCTCCTCGGCGTGCGCCGCGGGAGCGGCGGGCCACAGGTGCCCGCGGTGTTCCTCGATGGGAAGGACGTGATGAAGGGCCTGCCCGGCACGCTGACCGTGTTGCAGGACGCCGGCTACGACGATGTCGAGTCGCTGCGCTGGCTCTTCACCCCAGACGAGTCGCTGCCCGGATCGCCCATAGAGGCGATCAAGGCCGGCCGTCATACCGAGGTCAAGCGGCGTGCCCAAGCCCTCGCTTTCTGAGGCCCGCCTCTATCTCTGCACAGACGGCCGCCGCGACCGCGGCGACCTGGCAGAGTTCCTCGATTCGGTGCTGGCCGGGGGCGTGGACATCATCCAGCTGCGGGAGAAGGGCCTGGAGGCTCGCGAAGAACTCGCGCTCCTCGAGATCTTCCGCGACGCCTGCGACCGGCACGGCAAGCTACTGGCCGTCAACGACCGGGCGGACATCGCCTACGCCGCCCGGCCCGACGTGCTCCACCTGGGGCAGGACGACCTTCCTGTGACGGTCGCGCGAGAGATACTCGGCGACGACATCGTCATCGGACGGTCCACCCACTCCGCCGCCGAGGCTTCCGCCGCGGCCGTGGAGGAGGGCGTCGACTACTTCTGCTGCGGCCCCGTCTGGCCCACGCCCACCAAGCCGGGCCGCCCGGCCCCCGGCCCGCCGCTGCTCAGGCACGCGGCGTCGCTGGGGACGTCGCGGCCGTGGTTCGGGATCGGCGGCATCGACCTCGCCAACCTCGACGAGGTGATGTCGTACGGCGTGCGCCGGGCGGTGGTGGTCCGGGCGATCACCGACGCCGACGACCCCGGGGCCGCGGCGGCGGAGTTCGCCAAGCGGCTGTCGGCCCGCTGACCGCGAGGCGCCCGCCCTGACAGCGGGCGCCTCCAACCGGTCCCGGCGGGTCCGGCCCCGGCTCCGCGGTCCTGGCCTGCCCGATCGCCGCTTGCCCGGGCCGCCGCTGCGCCTGGCTTCCGCGCCTGGCTTCCGCGCCCGTCCTTCGGGCCCGCTCTTCGGGCGCCGTCTCCCGGGCGTCACGTCCGGGAGGTGTGGTGGCGGGCCCGGGGCCCCCGGCCGGTGTTCGCGCGCCGCTTTCCGCGCCTGGCCGTCGCGCCGCGCCTCCTTCGGACGTGGCCTGTCCGGTCGTCGCCTGTGCCCGGGGTCTGTGCGCAGTCTCCGTGCGCAGTCTCCGTGCGCAGTCTCCGTGCGCTGCGTACGTGCGGTGTGTTCGGGGAGCCGAGGCCGTCGGCCCGTTACGGCGCGTCGGGTCCAGCCGCGGTGGCGGGGCCGTGGGGAGCGGGGTGGTCAGGTTTTGCGGGAGGTGGCGGCGATGGCGAGGTCGGTCAGGGCGGCGCGGGAGTCCGGGGTGACCGGGGCCGCGTCGAGCGCCGCCAGCGCCTCCCCCAGGTAGTCGCCGATCAGGTCCTCGCACTCCTGCAGCGCACCCGTGTCGTCGATGATCTGCCGCAGCGACTCCACCCCGCGCTCGTCCAGCGCCGGATCCCCCAGCAGCCGCCGCACCGTGGCGGCCTGCGCCGGGGAGGCGGCCGCGAGCGTGCGCGCCACCAGCATCGTGCGCTTGCCCTCCCGCAGGTCGTCCCCCGCGGGCTTGCCCGTCTGGGCCGGGTCGCCGAACACCCCCAGGATGTCGTCACGGAGCTGGAACGCGATCCCGACCCGCCTGCCGTAGCCGGTGCACAGCTCGTCCATCCACGGCGCGAGCTCCCGGGCGGCGAGCACCAGGCCGAGCCTGAGCGGCTGCTCCACCGAGTATTTGCCGCTCTTGTACAGCGCCACCCGCAGCGCCGAGTCGAACGTGTTCTCCCCGTGCGCCTGCTCCAGCAGGTCGAGGTATTGCCCGCACATCAGCTCGGTGCGCATGTGGTCGTGGACCGGCTGGGCGGCCTCCAGCGACTCGCGTGGCAGGCCGCTGGCCCGCCACATCTCGCCCGACCAGATCAGCAGCAGGTTGCCCAGCAGGATCGCGGCGCCCTCGCCGAACTGCTGCGCCGAGCCGTACCAGCCGGACTTCTCGTGCATCGCCTGGAAGCGGCGGTGCGCGGACGGCATGCCTCTGCGCAGGTCGCTCTTGTCCATCACGTCGTCGTGCACCAGCGCGCTGGCCTGGAGCAGCTCAAGAGAGGCGGCGGCGCGGAAGACGCCGGGCTCGTCCGTGCCGCCCGCGCCGCGCCAGCCCCAGTAACAGAACGCCGGACGCAGCCGCTTGCCGCCGGACAGCAGCTCGTCGGCCGCCGTGCGCAGCGGGGCGAACTCGGGGTCGCCGCCGGGGGGCAGCTGCCGTTCGACGAACTCTCCGAGGGCACGCTCCACCTGCGTGCGCAAGGTGTCCATGCCGGCGGCGTCAGTGGTCATGTCATGAGACTAGTGGCCGGATGTACGCGATCGGATTTCCAGGTGTCCCCTCTGGCCCGGTGGCTCGGAAGATGTAGCGGTAGCCTTGGGGCCATGGCGCTTGGTCGACCCTCCATCCGGCCCGATCGTGTTCCCACCGTCCGCGACATGCTCGCCGCTGGTGGCCGGTCGTTCTCGTTCGAGTTCTTCCCCCCGAAGACCGACGAGGGCGAGCGGCAGCTCTGGCGGGCGATCAGGGAGCTGGAGTCGCTGCGGCCGACGTTCGTCTCGGTGACGTACGGCGCGGGCGGCTCCACGCGTGACCGCACGGTCGACATCGTGGAGCGGATCGCCCACGACACCACGCTCACGCCTGTGGCGCATTTCACCGCGGTCAACCACTCCGTCCGCGAGCTGCGCCACCTCGTGGGGCGCTTCGCCGACGCCGGCGTGCGCAACATCCTGGCCGTCCGCGGCGACCCTCCGGGCGACCCGACGGCCGAGTGGGTGCAGCACCCGGAGGGCGTGCTCTACGCCGAGGAGCTGGTGCGCCTGATCAGGCAGTCGGGCGACTTCTGCGTGGGCGTGGCCGCCTTCCCCTACAAGCACCCCCGCTCGCCGTCCATCGAGTCCGACACCGAACACTTCGTCCGCAAGTGCGAGGCGGGCGCCGACTACGCGATCACCCAGATGTTCTTCCAGGCGGAGGACTACCTGCGGCTGCGCGACCGGGTGGCGGCCAGGGGCTGCGAGACGCCGATCATCCCGTGCATCATGCCGGTCACCCAGATGAGCACGATCGCGCGCTCCGAGCAGCTGTCGGGGGCGCCGTTCCCGCCGGACGTGGCGGCCAGGTTCGAGGCGGTCAAGGACGACCCGGCGGCGGTGCGGCGGCTGGGCATCGAGCACGGGGCCGAGCTGTGCCAGCGGCTGCTCGACGAGGGCGCGCCGGGCATCCACTTCATCACGTTCAACCGGTCGAGCGCGTCCCGCGAGGTGTTCCAGCGGCTCGACCGGATCCCGCTGACCGCCTGAGCCGGGCAGTCCAGCCACCCGCCCGCAGGGGGACCGGGCGGGTGACGGACGGCGGCCGGATCGGTAAAGGGTCGGTTACTTTCCGTGATTAAGGTCTGCCCGGCGTCATGCCACGGCAAACCCTCAGGTCACAGGTTCATCAGGCGTGACGCTCAGGTCAGCGGCAGGGGGCGGCCCGCGATCGCGTATTCCTCGTGGCCGCCCGGGAAGACGAAGCTCGTCAGCAGGTCCGTGAAGCCCATGCTGGCGTAGAGGTGGCGGGCGGCGGTGGGCCGGTCATGGGTGGACAGGACCGCCGACCGCTCGCGGCGGCCGGCGCACAGCGTCCTGATCATCGCGCGGCCGATGCCCTTGCCCTGGTAGTCGGGGTGCACGTGGATCTCGGCCAGCTCGAACGCGAATCCGAGCCAGGCGTTGGCCGCCTCCTGGCCGAGCTGATCCTCCAGGCCCCTGAGGACGACGTCGTGCCACCATTGCCCGGGCGCGCCCCGGAAACCGTACGCGAAGCCGACGACTCTGGGTTCAGGGGCGGGCAACTCGGGGGATGAATCACGCAATTCCGCGAAATAACACTGAAAATGGGGATATGTCCCATGATTTCGCATGATGGTCTTGCGGCCGGTGATCTGGTCCACGGGTGGGTCCATCGCCGCCGTGTAAATCTCGATCACCGTCTCCAGCCGCTCGGTGAACTCGGCCGGACCGGCCCCGCGAAACTCGATCACCCGTCGCACACTACTCGACGTCCACCGGGGTGCCCCCGGTGATCCGCACGAGCTCGTCGAACGTCGTCGGGAACACCGTCAGCGGATGCCCGCCCGCCGCCCACACCACCTCGTGCTTGCTCAGCCAGTTGTCGACCAGGGTGCGCACGGGCGCGGGGTGCCCGACCGGGGCCACGCCGCCGATGGGCTGGCCGGTGGCCTCCCTGACGAACTCCGGCGTCGCCCGGCGTACCCGCCGGACGCCCGCCGTACGTGCGATGAGCTCCACGTCCACGCGGTGCGCGCCGCTGGTCAGCACGAGCAGCGGGGCCCCGTCGGCGTCGAAGATCAGGCTGTTGGCGATGGCGCCGACCTCGCACCCGAGCTGGGCCGCCGCGGTGGCCGCAGTCGGAGCCTTCTCCGGCAGGACCACGATCTCGCCGCTCGCCCCGAGTTCGCGCAGCGCGGATTCAACGACGACGGCATTCGCCGGCAACTTCTCAGACATGAAGACACTCTAAACAGGTTGACGGCTTGATTACCTATTCATGGTGAGTGGTGTAGGGTCCTCTGATCTGTTCTTTAAGTCAATGAGAGGTGGTATGCGTGGTGGCTCGACGGCTGCCCGGGGTGGCTGCTCTCCTGACGGCCTGCGCGGTCGTCGTCTCGGGTTGCGGCACGCCGGCGGAGCGGCGTACCGACGCGTCGCCCGGCGCCACGGCCGCCACCTCCTCGGCGGCCGGCCAGAGCGGCCCGTCCGCCACGCCCTCCACCACCGAGCCCGCGGTCACCGCCCCTCGCAAGACCCTCAAACTGGGCGCCAAGGGCAAGTCCGTCACCTGGCTGCAGAAGCGGCTGATCGAGCTCGGCTACCGGCCCGGCAAGGTCGACGGCCGGTACGGCGGCACGACGCTGGCGGCCGTGTGGGCGTTCCAGAAGGTCAACGGCATCAGGCCGACCAGCACCGTCGCCAAGCGGACCTGGGAGGCCCTGGAGACGCCGAAGGCGCCCAAGATCCTGGTCAGGAACGGCAAGCCGACCCGCGCCGAGGTCAACCTGACCAAGCAGGTCATGGTCATGTACGTCGACGGCGAGGTTGAGCTGATCACCCACATCTCCTCCGGCAGCGGCGTCCCCTACTGCGAGACCACCACCTGGCAGGGCAAGGAGCAGCAGTTCTGCGGCTCGGCCAGCACCCCGACCGGCAACTACCGGACGACGTGGCGCACGAGCGGCTGGCACAAGTCCTACCTGGGCGAGCTCTACAACCCGATCTTCTTCAACGGCGGCATCGCGTTCCACGGGGCGCTGTCCGTGCCGCTCTTCCCGGCCTCCCACGGGTGCGTGCGCATGCCGATGAACGTGGCCGAGGTGCTGCCCGGGATGCTCGGCAAGGGCGTGCCGGTGCACGTGCGGGGCAAGTTCAAGCGCCCCTGAGCCCCTGGGCTGCTCCGCGCCCGGCGTAACGCCCGCATAACCGGATTCGGTGACGGGCGGGTTATCGCCGTTCTGGTGGGCTTCCTCCTGACTTTGGGGGGAGCTCATGACAACCGCGTTCATGGTGCGGACGCCCGCTCCGGCCGTGCGCCGGAGCGGTGGCCGGTCCTGGGTGTGGTGGCCGCTGGCCGCCGGATGGGTCGCGCAGGTGGCGCTGCGGCTGTGGCTGCACCGCTATCACGCGGGGCCCGTGGCCAACCCGGACGAGACCGGCTACCTGCTCGCCGCCCGGTGGCTGGCCGGCGGCGCCGGGGCCGACCTGTCCGGCTCGACGTTCTACCAGGCCGGGTACGCGCTGCCGCTCGTCCCCGTCTTCTGGCTGACGCCCGACCCGGAGACGGCGTACCGGCTGGTGACCGGGATCGGGGCGGTGGCCGCGGCGGCCGCGTACCCGGTGGCGTACCTGCTGCTGCGGCGGCTCCGCCTGGGCCGGCGGGCAGCGCTGGTCCTGGCCTTCGCGGCCGGCCTGTCACCCGGGCTGATGGTGTTCTCCGGGTACGCGCTGGCCGACGCGATCCTGCCGGTGCTCGTGCTGGGCTGGCTGGTGGCGGTGCACGACCTGGTCGCCTACGGCTCGGCCAGGGCGGGGATCGCGGCGGGCGGGCTGGCGGCGTACGCGATGGCGGTGCACCTGCGGGGGACGGTGATCCTGGCGGTCGTGGCCGTGGTGCTGCGGCGGCTGCCGCGCGGGGCGGCGATCGCGGTGTCGGCCTCTGCGGTCGCCGGCGCGGTGGCGGGCCAGGCGCTCAACGGGGCGCTGGAGGCCGCGCTGTACCCCGGCGGGCCCCGTGACCTGTCGGGACTGCTGCTGGCCCGGCTCACGAGCCTGGAAGGGCAGGCGTGGGCGCTGTCGGGCGCGGCCGGGCAGCTCTGGTACCTCATCGCCGGTACGTGGGGCCTGGCGGGCGTCGGCCTGGCGGGGGCGGCGGCCCTGCTGGCCCGGCGGGCCGCGCCCCTCGAGCATCGCGTCCTGGCGGGCGCGCTGCTGCTGGTGACCCTGGGCATCGCGTACGCCTCCTCGGCCGCCCTGCCGGACGAGCACCGTGTCGGCAACTACGTCTACGGCCGCTACCTGGCCTGCGTCGCCGTGGCCTGGACGCTGGCCGGCATGCTCGTGCTGCTGCGCGGCGGGCGGCTCGCGGTGGCGCGGAGCGCGCTCGCCGCAGCGGGGCTGCTGGCCGTCTCCGGCGGCGTGGCCGCCTGGTACGCGGGAGACCGGCTGCAGCGCCACGCGTTCATCGCGTTCGACTTCCCCGAGGTGATCTTCCTCACGGGGACGCGCGACTCGCTCGACCTGGGCGCCGCCTCCCTGGCCGCGCTCGTCCTGCTGGCCTGCCTGGCGGGCGCGGCCCTGCTCACCGCCCGCCGGGCACGGCCGCTGGTCACGGGGGTGCTGGCACTTATCCACGTCGCGTTCATCGCGCATCTGGCGCCCGCGGCCCCGCCCGCGCCGGGCCCGGACCGGCTGCCCGCGCCACCTCCCGGCCGGGTGGCGGTGGCGGCCGGGGTGAAGTGGAACGTGTGGGTGCCGCTGTCGTACCGGGTGTGGTGGACCGAGATCGAACGCTTCGACGGGGTTCCTCCCCCGGGCGTGTGCACGGCCGTCGTCCCGCCGGACGCCGGGCCGCCGCCGCGGGGCTGGGCCGCCACCGGCGCGGGCGGCGCCAGGCAGGGCTGGACGACCTGGTCGAACCCGCTCTGCCGGTGACCGCCGCCGCTTCAGGAGGGGGCCGGCTCGCCGACGGTGGCGCGCCTGCCCTTCGCGGAGGCCATCGGCAGCCCGACAGCCTGGATCAGCCCGGCGGCGAGCAGGAGGAGGAAGTTGTACGGCTGCCACGGGGGCAGACCGGCGGCGAAGTCGGGGGAGTCGTACAGCTGGGCCAGGAGCTTGACGGGGTTGTTCATCGCGACGAAGACCCCCAGGGCGTACGGGACGATGAGGACGCCCGAGACGACCAGGAGGAGCGTGCGGCCCCGGCCCGCCCGCCGCAGCAGCGTCCCGATGGCCGTGTAGGCCACCGCCACCAGGCCCACGACCAGCGCGGTCCACCAGGTCACCCGCCAGGTGTCGATGCCGAGCGAGGTCATCCCGGAGGAGTCGATCGAGCCGCCCTCCCACTCGGGGCCCGCGATCTGCGCGCGCACCGCCGTACGGACGGCCAGGTGACCGGTGACCGCGTACGCGGCGACCAGGACCGGCCCCAGGGCCAGCAGGACGACATCGACCGGCCGTCCGCGACCGCTCCCCGACATCCGCGCTCCTCTCCGCTCCGCGTTCCGGGGGACAGCTTCTCAAAAATGCGCCATCCGGGGCGAGCCGGTCGCGCTTCCCGCCCCTCGACCCACCCGAGGGGACGCGGCCGCACGGTCCCCGCCGCGGGGCCCTCCCGAGGGGACGCGGGCCGAGCGATGACCGCCGCCGGAGCCCTACCCGAGGGAACGCAGGCCGGCGAGCGCCACGTCGGCCGCGCGGCGCGCGGTGTCGATGATCTCCTCCAGGGAGTGGTCCTGCTCCAGATTGGCGATGACCGCCACCTTGACCGCCCCGATCAGCGCCCCCACCGCCGCCGCCGACTCCACCAGGGTCAGCCGCTCGGGGAACGCCTCGTGCAGGGCCCTGGCCAGCTTGAGCTGACTGTCGAACAGCAGGTGCAGTGCCCGCGCCTGCAGCGCCGGCTCGGTCAGCACGAGCCGCGCCCGCAGCGCCGCGTCCTCGAACGTGAGGTCCTGGGCCACGAGCACGTGGTCGAAGCTCACGTCGATGATCCTGAGCAGCAGGTCGGTCACCGACTCGTCGGGCTTGCGCGCCGCCAGGGCCGCCACGGCCAGGTCGAGCCGGGACTGGGAGTCGTAGAAGACCACGTCCTCCTTGCTGACGAAGTAGCTGAAGAACGTGCGCGTCGACACCTCGGCCCGCGCCGCGATCTCCGCGAGCGTGGTCTCCTCGAAGCCCTTCTCCTCGAACAGCCGGAGCGCCGCCTCGATCAGCGCCTGGCGCGTGCGCTGCTTCTTGCGCTCCCGTAGTCCCACCATGCCGGAACTATACTGCACCCGCTTATGATTTTCACCCATTTAAATTTTGCATCCATTGAGGTTTTCTGGGGGAGGAGCTCGGAAAGGAGCCGGAACATGTCCGAACTGACCTTGCCCACCGCCCGCCAGCGCCCGTTCGACCCTCCGGAGGAGGTGACGCGACTGCGACGACAGGGCGCGATGCACCGCATGACGTACGCGGACGGCCACCTGGGCTGGCTCGTGACCGGCTACGCGGCCGCCCGGGCGGTGCTGGCGAGCCCGCACTTCAGCAACCGGCCGGAGACGATGCACCCGCCGCTCCCGTCCAGGATGGAGCTGGTCGAGAAGGGGCGGTTCAAGGTCCCGCCCGGGTTCTTCCTGCGCATGGACGCGCCCGAGCACACGCGCTTCCGCAAACTGCTGACCGGGCAGTTCACGGTGCGCCGGATGAAGATGCTCGAACCCAGGATCGAGGAGATCGCCAACGCCTGCCTGGACGCCATGGAGGCCGCGGGCGGCCCTGTGGACCTCGTCGAGGCGTTCGCGCTGCCGATCCCCTCGCTGGTGATCTGCGAGCTGCTCGGGGTGCCGTACGAGGATCGTGCGCGCTTCCAGGAGGACTCCAGGATCCTGGTCAACCTCGAGACCAAGGCCGACGACGCGCTGGACGCGATGGGGCGGATCTGGGCGTACCTGGCGGGGCTGATCGAGCGCAAGCGCGAGGAGCCGGCCGACGACCTGCTCAGCGGGCTCGTCGAGAGCGGGGAACTGGACGACCAGGACCTCACCGGGGTCGCGATGCTGCTGCTGATCGCGGGGCACGAGACGACGGCCAACATGCTGGGGCTGGGGACGTACGCGCTGCTCACGAACCCCGACCAGCTCGCCGCCATGCGCGACGACCCCTCGGTGGTGGACAACGGCGTCGAGGAGCTGCTGCGCTACCTCACGATCATCCACCTCGGCCCGCTGCGTACGGCGGTCGAGGACGTCGAGATCGAGGGCACCACGATCAGGGCCGGCGAGACGGTCACCATCCACCTGCCCGCCGCCAACCGCGACGAGTCCCGCTTCGCCGACGGCGAGCGGCTCGACGTCGCCCGCCCCGTCGCCGGGCACCTCACCTTCGGCCACGGCATCCACCAGTGCCTCGGCCAGCAGCTCGCCCGCGCCGAAATGCGCATCGCCTACCCTGCGCTGCTGCGGCGCCTGCCTGGCCTACGCTTGGCGGTAACGCCCGAGGAGGTGCCGATGCGCTCGGACATGAGCATCTATGGAGTGCACCGCCTCCCTGTCACTTGGTAGGTCACCATGGAAATCAAGGCAGATACAACGGTGTGCATCGGCGCGGGCATGTGCGCGCTGACAGTGCCGAAGGTGTTCGACCAGAGCGAGGACGAGGGCACGGTCGTGCTCCTGCAGGACGTGCCGCCGCAGGAGCTGGAGGACGCCGTCCGCCGCGCCGTGACCCTCTGCCCGTCCGGGGCCATCTCGGTCTCGTGACGCCCGCCTTCGCCTTGACAACCCCCTGACACGACACCCGGCCGCCGCCGCGACGAGCAGGACGGGCAGGATGAGCGCGACTGTCGCCAAACGTTTCACAACGCTCATTGAAAACGG
>NZ_JBFANM010000119.1:0-27961 GCF_040674815.1 Nonomuraea sp. NPDC049709
GCGGCGGCCCGCGGGCCGCCGCCGCTTCTAGATCATGAAGATTCGGGCCTTACCGGGCGGACCGAGTCGCGGACGACGATGTGGGTGCCGAGCATGACGTGCTGGGCCGGGTTGCCTGACTTGCCGCGTTCGAGGGCCAGGCGTACGGCGGTGCGGCCCAGCTCCTCGTGCGGCACGTGCACGGTGGTGAGGTCGATGTCGGCCGAGGGCGGCAGGTCGTCGAAGCCGACCATGGAGACGTCGTCGGGCACGCGCAGCCCGTGCTCGCGCAGCGCCTGGCGGGCGCCGGCGGCGATGAGGTCGTTGCCGGCGAAGACGGCGGTGAAGTCGCGTGGCCCGGTCGCGAGGCGCTCGCGGATCATGCGGTGGCCCTCGTCGCGCTCCATCGTGCCCTCGACCTCCAGGCCGGGGTCGTGGGGCACGTGGAAGTCGGCCAGCGCCCTGCGGTAGCCGGCGATGCGGCTGTCGGGGGTGGTGTAGCCGTCGCGGCGGCCGAGGAAGAGGATGCGGCGGTGGCCGGCCGAGAGCACGTGGCTGGTGATGGCGTGGGCCCCGCCGGTGTTGTCGTACTCGACGACGAGGGCGGGCACGTCGGGGCCGAGCGCCGGGCGGCCGCACAGGACGAGTCGCGAGCCGGCCCCCGCCAGGGCGCGGGCGTATTCGGCCATGCGCTCGCGGTAGGCCTCGTCGGCGACGACGTTGCCGACGAGGATCACGCACTCGGCGTGTTCCTGGCGCATGAGCTGGACCGTGGCGAGCTCGCGCTCCGGGTCGCCGCCCGTGGTGCCGACGATGCACAGCTTGCCCTCGAGCGCGGCCTGCGTCTGCACGCCCTGCGCGACGTGGGCGTAGTGGGGCGAGACGACGGAGTTGACCACGATGGCGACGCTGCGGCTGCTCGCCCCGGCCAGCCCTCGGGCGTTGGCGTTGGCCACGTAGTCCAGCTCGCGGACCGCCTTCATCACCTTGCCGCGGGTGGCGGGCGCGCTGGGGTAGGTGCCGGACAGAATCCGGGAGACCGTGGCCACGGACACGCCCGCGTGCGCCGCCACGTCGCGGATCGTCGTCGGCCTGGGCCCCTCCTCGCCGGACGCCGGACGCCGGACCATCTCACCTCCACGTGGCGCTGAAACTTGCTGGTAAACCGCTTACGCGTGATGGTTCCCGCTGGTTGTCGCGGTGTCAAATCACCGCTCCCACCCCGACGTTAAAACGCTTACAGCAGCTGTTCTAGGATTGCGGTCATGCCACTGAGCCTTCCCGCCCCCGACGTACGACTGTCCGGCCACACCGGCTGGACCCGGGCACATTGGGAGGCCATGGCGGATCACCTGCTGGACTCCGTGGTGCCGTACGCCTCGGACGGTTTCGCCCAGTTCCGCCTGCCCGGCAGGACCAGCAGGTCGGGGCCGGTGAGCGACGGTTTGGAGGGCTTCGCCCGCACGTTCCTGCTCGCGGCCTTCCGGATCGCCGGCGCGGGCGGGCAGGTGCCGCCGGAACTGCTGGAGCGGTACGCGAGCGGCCTGGCCGCCGGGACCGACCCGGCGCACCCGTATGCCTGGCCGGCCCTGGCCGACATGTCGCAGCAGCTCGTCGAGGCCGCCTCGGTGGCGCTGGCGCTGCACGAGACCCGCCCGTGGCTGTTCGACCGGCTGCCGCCCGCCGTGCGGGAGCGGGTGGTGGAGTGGCTGGCCGGGTTCGTCGGGCGGCGCACGCCGGACAACAACTGGGTGCTGTTCCGGGTGATCGTCGAACAGTTCCTGGCCGAGGTGGGCGGGCCGTACTCGCCGGGGGAGATCGCCGGCGGGCTGGAGCGGATCGAGGAGTGGTACGCCGGTGACGGCTGGTACTCCGACGGCAAGGGCAAGAACTTCGACTACTACTGCGGCTGGGCCCTGCACCTCTACCCGTCGCTGTGGGCGCGGATGTCCGGCGACATCGTCCGGCAGGAGCTCTACGCGGCCCGGCTGCACCGCTTCCTCGACCAGTACCAGCACTTCTTCGCCGCCGACGGCGGGCCCGTGCACCAGGGGCGCTCGCTGACCTACCGGTTCGCGACGGTGGCGCCGCTGTGGCTGGGCGCGCTGACCGGGGCCTCCCCGCTCCCGCCCGGCCGGACCCGCCGCATCGCCAGCGGCGTCCTGCGCCACTTCGCCGAGCGGGGCGCGCCGGACGAGCGCGGCCTGCTCACCCTCGGCTGGTACGACCCCTTCCTGCCGGTCACGCAGGACTACTCGGGACCGGCGTCGCCGTACTGGGCCAGCAAGGCGTTCCTCGGCCTGCTCCTGCCGCCGGCCCACCCGGTCTGGACCGAACCCGAGCAGGCGGCCCCCGTCGACCTGGCCGACCAGACCGTGACCATGGCCGCCCCCGGCTGGCTGCTGCACGCCACCCGGGCGGACGGCGTAGTGCGGCTCGTCAACCACGGCAGCGACCGGGACCGCGTCCGGCACCCGGACGGCGTGCCAGACCCGCACTACCTCAAGTACGCCTACACCAGCCACACGGGGCCCGAACTGGGGACCGCCAAGGGCGTGGACAACCACCTGGCCGTCATCGCACCCGACGGGACCCCCTCGCTCCGGCGGCGCATCGAACCCCTCGCCGTCTCGGACCGCTTCGCCGCCTCGGCCTACCAGGACGGCCCCGTCCGCGTGGTGACGGCCTCGGTCGTGGACGGCGCGACGGAGATCCGGATCCACCGGGTCACCGCCCCCGCCGGCCACCAGGTGCGCGACGGGGGCCACGCCCTGGCCGCCGCACTCCCGCTCGCCCTGAGCGAGGAGGGCGACCTGGCGCTGGCCCGCCGCCCGGACGGGCTCACCACCGCGGTACGCGCCCTGCACGGCTACACGGGCACCGGCCTGGCCACGGGCGCGGGCGGCAACGCCTACGGCCCGCATTCCGCCACCCCCTACGCGATCGCGCAGGCCCACCCGGGAGGCGTCGCCCTGTACGTCACCCTGGTGTGGCTGGCGGGCCCGGGCATGCACCCTCCGGCCCCGGCCGTCCACGTCGAGGGCGACGCCCTGGTCCAGCTGACCCTGCCCGGCGGCGACACGGCCACGGTCCACCTTCACGACACCCCCACGTGCACGTTCATTAGATAAAACGCTTACACGGCATCGTCGGCAGCCATCTGGACGTCCTGTCCTGCTCAAAACGGTCAATTATCATGTGATGCGGATGCGGGTATCGGTGAAGTACGCTCGTTCATGGAAGCGTTTTCACCCGTTCCACCCTGCTCGCCCACCGATAGGAGCTCACTCCGTGCCACGGCGACCCGTCGCGGTCTTCGCCCTCGCCCCCTGGGCGTTCGGCGGCGTCTTCCCCGCCGACCTCCTCACCCGGCTGCGGCAGCTGGTCGACATCGACCCGGCGACGACGTTCACCTCGTTCGACGGCCCGGCGGCCGCCGCCGCCCTCGCGGAGGCGGAGATCCTGCTCACCGGCTGGGGCTGCCCGCACATCGACGCCGGAGTGCTGGCCGCCGCGCCGCGGCTGCGCGCCCTCGTGCACGCCGCCGGCACCGTCAAGGCGCGCGTCGATCCCGTCGTGTTCGAGCAGGGGATCGTGGTCTCCTCCGCCGCCGAGGCGAACGCCGTGCCGGTGGCCGACTACACCATGGCCATGCTGGTCCTGGGTGCCAAGCAGGCGTTCAGCCGCGCCCGCCGCTACGCCGCCGCCGTCGAGGGCACGCCGCGGGACTGGCTGCCCGGCGACGGCACCGGGCTGCACGACTGCACCGTCGGCGTCATCGGCGCCTCCCGCATCGGCCGCCACGTCCTGCGCCGGCTGCGGGCGTACGAGGTCGAGGTGCTGCTCTACGACCCCTACGTGAGCGCGGGCGAAGCCGCGCAGCTGGGCGCAGAGTCCGTGGGCATGGACGACCTCTGCCGCCGCGCCGACCTCGTCACCGTGCACGCGCCCGCCCTGCCCGAGACCCGCCACCTGCTCGACGCCCGGCGTCTGGGCCTCCTGCCCGAGGGCGCGGTGGTCATCAACACCGCCCGCGGCTCCCTGATCGACACCGACGCGCTGACCCGGTCGTGCGCCACCGGCCGGATCTCCGCCGTCCTCGACGTCACCGACCCCGAGCCGCTGCCGCCGGGCCACCCGCTCTTCGCCCTGCCCAACGTCCTGATCACCCCGCATCTGGCGGGTGCGCAGGGCCGCGAGACGCGGCGGCTCGGCGAGTTCGCCGTGGCCGAGGTGAGCCGGTTCCTCGGCGGCAGGCCGCTGCTCGGGCAGGTGGAGCTGGAGCAGCTCCCGTACATCGCCTGACGCGGGGCACGGCTCCACGGGCACCGGAACCCGGTCCTCGCCCTGGGCGTGGTGATCGGCTCCAGGGGTTCAGACGGCGAAGAGCAGGGCGGAGCTGATCAGAACGACCACGGCGGTCGCGAAGTGGATGCCCAACGCGACCGCCTTCGTCCTGCCGTTGCGCAGCACGATCAGGGTGTCGCCCAGCGGGACCAGCGCGACGACCAGCATGAACCACGCTTCGGCGCGCCTCGACGAGCTGGGCGAGGCCGTCCGCCCGCACGCGGGTGGAGACGACCTGGGCCTGCTGACCGAGGCGTACCGGGCCGCGCTGCACGGCCTGGCGACCCTCACGCTCGGCGGCCGGATGGTCTGTTCGGACGGGAGTGATCGGTATACCGTCGGGCCGTACTGCCCCTCCTCCGAGCAGTCTCCCGCCGAGCAGCCTCCCCGCAAGGAGTCGAAAACCGTGCGATCCCGGTTACTGGCCGCGCTGGCGGCCGCGATGGCCCTCGTGACGACCCTCGTGACGGCCCTCACCCTGCAAGCCCTTCCCGCCGCCGCCCAGGACGACCTGCTGGACCGGCTCAAGGCCATCCCCGGGCTGACGGTGGTGTCGGAGTCCCAGCCGGCCGGCTACCGGTTCTTCGTCCTGACCTTCACCCAGCCGGCCGACCACCGCGACCCGGCCAAGGGGACCTTCCAGCAGCGGCTCACCCTGCTCCACCGCTCCACCGCGGCGCCGGTCGTCCTCTACACCGGCGGGTACGGCCTGCCGGTGAACCCGACGGCCTCGCGCACGGAGCCGACCCAGCTCCTCGACGGCAACCAGGTCTCCGTCGAGCACCGCTTCTTCCGCACCTCCCGCCCGGCCCCGGCCGACTGGGACGACCTGACCATCTGGCAGGAGGCGACGGACGAGCACCGGATCGTCCAGGCGCTCAAGACGATCTACTCCGGCAAGTGGATCCAGACCGGCGCGAGCAAGGGCGGCATGACCTCGGTCTACCACCGCCGCTTCTACCCCGGCGACGTGGACGGCGTGGTGGCCTACGTCGCCCCCAACGACCCGGTGAACCCCCTGGACCACCAGTACGACCGGTTCTTCGCCCGCGTCGGCCCCGAGTCCTGCCGGACCGCGCTGGAGAACGTGCAGCGCGAGGCGCTCAAGCGGCGCGACCGGATGGTGGCGCTGCTGGAGGCGGACGCCGCGCGCAACGGCTACACCTTCACCAGGACGCTCGGCAGCGCCGACCGGTCGTTCGAGATGACGATCCTCGACACGGCGTGGGCGTTCTGGCAGTACCTCTCCGTGGACGACTGCCCCTCCGTGCCGCCCACGACCGCCACGGACGCGGAGCTGTACGCCTGGATCGACGGGGTCGCCTTCTTCGGCTTCTACACCGACCAGGGCCTGGACTACTACTTGCCGTACTACTACCAGGCGGCCACCCAGCTCGGCTGGCCCGACCTCGCCTTCCGGCACCTGCGCGGGCTGACCCGATACCGCGGCCTCTACCAGCCCAACTCGGTGCTGCCCGCCGAGCTGCGCTCCCGGCACGACCCGCGGCCCATGCTCGACGTGGACCGCTGGGTGCGTACCCGGTCGGAGCGCATGCTGTTCGTCTACGGCGAGAACGACCCGTGGAGCGCCGAGCGGTTCACCCCGAGCGGACGCGACTCCCATCTGTACGTCGCGCCCGGATCGAACCACGGGGCCAGCATCGCCCGCCTGACCGAGGCGGACCGCGCGGCGGCGACGGCCACGCTGCGGCGCTGGGCGGAGCCGCCGCTGGCCCAGCGGCTCCCCGAGGCGGCGGACCTGCCCGCCGACGACATGCTCACCGGTCGCCGGACCCGCTGAGCCGGGCCAGTGCCGAAGCAGGCGTGCCCCAGGACTCCAGCCGCGCACGGATCTCCGCGCGGACGGGAAGAGTCAGCGCGTCCCGGTACGCCTGCTCCAGCAGCGCGCCGATCTCCACCCGCCGGCCCGACCCGGCGGAGCGGACCGCCGCCTCGACCATCGCCAGGCTGAGGAGGTTGCGGGAGATCGTCCCGGACGGCCGCGCGCCCGTGCGCAGCGCCGCGACGAACTCCCGCAGCGCCCCGGCGATCTGCTCGTGCTCGCCGGGCGGCACGTCGGCCGCGTCGCCGGGTGCGGAGGTGACGCGCCGCTCGCCGTCCCAGGTCGCGGTGCCGCCGGGGCCGACGGCCCGCCACTCGCCGTTCCAGGACGTCTCCAGCCCGTCGGCGCACCAGCTGCCGGTGAACACGTAACGGGTGCCTTCGTTGAAGAGGAAGCTCGCCGTGGCCGCCGCGTCGCCCCGGTACCAGCTCCAGGCGGGGTTCCAGCTCTCGCACATGACCGAGACCGGCTCCGCCCCGAGCAGGTAGCGGGCCGCGTCGAAGGCGTGGATGGCCATGTCGACCAGGAGCGGCTGGTCCATCTCGTCCCGGAACCCGCCGAACCGCGGGGCCCGGAAGAAACCGGTGGTGAGCAGGCCGGGCGGGCCGAGCCGGGCGATCCGGCGGCGGTACTCCGCCAGGGCGGCGTAGTAACGGCGCGACTGGCTGATCATCAGCAGCCGCCCGGCCGCCTCGGCGGCCGCCGCCTGGACGAGCGCCTCGGCCAGGGTCGGCGCGGCCGGCTTCTCGCAGAGGACGGGCACGCCGGCGAAGAGCGCCTCGATGCTGACCTCGCTGTGGGCCGCCGGGATCGTGACGTTCACGACGGCGTCCGGCTCGGTGGCCGTGAGCAGGTCGCCGAGCGAGGCGCCCGCCTTGGCGTCGCAGCCGGCATCGCGTACGGCCGCCTCCGCCCGCCCGACGTCGAGGTCGGCCACCCCGACCACCTCGACGCCGCCGGCCGCGGTCAGGGTCCGCAGCCAGGCCAGGCCCATCGAGCCCGCTCCCACCTGCACGACGCGGATCGGGCGCCCGGGAACGATGGGGTCGCTCACTCGGCGTGCTCCTTGTTGCTCATGGCGCCGCGGTAGCCGTGCCCGTTGAAGAAGTCGCCCGTCTCGTAGCGGAGCAGGGTCGGCAGCTCGCGCCGCGCGCGGTCGCCGGCCGCCCACTCGGCCCCGTTGGCGATGACCTGGAGCACGTCGGGGTGGTGGTAGACGGGGTAGTCCTGGTCACCGGGGCTGAAGTAGAAGATCTTGCCGTTGCCGCGCCGGAAGGTGCAGCCGCTGCGGAACACCTCGCCGCCGCTGAAGGAGCTGATGAAGATCAGCTCGTCGGGCTCCGGGATGTCGAACTGCTCGCCGTACATCTCCTGGGCGGGGATCTCGATGGGGTGCGGCACGCCGCGCGCGATGGGATGGGCCGGGTTGACCGTCCAGACCAGCTCGCGGTCGTTCTCGCTGCGCCAGCGCAGCGTGCACGTGGTGCCCATGAGCCTGGTGAAGATCTTCGACCAGTGGCCGGAGTGCAGCACCACCAGGCCCATGCCGGACAGGACGTGCCGGTGCACCCGCTCGACCACCTCGTCGGACACCTCCCCGTGGGCGGCGTGCCCCCACCAGGTGAGCACGTCGGTGTTCGCGAGCACCTCCTCGGTCAGGCCGTGCTCGGGGTCGTCGAGCGTGGCCGTGGCGACGGTGGCCCGCGCTCCGAGCCGGGCCTCGATGCCCCGCCGGATGGCGTTGTGCATGCCGTCGGGGTAGATCTCGGCCACCTTGGGCTCGACCTGCTCGTGCCGGTTCTCGCCCCACACCGTGACGTGCGGGGGTCGGGTGCTGTTCATGCGGTCTTCCTTTCCGGAGTCATTTGACGGCACCGCTGACGGCGCCCGCCGCGATGTAGCGCTGCGCGAAGATCAGCAGCAGGCCCGCCGGGATGGAGGCGAGCACCGCCGTGGCCATCACGGTGGCCCAGTCCTGCGAGTTCGCGCTGATGTAGTCGTAGATGCCGAGCGTGATCGGCCGTACCTCGGGGGTGCTGGTCAGGGTGAGGGCGAAGAGGAAGTCGCTCCACGCCGACAGGAACGTGAACAGGCCGGCGGTCACGATCGCGTTCTTGCTGATCGGTACGACGATCGAGACGAACGCCCGGAGACTGCCGGCCCCGTCCACCATCGCCGCCTCCACGAGCGCCCGTGGGACGGCGCCCATGAACGCGCGGATGAGCAGCACCGCGAAGGGGATGCCGGCCGCCGTGTTCGCGAGGATCAGGCCGAAGACGTTGTTGATCAGGAAGAGCGAGTTGAACAGGGGATAGAGCGCGTTGGCGATGACCATGGCGGGGATCATCTGGGCGATCAGCAGCACCAGGAGGAACACCTTGGTGCCGGGGGTGCGGAAGCGGGACAGGCCGTAGGCGGCGGGGGTGGCGATGACCAGGGGGCTTCGGGATTGGAGAGGGGGTTGACGGGGAGGCGCGGTCCCGCGTATCAAAGCGCTTAACCGCGCATGCTTGTGAAGTATGTTGCGCTCATCCAACTGTGATGTCAACAACACGTTAAGAGAATTTGTCGAATACGCTGCGCTATAGTCGCAGTGCTTCGCCAGGTCCCCCGGGAGGCGGCACCCATGGTCACGATGCGCGACGTCGCCCAGCGGGCAAACGTCTCCATCGCCACGGTCTCCTTCGTCATCAACGGCACCAAGCGCGTCGCGCCGGAGACCCGGGCCCGCATCGAGGCGGCCATCGAGGAGCTCAACTACCGGCGCAACGTCGTCGCCCGCGCGCTGGCCAGCTCGCGCACGCGCATCCTCGCTCTGCTCCACCCCGACCTCGAGTCCCGGGCCAACGCCACGGTGATCCAGTTCGTCATGGGCGCCGCGCACGGCGCCCGCGAGCGCGGCTACGACCTGGTGCTGTGGCCGGTCAACGACGACGAGCAGATGTCACACCTGCTCGCGGGCGGTCTCGTCGACGGCGCGCTGCTCATGGAGGTGCAGATCCGCGACTCCCGGGTCGAGCGGCTGCTCGCCTCGCGGGTCCCGTTCGCGCTGATCGGCCGGACCGAGGACGACGACCTGCCGTACGTCGACATCGATTTCGCCACCACGATCGACCAGGCGGTCGCCCACCTCCGCTCGTTCGGCCACGAGCGCGTCGCGCTGGTCACCCAGGTGACGAAGGGAAACGAGCCCGGCCGGATCAGGCGGGTCGAATCCGCCTACCTCGACGCGATCGCGCCCCTCGGCGGGCCGCCCGCCGTCATCGCGGTGGAGGGCACGTCGGCCGGCGGGCGGGAGGCCGCTCGCGTGCTCGGCGCGGAGTTCCCGGAGGCGACGGCCGTCATCCTGGTCAACGAGGGCGCCTCGGCGGGGCTGGTCAAGGGGGTGCGGGCGCTCGGCCGGTCGATCCCGGACGACCTGTCCGTCATCTCGGCGGCGACCACGCGCGAGCTCGGCGAGATGATCGAGCCGGCCCTGACCGTCATGGCCGCGCCGGCCCCGCGGCTCGGCCGCCTCGCCGCCGACGCGCTGATCGACCAGCTCGAAGGCGTCCAGGACGTGCCCCCGCACCTCCTCATCCCCTGCACGCTCGTGCCGGGCCAGTCGGTCGGCCCCGCCCGCCGCTGACTGTCGGATACGTCCGATTTGTAACCCACTTGGTCCTGTCTCGTGACAGATGACCAGAATGAGGGGACATTTTCTGTTCCCTTCAGCCACTCCATGCTCAACGTTCACTCGCGCGCTCCAATGTGTCCGCGCTAGGGCAAGCCGCCTGATCGGTTGCTCAGAACGTTCGAGAAGGGACTGCACCCGATGCAGCCATTGGCATCACGGAAATCACTGGGTGGCTTACGGAAACGGGGACGGCTCGCCACGGCCGGCGTGCTCGCGGCGTTGCTCGTGAGCAGTCTCGTGACGGCGGCGTACGCCGATCCCGCCCCCGGCGAGCAGGAGCGGGGACGGCCCACCCCGGCCCCGACCGGCACCCAGAGCCCGCCGACGCTCACCCCCGCGAGCGGTTCGTACCTCGAGGGGACGGTGAAGGCCGCGGCGGTCCCGACCGCGGCCGGTGACAGCGTCACGAAGCTCGCCATCGACGACACCGCGCTGAACGCCACCCGTACGGTCGGCGTCTCCAGGCTCGGCTTCGACGTCGGCTCCAACTCCACTGAGGCGCAGTACCACAGCTACGTGCTGGTCAACGGCGCCTACAAGAGTGAGATCGGCAACTTCGTCAACCAGCGGGCGACCATCGAGGTCCCGAACGAGCACCTCGTCAAGGGCGAGAACACCGTCGAGATCGTCGTCGGCGCGATCCAGTCGTCGTGCGGCACCAACTACGACGACTTCGTGCTGTCCGACGTTGGCCTCGAACTGCTCGGCGAGGTCGCCGACGGTGAGGACAACCCGTACACGTTCTCGTTCGGTGACGGCAGCTGCG
Source organism: Nonomuraea sp. NPDC049709 (assembly GCF_040674815.1). NCBI lineage: Bacteria > Bacillati > Actinomycetota > Actinomycetes > Streptosporangiales > Streptosporangiaceae > Nonomuraea > Nonomuraea sp. NPDC049709. The sequence continues at coordinate 10,612 of NZ_JBFANM010000119.1, forward strand.
GCACGAACACCTCGCTGCTGAAGCGCGCCACGCTCAAGTTCTTCACCCTGGGCGACCCGCAGGGCACCACGGGCCTGGCCGCGGACGTGGACACCACGACGCTGGCCAACGGCGAGCACGTCCTCAGCGCCACGACCGCGGCCGGCGTGACCGTCAAGAACACCGTGACCGTGAACAACGCCCCGGCCGGGGCGCCGCGGCTGCTCCCGACGGACGGCACACTGGTTGCCGGCACCAAGCCGGTCTTCGCGACGGTCCCGGCGAGCGGCGAGGGCGGCGTCAAGTCGCTCACCGTGGACGGTGAGAAGCCGGTCACGAAGGCCACGCTGGGCAACGGCGCCGCGATGTTCGCCTTCGACGTGGGCGCGGACTCGGTCGACGACAAGTTCGACAACTTCCTGCTGGTCAACGGCAAGCGCATCGACCTGGGCGGCACCTGGGCGAGCGGGCGCGCGACGGTCGCGGTGCCGGCCAGGTTCCTGGTGCCCGGCGACAACACGATCAAGGTCGTCACCGGGGACTACAAGGAGACCTGCGGCACCAACCGCGACGACTTCGTGATCTCGAACCTCGGCCTCACCCTCGACGGCGCCACCGTGACGGGCCAGGACATCAAGCCGTCGTACGAGATGGGCGACGGCACCTGCGGCAGCAGCCAGACCGCCCTGCGCGAGGCCGAGCTGCGCTACACGATCGACGCCCCGGCGGTGCACGTCGCCGAGACGCTCGGCTCGGGCGAGGCCAAGCTCGGCTTCAACGTGGGCAGCAACTCGATCGAGGCGCGCTACCAGAACTTCGTGCTGGTCAACGGCCAGAAGGTCGTGCTGGACGGCGACTTCGTGAGCAAGCGCGTCGATCTCACGATCCCGAACGAGTTCCTGGTGCCCGGCTGGAACACGATCGACCTCGTGGCCGGCACCTTCCCGACGTCGTGCGGCAACAACCGCGACGACTTCACGATCTCGAACATCGCCCTCACCCCGGCGCAGGGCACGGCCACCGGCCAGATGCTCAAGGCGTCGTACGGCATGGGCGACGGCAACTGCGGCGACACGGTGAACCCGCTGACCGAGATCGACCTGGAGTTCCTCGTGGACGCGCCGGCCCGGGGCCTGCGCGCCGACCTCGACACCACGGCCGTCAAGGACGGCAAGCACACCATCGCCGCCACGTCGAGCACGGGCGAGGCCGCCACCCGCCTGCTGCTCACCGACAACTCGGCGCCGAAGGTCGCCAAGAGCGTCCCGGCCGCGGCCGAGAAGATCACCGCCTCCGTCGTGCTGGACGTCAAGCTGGAGGACGCCTCCGGCGTCGTGTCCGGGCCGGACGTCAAGCTCGACGGCCGGCCGATCGAGCTGGGCGTCCCGGTGGGCCCCGGGCTCAAGGCGGGCCCGCACACCCTGGCGGTGACCGGCGCGGACGGGCTCGGGAACGCCACGACCCACGAGATCGTGTTCGAGTCCGCGGGCATCCCGGACGTCCCCGCCGAGCTGACCCCCGCCCTGGGGGCCGTGGACGTCTCGGACCCGGCCACGCTCTCGGCGAAGGTGTCCGAACCCGACGGCGGCCAGGTGACGGCGACGTTCTCGCAGGCCGAGATCCTGACCCCGAACCAGGCGTACCAGGGCACGGCCAAGTCCCTCCCGACGACCCTGCGGGTCCCGGGGGAGCAGCGGGCCAGGACGGACGCGCTGGAGCCCGCCGACAACCGGACGCTCGACGCGCCCGCCGGGCAGGACGTCGTCTACCAGCGTTTCGACGTCCAGGTGAAGGGTCACGTGGACGCCCCGGTGCTGCGCTGGGAGGGCGCCGTCGACCCCGAGCGCCTGGCGTCCCTGCGGGTGTGGAACACGAAGACCAAGGCGTGGGACCTGCTCACCAGCGGCCGCGGCGCCGCCGAGGGCAAGACCGTGCTCACGGCCGTCGTGGACGGCGACTACATCGACGGGCAGCAGGTCCACGTCATGGTGACGGGCGAGGACCCGTTCGCCGACGACATCGAGCCGGGTGACCCGAACGGCTTCGCCGACCCCGCCACGTACGACTTCTCGATCGTGCACTTCACCGACACGCAGTACCTCTCCGAGGGCGCGGTCGAGCAGGAGGCGGCCGAGGAGCGCGCGGTGTGGGAGTCGGCCTACGCCGGCATCGTCAACTGGATCAGCGCCAACAAGGACCAGCGCAAGATCTCCTACGTCGCCCACACCGGCGACATCATCGAGAACAACATCCGCAAGCCCGCCGACGAGGCCACGCAGCGGCAGGTCACCGGCGAGTTCGAGGTGTCGTCGAAGCAGCAGCGCGTGCTGGACGACGCGGGCATCCCGAACGGCGTGATCGCCGGCAACCACGACAACCAGTCGGGCACCGAGAACGGGCCGGAGGCGATCTACAACAAGTACTACGGCCCCACCCGCTACCAGGACGTGTCGCAGGGCTGGCAGCACGCCAAGTACGGCGGCCCGTGGAAGGAGGGCGACAACCAGAACCACTACGACCTGTTCTCCGCGGGCGGGCTGGACTTCGTCGTGGTCGGCCTGTCGTACGGGGTGACGCGGGAGGAGGCCGAATGGGCCGACTCCGTCTTCAAGAAGTTCCCCAACCGCAACGGCATCCTGCTCTCGCACGACTACCTCGTGCCGAGCACGAACCCCGACGGGCGCGGCGCCGGTTTCGCCGCCCCCGACGGGTCGATGTTGTACAAGACGGTGGTCGAGAAGAACCCGAACGTCTTCCTCATCCTCGCCGGTCACGAGCACGGCGTGGGGACCAACGTGAAGCCCAAGGTGGGCCAGGTCGGCAACGGTGTCGTCGAGCTGTTGGCGGACTACCAGTTCTACACGGTGTCGGCCGACCGGCTCGGGCTCACCGAGATCGGCGGCTACCGGCCGGAGGACCAGCTCCAGTTCGGCGCGAGCTTCTTCCGGCTGCTGCAGTTCGACGTCAAGCGGGCGGAGCTGAGCGTGGACACCTACTCGCCGCTGCTCAACGACTTCGGCGCCAACGAGTACGACCCGGCACGCCGGTACAACGGCCTCGAGGACAACATGGTGCTGCCGGTCGACCTCACCTCCCGTACGACGACGCTGCAGACCGACTCGCTCGCGCTCTACAAGCCGACCCGGATCATCGGTAAGAGCAAGGTCGCGTCGGGCCAGGTCGCCTCGGTGACCTGGGACCGCCTCAAGGACGACACGGCCTACGCCTGGTTCGTCACGGCGCGCTCCGCGGGCGGCGGCGTGACCGCCTCCGAGCCGAGCGTCTTCGTCACCAAGGACGAGCACGGCCGCCCCGGCACGTGGGGCCCGGACTCGCCCATGCACCGCTGGTTCACCCGCTAGCCGGCAAATCGCCGCCCCGGGCACGGGCCCGGGGCGGCCTTCCCCCTGGAGAACCGAGACATGCACCGGCTGCCCGCCGTCGTTCTCACCCTCGTCCTGGCCGCCGGGCTGACCGGCCTGATGCGTCCCGCCCCGGCGGCGGCGCACGATGCGACCACGACCGCCCACGCCACTGTCACCGGCACCGGCACCGGCACGGGTGTCAAGGTCGTGCTCGACCTCGAGTACGACCTGCTCATGAAGTCGGCCTGGCTATACGCGGAGGCGTACGAGGCCGAGGATCGGGCCGAGCAGCTGCGCCAGCTGGAGCTCAACCGCGCCGCCGTGCTCGATTACGTCACCCGCCGCTTCGCCGTGGCGTACGACGACCGGCCCTGCGCGCCCACGATGGCGGGCGCCGCGGACGTGCGCCCGCGCGGCAAGGCCGCCTTCGCGGTGCTGACCCTCGACTACGCCTGCCCGGGCGAGCCCGGGGGGACCCACGCGATCTCCAGCGCGCTGTTCCCCGACGCCGAGACGTTCGTGCACAGCACGGAGACGCTCGTCCGCTACGAGCTCGACGGGGAGAAGGGCTCGGCCGTCCTGGTCGCCCGGAGCCCCACGTTGCGGGTCGGCGAGCGCCAGGCCGCGAGCCAGGTCGGGGAGTTCTTCGTGCTCGGCGCCGAGCACCTGCTGTTCGGCCTCGACCACGTCCTCTTCCTGCTGGCGCTGCTGATCGGCGCGCGCCGCCTGCGCGACGTCGTCATCACGGCCTCCGCCTTCACCGCCGCCCACAGCATCACGTTCCTCCTGGCCGCGATGGGGGTCGTGGACGTGCCCGGCGAGATCGTCGAGCCGGTCATCGCGGCGTCGATCGTCGTCGTGGCGCTGGCGAACCTGCTGGGCCGGGAGGAGGACCGGCTGGGCAGGTGGCGGCTGCCGATCGTCTTCGCCTTCGGCCTGGTGCACGGCCTGGGCTTCGCGGGCGCGCTGGACATCGACCGGAGCGGGTCGTGGGAGCTGCTGCTGTCGCTGCTGAGCTTCAACGTCGGCATCGAGGTGACCCAGCTCGCGATCATCGCCGTGCTCTTCCCGCTGCTGGTGCTGCTGCGCCGGACGTCCTGGTCGCGCTGGGCGGTGGTCGCGCTGTCGATCCCGATCGTGGCGGTCAGCGTGTACTGGTTCCTGGACCGCGTCCCGCTGCCGCTCTGACGGGGCAGGTTCAGTCCAGCACCCTGGTCAGCGCCTCCTGCACGGAGGCGCGGACGGTGACGGGGTCGTCGAGGTCGAATCCGACCACGAGCCCGTCGCGCAGCAGCATGAGGATGTCGGCCAGCCGCTCCGCGTCGGGGCGGCCGTCGCCGGCCAGCAGGTCGCGGTACAGCTCGCGGTTCCAGCGGCGGTGCTCGGCGATGGCCTGGCGGACCGGATGGGCCGGATCGGGATATTCGGCCGCGGTGTTGACGAAGGGGCAGCCCCGGTAGCCGGGGCCCGCGCCGAACTCGCACATGTAGGCGAAGATGCCGCGCAGCCTCTCGTACGGCGACTCCTCGCGCATCGCCGCGACCACCGCGCGCTGCCGGGACGCCTGCATGGTCACGAACGCGCGGACGAGCTCGTCCTTGCTCGGGAAATGGTGGTAGAAGGTCGCCTTGGCGACGCCCGCCTCCGCGATGATCCGGTCGATCCCGACCGAGTGGACACCTTCCGCGTAGAACAGGCGCTGCGCCGTTTCGAGGACCCGGTCACGCGCCGGGCTCCGGCGGCCGCCCTCCAACGTTTCTGCGCTCACAGGTTGACGATACCAGACAGGTCTGTCTACTATCAGATCATCGACGGACAGACAGGTCTGTCTACCCTGGAGAGGCCATCACATGAGCATCTACACCGCCATCGCCACCTCCGCCGGGCGCGACCGCCGCGCCGTCTCCTCGGACGGGAAGCTGGACGTCCAGCTGGCCCTGCAGAAGGAGCTGGGCGGCGACGGCGAGGGCACCAACCCCGAGCAGCTCTTCGCCGCCGGCTACTCCGCCTGCTTCGCCTCGGCGATGCGGCTGGTGGCGGGGCAGCAGAAGATCGACGTCTCCGAGGCGTCGGTCACGGCCGAGGTCGGCCTGTCGCCCAACGGCAAGGGCGGCTTCCAGCTCGACGTGACGCTCCGGGTCGAGCTGCCCGACGGCATCACGCCGGAGGCGGCCCGCGAGCTCGTCGAGGCCACCCACCAGGTGTGCCCCTACTCCAACGCCACCCGCGGCAACATCCCGGTCAACCTCGTCATCGAGTAGCCCGCGGCCAGCTCCTTAACCGCATTTGTCGAGGAATCTCCCGAAGTTGGCCGCCAACACCCCCGCTGTGATCTTCTGGTCGGCGGGGGAGGCGTGTGAGCACACGGTTGGGCCGGTCGCTGCGGACGCGGCTGGCGCTGTTCGCCAGCATCGCGATGTTGCTGCTGAACATCGTCGTCAGCGCGTTCGTGCTGTACGGCGTGCGCAACGAGGTGGCCGACATCCGGGCGCACGAGGTGTCCGGCAAGGCCACGCGCGTGCTGCTCATGGTCAAGCGCAAGAGGCTGCCTCAGGTGCTGGACGCCGGCGGGCTCGACGGCATCCAGGTGGTCGATCCGAGCGGGCGGCCGGTCGCCTGGACCCGGAACCTGGCCGGCTACCCCCGCCTGACCAGGATGATCCCCCACAAGGACCAGGCCAACGACGCCGCGACGCTCTGCGACCTGCCGGCCTTCCCCCGCCGGTGCGAGATGGTGGTGGCCCTCGTCGCCTACGAGCCGGACGGCGAGTGGGTCATCTACTCCTTCTTCCCGGCGGTGCCCTGGTACATCGCCCCCGAGGTCCTGCTGTTCCAGGCCGGCGTGACGACGGTGCTGGTCTTGCTGACCTGGTTCGGGGTGTCACGGGTGGTGGCCAGGACGCTCGCGCCCGTCAGCAGCATCACCAGGCGGCTGGCCGAGATCGCCGCCGGCGGCGGCGGGATGCGCGTGCCCGTCCCGACCAACGACGACGAGATCAGGGCCCTGGCCGAGACCAGCAACCAGACGTTGCAACGGCTGGAGACGGCGCTGGAGCAGCAGATGATGGCGATGGAGCGGCAGCGTAGGTTCGCCGGTGACGCCTCGCACGACCTGCGCAGCCCGATCACCGCGATGCGCGCCCAGGTCGAGGACGCCCTGCTGCACCCCGAGGACGTCGACTGGCGGGAGACCTGCCACGAGGTGCTGGCCAGCCTGGACCGGCTGCAGGCCATCGTCGCGGACCTGCTCATGCTGACCAAGCTCGACTCCGGCGCCCCCGACAACCGCGAGCCCCTGGACCTGGGCGACCTGGCCGCCGAGGAGACCGCCAGGCCGCGCGCCAAGCAGGTCATCACCACGCTGGAGACGGGCGTGGTCGTCTACGGTGACCGGCTGCAACTGGCCCGCCTGCTGACGAACCTGCTGGACAACGCCGAGCGGCACGCCGAGTCGCAGATCATCGTGACCCTGCGGCGGCAGAGGGGCGAGGCCGTGCTGGAGGTCGTCGACGACGGCGCCGGCATCGCCCCCGACCAGCGCGAGGTCGTCTTCCAGCGCTTCACCCGCCTGGACGCCTCGCGCAGCCGCGACGTGGGCGGCACCGGGCTCGGCCTGCCCATCGCCCGCGAGATCGCGACGGCTCACCTGGGCACGCTGACCATCGAGGACTCCGACTCCGGCGCCCGGTTCGTCCTGCGGATACCGGTCGAAGAGGAATGAGCCGCCCGGCTCAACGGGGAAGGTAGGCGTACCACCCGCCCCGCCGCACCCCCGGCAGCCGGCCCTTGTCCCAGCTCCGGAGGAACGGCGCCGGGTTCGACCGGCCCTTGTCCACGGCGACCACCCGCTTGCCCGCGCTCCCGGCGTCGACGAGCGCGGCCGGGACCTGTGGCTCCCGCGGCCAGCGCAGGATCGTGTGGGCCTCGCAGCCCATCCGGTAGGCGATCATCACCGCGTGCTCGCCGTACACGAGGCACGGCGGGCGCACGTCCATGGCCGTCAGCGCCCGGGCCACCTCGATGTCGGCCTGCCGCTTGGGGAGCCGGTTGGCGACGACCTTGTCGAGCGTGACGCCCTGCAGGGCGAACTGGGCGAGCAGGCCGGCGGCGACGAGGCCGGCGCCGGCCCGGCGCGTCCGTGCCAGGCCGGCGGCGGCGTGCGCGACCGGGAAGGCCAGCAGCGCGTACGCGGGCAGCAGGAAGCGCGGCGCCGCGTAGCCGACCAGGAAGAAGTACGGCACCGCCAGGGCCAGGCCGCAGGCGGCCGCCAGCGCGCACTCGGCCAGGCGGCCCCGGCGGCGCGCCACGTACAGGCCGAGCAGGACGAGGGCGGGGATCGCGAGCCACCAGAGCAGCCAGGGCGTCACGACGGGCCCGCAGTGCGCGGGCGGGCGGCAGAGCAGCGGCCCGTTGAGCGCGCGGGCGTGCTCGGGCACCGAGAAGTGCAGGCCGGTCTCGTTCGCCGCCCCGGCGGCCTGCCAGCGGGCGGCCAGGCCGCCGAACCGGACGAACGCCTCGACGATCCAGTCGGCCCAGCCCGCGACCAGGCCCGCCGCGAGCGCGACCCCGGCCCTGACCTGCCGCCACGCGGGCCTGGCCAGCGCGAGCGCGAGCGGCAGGACGAGCCAGATGCTGTCCGGCGGGCGCAGCAGGCCCACGGCGGCCACGCTCAACGCCAGCCCCACCGCCGGGCCGGGCCCGCTGCCCGGCCGCACGCAGCGCAGGAAGAAGCCGGCGGCGGCCACCGCGCCGAACGCCACCCACAGGTTCGGCATGGCCTCGTTCCCGTAGAACAGTGCCAGCCACGAGGAGGCGAACAGCAGGGCGGCGAGGGGCACCGTGGCGCCGGGGCGCACCCGCAGCCAGGTGCCGAACGACGCGTACAGACCCAGCGCGGACAGTACGCACAGGTAGACCCGCAGCGCCTCGGTGGACGAGGTGACCAGCATCAGCGGGGCGACCAGCAGGGTGATCCCCCTGGCCCGGGGCGCGATGAACTCGGTCGCCGGCCCGCGCGGATCGACCTGGCTGACGTAGACGACCTCGTCCCAGCCCAGGCCCATCCCGGGCGTGACCATGACGAGCTGGGCGATCCCGTAGCAGAGCGCGACCAGGAGCAGCGGCGCCCGCGACGTTCGAAGTGATGTGCCCAGTGATTTGCTCGGTCGTAGTGATGTGCTCAGTCCCACCGGCCTGTTCTTAGCGCCCGGCCCGCCGACGGCGGGGCCATATCGACAAGTGCTGCCGGAACCCATGCCCGGCCATGGAACGAACCGGTCTCAGCGGTTGTGGGCCAGGCTGTGCACGGGGTGCTCGCCCTCGGTCTGCAGCCGGTATTCGTGGCCCGACTTGGCGCGGTTGTCGTCGATCACCCGCTCGGAGGGTGCCTTGTCGCCGCCCATCAGCGCTTCCTGCATCTTCTCGAACCGCTCGTGGGCCTCCTGCACGTAGCCGGTGCCCAGGGTGGTGTAGTCGATCTGGGTGGCGATCAGCTCGCGGATGTAGCCCTTGTTCGGCTCGAAGGTGACCGGGGCGGGCAGTTCGGGTGCGCACACCTGCTCGGGGTCGCGGCCGTCGTGCTTCTTGAACAGCTCGGCGGCCAGCCGCAGGTGCTCCAGCTCCATGTTGAGGTGCAGCTCCCAGATGTTCTTCACCTTGGGATCCGACTCGGTCTCCATGAAGGAGTGGTACAGGTAGCACTCGTTGTACTCGTGGTTGAGCAGCATCTCCCACCAGCTCTCGCCCGGGTCGACGAGCGACTCGTAGTGGGTGACGTGCTCTTCCTCGATGAGGCCGATCTCCTGGTAGAGCTGGCGGGCGATGGGCTCCATGTAGGTGGGGCCGACGTTCATGTAGAAGTTCATGGTCTGCTGCTCGGCGGACATGATCGTCAGGGCGTGCAGACGGCTGATCGGCGCGGTGGAGCTCTTGTCGTAGGGCTCGCGCACGTTGTCCATCGGGTCGCGGTGATGCAGGTAGGTCGGGCGGCCCGGCATGACCTCGGTGAGCTGGTCGACGATCTTCTCGGCCTTGCGGTGCTCGATCATCTCGTACAGGTTGGCGTAGCGGTAGAGGTGGTCGAAGTCCTCCAGCACGCCGAACTGGTAGGCCTGCTTCAGGTAGGAGTCCGGCTCCATCCGGGCCACCCACGCGGTCAGGTCCACCGCCACCTGCTCATAGGCGATGGTGGTCTCCAGCACCGAGGCCAGGCCGGGCAGCAGCCAGTTGACCACCTTCTGCTGCTGGGCCTCGATGTAGCGCACCCGGGCCAGCTGCTGCTTGACCTCCAGGTCCGGGCAGTGCCGGGCGAGCTGGTGGCTGAACAGGATCGCCTCCACCTCGATTCCGTTCATCGTGATGATCCGGCACCGCGTGTACGGATCGGCATGATCGGGATCGATCGGCGTGACGTTCAGCTCACGCCAGTTCCGCAGCTGCCTGTCCAGCGGGATACCCCGCTCGCGCAGTGGATTGAAGGTCATTGCGTCCGCTCCTTCACGGTCGAGAACATGCGGTGTGCCCGCCTACCGGAGGCTTCCCGGACCAACCTCTGCGCGCTCTCGCCAGGGGCTCAGCGTTCGGTAAGGATCCCGTCCGCCTCGTGCCCGCCGGCCGCGACCTGCGGCATGAGTGACCGGCCGGTAGATGGGGCATGCATTTCCGGACCGCATCGTGCGACCGGAGGGAGATCCACATGGACCAGCGGGTGACCGGCAGCCGGGACGTCCGCACCGAAGCGCACGGCCACGTCCGCTGCACGCCGCCTGCCGCCGCCGAGCTCTACGAGATCGCCGTCCTGGACACCACGGGCGGCGAGGGTCAGGCGCGCTGGCACACGATCGGCTGGGGCGTGGACAGGGGAGAGGCCGACAGCATCGCGGAGTCCTACGTGACCCGCGCGCTGTGCCCGTACGACGAGGCCCAGATCAGGCAGAACGGCGCGCTCGTCGGGGTGCACCGCCGACCGGCGTGACCGGGGTCACTACCCGGACTCCGAGGGGCTGACGCGGTCGAGGTCCTCGATCGCCGCGATGGCCTGCTCCACATGGTCGTACACCGTCACCGCGCGCAGCGCGCCGGTGATCTCCAGCAACCTGGCCGGCATCGACTGCAGCGCGGCAAGGTGCAGGCCGACACCGTGCGCGTTGGCGAGGGCCGCGGCGGCGAGCAGGACGGCCAGACCCGAGCTGTCCAGGAAGGACAGCCGGCTCATGTCCACGATGACATGCTCGTCCAGCCGCCGCCGCTGCTCGTCGATATAGTCTTCCAGCCGCGCGGAACTGGTGGTGTCCACCTGACCAGCGATGGTGATCACGGTGGCCCCGGACAGGTGGCGACAGGTGAGTTTCACAGGCACTCCTGGCGATGGGCTGCCGATGGGGGTCGAAACGGATACCGCGGCGACGCCTGCCGTTGGGGTTACTCTAGTCCCGAAGGTAGATACCGGAAAGACAGTTCGTCATAAGATCTTCGTGTAATAAGTTTCGTCCGTCCCGCTGGGGCCAGGACCAGGGCCGAAGAGGCGAGGCCGTGAGCGCTACCGATGATCGACAGTCCAGTTGGACATTTCTCACCCACCATGCGCGGGTGCTCGTGGAGATAGCCCGGGATCCGGACATCCGGCTGCGCGACATCGCCACCGGCATCGGCATCACCGAGCGCGCCGTCCAGGGCATCGTCCGCGACCTCTACGAGGACGGTTACCTCAACCGTGACCGGATCGGGCGGCGCAACCGCTACAGCATCAACCTCGACCAGCACTTCCGCTACCCGACCGAGGCCGGCCTGCCGATCCGGCTGCTGATCGACATGTTCACCCGGCACGACCTGCCCTCCAAGCAGGACGCCTGATCAGTCGCGGCCCGGCGCCCGATCCTCCATGACGCCGTAGGCCGTCGCCCGGAAGAGGAACGAGGCCCAGGATCGGTAGGGCCGCCACGCCTCGGCCAGCCTCCGGTAGGAGGAGGGCGAGGCGTCCTCCGGCAGCCCGTACGCCTCGCGCAGGATCCCGAACAGCCGCGGCTCGTCCCCCGGGAACGCGTCCGGCGCGCCCGCGCCCCTGATCAGGATCAAACCCGCCGAGAACGGCCCCACGCCGGGCAGGGCGCGCAGCTCCGCCAGGGCCTCCTCGGGGGCGAGCGAGCGCAGGTGCTCGGTGGTGAGCACGCCGTCGAGCGCCGCGCGGGCCAGCCCGCGCACCCACTCCTCCTTCTGCGCGGGCAGCCCGAGGCCGCCCGCGTCCAGCAGCGAGACGGGCGGCGGGAAGGCCGGGTACGCCTGCCCGTCCAGCTCGACCTGCGCGCCGTACCGCTCCGCGATGCGCTGCTTGATCCGGGAGGCGATCAGCATCGACGAGCGCTGCACGATCACCGCCCAGCACGCCGCCTCCCACGGGCTCCAGAAGCACACCGGGCGCAGGCCGGGGCGCAGCCGCTGCAGGTCGCCCAGCACCGGGTCGGCCTCGCCCAGCTTGGCGAAGCCGGCGCCGTCCACGTCAAGGGAGAGGATCCGTGCCACCTCGCCCCGGATGCCCGGCCCCGCGGCCCGCGTCGTGGCCACCTCGACCCCGCCCGGCGCGGCCGTCACGCGCACGCCGATCGGCCGCCAGTCGGACTCCGCGCAGTAGGCGAAGCGCAGCGCCCGGCCGTCGGACGGCAGCGCGCTGGTGGCCGGCCAGTCCTCGACGAAGCGCAGCGAATCGGCGAAGTCGAACGGGCCCTGGGCGGTGAGCGTGAATCCGTGCGTGGTCATGCGCGTATGGTAGGCGGCCCGGCAGGGCGGCTCCCCGGCCGGGCGATCGCCTGGACCAGCGCCTCGACGGCGGCGGGGTAGGCGTGGGCGAGCGGTGCGGCGTACCCGACGACCAGGGAGGGCGGGTGGCGGTCCCGGTCGCCGCGCACGTAGTCGCCGAGCGGGCTCGCCTCGACCGAGGCGGCGCGCAACGCGGCCACGGCCTCCGCCTCGCTCAGGCCGGGCGGCAGCTCCAGGAGCGCGTGCAGGCCCGCCTCGATGCCGCGCAGGCGGGCCCGGGGCAGGCGGGCGCGCACGGCCCCGGCGAGCAGGTCCCGGCGGCGCCGGTAGCCGCGGCGTGCCGTGCGCAGGTGGCGGTCGTAGTCGCCGGTGTCCAGCATCCTGGCCAGGGCGAGCTGGTCCAGCGGGCTGAACTGCCTGGCCCGGCGCTTGGCCTCCACCAGCGGTTCGAGCAGCGGTGGCGGGCAGACGACCCAGCCGACCCGGACGGCGGGGCCGAGGGTCTTGCTGGTCGAGCCGGCGTACACGATCCGGGACGGGCGGCGGGACTGGAGCGCGGCGATGGGGTGCCGGTCGTAGCGGTACTCCCCGTCGTAGTCGTCCTCCACGATCCAGCCGAGGTGCTCGTCCGCCCAGGCCAGCAGGGCCGAGCGGCGCTCGGCCGACATGCTCGTGCCCAGCGGGAACTGGTGTGCGGGCGTGCACACGGCCACCTGGGCGCCCGCGGCCTCCAGCGCGTCCACGCGCGGGCCCGCTGCGTCCACCGGGACGTCGGCGACCTTCACGTGGTGGCCGAGCAGCCGGACGTGGTCGCCGATGGCGGGGTCCTCCATCCCCGCCGTCCGCACGCCCAGCCCGGCGAACGCCTCGGCGAGCAGGCCGAGGGCCTGGGTGTAGCCCGAGCAGACGACCACGTGGGCCGGGTCGGCCCGGACGCCTCTCACCCGCCCGAGGTAGGCCGCCAGCGTGGTGCGCAGCTCGATGCGGCCCCGGGGGTCCCCGTCGCCGAACGCGTCGGAGGGGGCCTCGCGCAGCGCGTGCCGCATCGCGCGGGCCCACGCGTCGAGCGGGAACGACTGCGCGTCCCGCCGTCCCGGGCGCAGGTCGTGGCGGGGCGCCGCCGGTGGGAGCGCCGCCGCCCGCGGGCCGGCCGGCTCCGCGCCCCGCTCGGCCACCCGGGTGCCCGACCCCTGCACCGAGGTGAGCCACCCCTCGGCGACGAGCTGCTCGTACGCCTGCGTCACCGTCCCCCGGGACAGCCCGAGCTGGCCGGCGAGGTCCCGGCTCGACGGCAGCCGCGTCCCCGCGACCAGCCGGCCCGCGCGGATCGCCGCGCGCAGCGCCTCCTCCAGCGCCCGGCGGCGGGCACCCCAGCCCGGCAGGTCGAGCGGCAGCTCAAGGCCCGGCGAGCGGGTGCGCGGCATGGAAGTGGTCCAATTCAACGGCCGGTTACTGGCCCATAGTAATGGGATGATTCGCCCATAACGTGGCTGCGTGAACGTTGATCTCCGGACGCGGGGACCCGTCACCGGCGTCGCGCTGCGCGCGATCGGCGCGGCGGTCCGGCTCGGCGACCGCCGGCCTCTTCCGGAATGAACAGGAGAAATCACATGCGTGTCTTCGTCGCGGGCGCCACGGGCGCCATCGGCCGCTACCTCGTCCCGGCGCTCGTGGCGGCCGGTCACGAGGTCACCGGCAGCACCCGTACGGAGTCCGGGCTCGCCCTGCTGCGCGCCCAGGGGGCCGACGGTGTGCGCCTCGACGTCTTCGACGCCGGAGCCGTCAAGCAGGCGGTCGCCGCCGCCGCGCCCGACGCGATCATCCATCAGCTCACCGCCCTGAGCGGCGGCAGCCCGGCCGACAACGGGCGCATCCGCCGGGTCGGCACCCGCAACCTGGTGGACGCCGCCCTCCAGGCCGCCGTCCCGCGCATCGTGGCCCAGTCCATCGCCTGGGCGTACGAGCCCGGCGACGGCCCCGCCACCGAGTCCACCCCTCTGGACGAGGGGGCGCCCGAGCCGCGGGCCACCACGATCGCCGGGGTCACCGCACTCGAACGGGCCGTCGCGGACCTCGACCGGCACGTGATCCTGCGGTACGGCCTCTTCTACGGCCCCGGCACCTGGTACCGGCCCGACGGTCCGGCGGCCGACGTGCTGCGCGGGCGCACGGACGATCCGGCGTCGGTGTTCCTCAGCGGCCTGGTCGCGAACGACGCGGTGTCGTCGTTCGTGCACGTCCAGGACGCGGCCCGGGCCACCGTCGCCGCGCTCGACTGGCCGGCCGGGCCGGTCAACGTCGTGGACGACGAGCCCGCGCCCGCCCGTGAGTGGCTGCCCGTGCTGGCCGCCGCCGCGGGCGTGCCGGCGCCCGCCCCCGCCTCCGGGCGCCTGGGCTGGCAGCGCGGCGCCGGCAACGCCCTGGCCCGCTCGCGCGGCTGGGCGCCGCTGCACCCCACGTGGCGGACCGGGTTCGGCTCGGGCGGCTGATCTCAGAGAGCCGGATCCAGGTACGCGGGCCACCTTGCCCAGGGCCATCGGCGCACCCAGCCGGCGCAGGCCCCGGCACGCGTTTCCGGCCGCGCGGTGCTCAGGGCTAGCCGGCGGGCAGGCGGGTGCGCAGGGCCTCGGTGAACCAGCCGAGCGCCGGGGTCAGGCTCTCCGGGGGCGGCCAGCCGTTGATCACGGCCAGCAGGCGCACGTACCGCTCCCTGCGGGGGTCGTCGGCCGCCTCCAGCCGGGCGAGCAGGCGGCGGAGCATGCCGGGGTCGTCCGGGTCCAGGCCGTGGTCGTGGGCGTAGCGGGTGGTGAGCGACGTGACGTACGGGCCGGCCTCGGGAGCGGCCGGGTCGAGGCCGGCGGCCAGCGCCGGGGCGGCGAGGCCGCGGGCCAGCGCGGCGGGGTCGGGCCGCACCACCGGACCGGATCGCCGGTCGGTGGCACGCCGGTCGGCGGCCTGGAGTTCGGCCATGCGGCGGAACCGGGCGCGGAAGTCCGGGTCGCGGGACAACTCGGCCAGCTCGACCCACGCCTCCACCTGCTCCGGCTCGGGGTCGTCCGGCAGTTCGGGGGTCATCGACTGCGTGATCGCCGCGAAGGCGGGGTCGGCGTCCAGGTCGCCGAACGCGGCGGTGAGGAAGTCGCCGATCAGGCGGTGGCGCTCGTCCTCCGACAGCTTGGCCAGCTTGTGCATCAGTTCCGTCTCCTCAGGGGTGGAGCCGCGCCTGGCCACCGCCCTCAGCACCGCGCGCCGCAGGCGCAGCGCGCGGATCTGCGCCTCCAGGGCCTCGGCGTGCGCCGCGGCGACCTCGGGCAGGGAGATCTCCCGGTTCACGACCTCGCGGATCGTGGGCAGGTCCAGGCCGAGGTCGCGCAGCGTGCGCACCAGGTCGAGGCGGGCGACGGCGGCGACGTCGTACAGGCGGTAGCCGGCGGGGCTGCGTCCGGTGGGCGGCACGATCCCCTGATCGGAGTAGAACCGGATGGTCTTGACCGTCAGCCCGGTGCGCCGGGCCAGGTCACCGATCGAGTAGAGCGTGTCCCCGTCCATGCCCTCACTCTGGCGTCTCCCCTCACTGGAGACTCAAGAGGCCTGGTAGAACAGGCGCGGGTCGCCGGCCAGGGACGCCTTGACGGTGGCGCTCCACTCGTCCACGACGACCTCGTACGCGTCCGACTCGACCCCGTCGAGCGCGGCGCGGGCCACGTCCGCGGGATCGAGCAGGTCGCCCTCGTAGCCGGCCATCATGTCGGTGGCGGCGGCTCCCAGGTGCACGCCGGTCACCAGGGTGCCCTGCTCGCGGAGCTCCAGGCGGATGCCGTTGGTGAGGCTCCACGCGGCGGCCTTCGCGGCGCTGTAGGCGTTGGCCCCGTCGTAGGAGAACCACGACAGCGCCGACAGCACGTTGAGGATCGCGCCGCCGCCGTTCGCGCCCAGGACGGGGGCGAACGCGCGGGCCATGTTCAGCGTGCCGTAGTAGTGGGTGTCCATCTCGAGGCGGATCTTGTCCAGGTCTCCGCCGATCAGGTTCGTGTAGGTGGAGATGCCGGCGTTGTTGATCAGGAGCGTGACGTCGTGGGCGGCCGCGGCCACCGCCGCCACTGATGCGGGGTCGGTGATGTCCAGCTTCAGCGGCTCCACGCCGGGGAGGTCCACGAGCGAGGGGTTGCGCGCCGTCGCGTACACCTTCTTCGCGCCCCGCTCCAGCAACTGCTGGGCGAAGCGGCGGCCGATGCCGCGGTTGGCGCCGGTCACGAGCGCGACGGAACCAGAGATCATCATGGCTGCCTCCTGGCAGGTCACAGGTTCAGGTGGGTCGTGGCTACGCTAAAACCTGACATTGACGTCAGAGGCAAGTGTTGTGAGGGGAATCACTCATGCGCATCGGTGAGCTGGCCGCGCGGACCGGGGTGAGCGTGCGGGCGCTGCGTTACTACGAGGAGCAGCGCCTGCTCAGCCCCGAGCGCAGCCCCGGCGGGCAGCGGACCTATCCGGAGAGTGCGGTGGACCAGGTCCTGATGATCCAGCACCTCTTCACGGCGGGCCTGCCGAGCCGGTCGATCGAGCCGTTGATGCCGTACGTGAGGTCCCGCGAGGTGGCGCCCGAGCTGGTCGAACGGCTGACGGCCGAGCGCGAGCGCATCGACGGGCGGATCGGCGACCTGGTGCGGACCCGCGACAAGCTCGACTCCATCATCGCCGTGGTCGCCGCGGCCGCCCACGAGGGCAGGCCCTGCCCGCGTCCCGAGGGGGACCTGGTGGCACATCATCCGAGGTAGGAGGGGTAGGGGCGGGAGGTAGTCCTAAGAAGGGGGAGACGGTCATGAGCCGCATCGCAGAGTGGCTGAGGAAAGCCGAGAACCTCGCCAGAGGGCACTCCAAGCAGGCCGACCAGGTGCTGGACCGCGCTGAGCAGATCGTGAAGGAGCGCACCGGGCACAAGTACGACGACAAGATCACCAAGGGCGTGGACGCCGTGCAGCGCCGCTACGGCGGCGGCGGGCAGCCCGGCCAGCAGCCCGGCCAGCAGCCCGGTCAGCAACCTGGTCAGCAGGCCGGCCAGCAGCCGCCTGCCCAGGCCCGTCCTGAGACGCAGGGGGAGCGCGAGCGGCGCACGCCGCCGCAGGGCTGAGCCGATGGCGCGCGGGAGTGGGGGGGGGGGCGCCCCCCCCCCCCAACCCCCCGGCCCGCCGCGGCCCGCCGGTCCGAGGCCGGGGGGACCGCGACAAAAAAGGGAGAGGCGCGGGGATGGAAAG
>NZ_JBFANM010000120.1:0-27245 GCF_040674815.1 Nonomuraea sp. NPDC049709
CTGTTGTCGCTGGCTCAGGCGTGGGTGCTGGGTGTGCCGGTGGCCTGGCCGCTGGTGCTGGGCGAGGGACCGGCACCGAGTGGGCAGCCTCCCACCTACGCCTTCCAGCGCAACCGCTACTGGCTCGACCAGGGATCCGGCTCCTCCCGGCACCCGCTGCTCGACCAGGGTGTGCCGCTGGCCGCCGACGACGGTTTCCTGCTCACCGGCCGGCTGTCCCTGGCGACGACCCCCTGGCTGGCGGACCACGCCGTGGACGGCACCGTCCTGCTCCCCGGCACGGCGTTCGCCGAACTCGCGCTGGAGGCCGCCGCCAGAGCCGGATGCGACCTGGTCGAGGACCTGACGCTGCAGGCGCCGCTGGTCCTGCCCGGGTCGGGCGCCGTACAGGTGCAGGTCGCCGTGGGCGGGCCGGACGGGCAGGGCCGCCGCACGGTGGGCGTCTACGCCCGCCGGACCGCGGACGACCCCTGGACGACACACGCGAACGGCCTGCTCGGGACCGCCCCGGAGACCGCCCACGAGCGGCTGGCCTCCTGGCCCCCGGAGGCGCCCGGGATCGAGCTGGACGACGTGTACGAACGGCTCGCCGCGCGCGGCTACCAATACGGCCCCGCCTTCCGTGGCCTGCGGGCCGCCTGGCGCGCCGGCGGCCACGCCTACGCCGACGTCGCGCTGCCCGACCCGGTACGCGCGGACGCCGACCGCTTCACCCTGCACCCCGCCCTGCTGGACGCGGCGCTGCACCTGGTGGTGGCCGAGTCCGGCGACGACGAGGACGTCCTGCTGCTGCCGTTCTCGTGGAGCGGGATCCGGGTGGCCGCACTCGGCGCCGGCACCCTCCGCGTACGGATCAGCGACCGTGGCGACGACCAGATCTCGCTGGCGCTCTTCGACGGCGCGGGCGAGTGGATCGCCGGCATCGACACGCTGGCGCTGCGCAAGACGCCGAGAAGCGTCTCCCGCCCCGCCCCCGGCGCCACGGCCTACGCCCTCGACTGGGCCGAGCCCGCCACGGCGGACGCGGCCGGGCAGCGCTGGGCGGTGGTCGGAGCCGACGCGCTCGCCGACGAGATCGAGGCGGAGCTGGCGGCGGCGGGGACGGCCGCGCCCCGCTATTACGACCTCGTCTCCCTGGCCGACATGAGCGCGGGCGAGATCCCCGGCCTGGTCCTGGCGCCCTGCCAGGCCGACCCCGACGACCTGCCGTACTCGGTCCACGACGGCCTGCACCGGGTGCTCGACCTGGTGCAGGGCTGGCTCGGCGACGAGCGGTTCGCGCACGCGCGGCTGGTGTTCGTCACGCGGCCGGGCGACTTGGCGGGTGCGGCGGTGCAGGGGCTGGTGCGGTCGGCGCAGTCGGAGCAGCCGGGCCGGTTCGTGCTGGCCGAGGTGCCGGAGGGCTTCGCGGGCTGGGACCGGGTGGCCGCGGCGGTCGCGGCCGGCGAGACGCAGCTCGTGGTCAGGGAAGACGCCCTGCTGACGCCCCGTCTGACGCGCCGCGAGCCCGCCCCCGGGTCCGCCGTGGACGTGCCGGGGACGGTGCTGGTCACGGGCGGCACCGGTGGCCTGGGCGCCCTGGTCGCCAGGCACCTGGTGGAGCGGCACGGGGTGCGTGACCTGCTGCTGGTGTCGCGGCGCGGTGCGGAGGCGCCGGAGGCCGGGAAGCTGGTGGCCGAGCTGGAGGGTCTGGGAGCGCGGGTCGCGGTGGCGGCGTGCGACGTGTCCGACCGCCACGCGCTGGCGACTCTGCTCGCCCCGGTGTCCCTGGCAGGTGTGGTGCACGCGGCCGGGCTGCTGGACGACGCGCTGGTGGAGGACCTGACGCCGGACCGGCTGGGATCGGTGCTGGCGCCGAAGGCGGACGCGGCCTGGCACCTGCACGAGCTCACCCGCGATCAACCGCTGACGATGTTCGTGCTGTTCTCCTCGGTCGCCGGGGTGCTGGGCAACGCCGGGCAGGGCAACTACGCCGCCGCCAACGCCTTCCTGGACGCGCTCGCGACACACCGCCGCGACCAGGGACTTCCGGCGGTCTCGGTGGCCTGGGGCCTGTGGGACGCGGCCTCCGACATGACCGGCGCCCTCAGCCAGGCCGACCTCGCCCGGCTCGCCCGGGCCGGCATCGCGACACTGAGCGTCGAGCAGGGCCTGGAGCTGTTCGACGCGGCCCTGGCGAGCGCCGACCCGACCATGGTGGCCGCCCGGTGGGACGGCGCGGGGCTGCGTACCAGGGCCGAGAACGGCGACCTGCCGCCGGTGCTGCGCGGCCTGGTCCGCGCGCCGCGCCGGGTCGCGTCGAACACGACGGCCGCCGCTCCGGTGGCCGCCGGGCAGGGGCTGGGCGAACGCCTGGCGATCATGGGCGAGGCGGCCGCGCGGCCCCACCTCACCCAGCTCGTACGCGGCCACGTCGCCGCCGTCCTCGCGCACCCCAACCCCGACCAGGTGGACGTGGACCGGGCCTTCAACGAGCTCGGCTTCGACTCCCTGACCGCCGTCGAGCTCCGCAACCGGCTCAACACCGACACCGGCCTGCGGCTGCCCGCCACCCTCGTCTTCGACCACCCCACCGTCACGTTGCTGGCGGAGTACCTGTTCAACACCCTGGCACCGGACGGGCCCTCGCCCGAGGACGCGCTGCGGGCCGCGGTCGACCAGGCCGAGTCGGCGCTGCTGGCCGCGAACGGCCAGTCGGACGCCGTCCGCCGCCAGCTCGTCGCCATCCTGCAGAGCGCGCTCTCCAGGATCGGCGCCACCGCGGTCGCCACCTCGGCCACCGCCCAGAACGGCTCCAGCGGAGCCGCGGAAGAGATTGTCTCCGCATCGGACGAGGAGATCTTCGCCTTGATCGACAACCGAGCCATGACATCCCCCCTGAGGAACCCGATGGAAGGGCCCGACCATGGCGAATGAGGCTGAGCTGCGCGCATACCTGAAGCGGGTCGCCCTCGCGCTGACGGACGCCCGCCGGCAACTGGCCGAGGACGAGGCCCGCCGGCACGAACCGGTGGCGATCATCGGGATGGCGTGCCGTTACCCGGGCGGGGTGGGCAGTCCCGAGGAGTTGTGGGAGCTGGTCGCCTCGGGCCGGGACGCCATCGGCGAGTTCCCGGCCGACCGGGGCTGGGACGTGGAGTCCCTGTACGACCCCGATCCCGAGGCGGCGGGGACGTCGTACACCAGGCATGGCGGCTTCCTGTACGACGCGGGCGACTTCGACGCCGCGTTCTTCGGGATGAGCCCGCGCAGCGCCCTGGCCACCGATCCGCAGCACCGGCTGTTCCTGGAGACGTGCTGGCTGGCCCTGGAGCGGACCGGGATCGACCCCGCGAGCCTGCGCGGCAGCCGTACCGGCGTGTACGCGGGCAACATGTTCAGCGACTACTCCCAGCGGTTCATGCACGGCGCGGTGCCACCGGCCATGGAGGGCACGCTGCTGTCCTCCAGCACGTCGAGCGTGCTCTCCGGCCGGGTGTCCTACACCCTGGGGCTGGAGGGGCCGTCGCTCACGGTGGACACGGCCTGCTCATCGTCGCTGGTCGCGCTGCACCTCGCCGTACGGGCGCTGCGCCAGGACGAGTGCTCGCTCGCCCTGGCCGGCGGCGTCACCGTGCTGGCCTCGCCCGACGCCTTCATCGAGTTCTCCCGCCAGGGCGCCCTGTCCCCGGACGGCCGGTGCAAGTCGTTCTCCGCCTCGGCCGACGGCGCCGCGTGGGCCGAAGGCGTCGGAGTGCTGGCGCTGGAGCGGCTGTCGGACGCCCGCCGCAACGGGCACCGCATCCTCGCGGTCATCCGGGGCACGGCGATCAACCAGGACGGCGCCAGCAACGGCATGACCGCTCCGAGCGGGCCCGCCCAGGAGAAGGTCATCCAGCAGGCCCTGGCCGACGCCATGCTCGACACCCGCGACATCGACGTGATCGAGGCCCACGGCACCGGCACCACCCTGGGCGACCCGATCGAGGCGCAGGCGCTGCTGGCCACCTACGGGCGCAGGCGCCCGGCCGACCGGCCCATCTGGCTGGGATCGGTGAAGTCGAACATCGGGCACACGCAGGCCGCGGCCGGCGTCGCGGGCGTGATCAAGATGGTCATGGCCATGCGGCACGGCGTGCTGCCCCGTACCCTGCACGTCACCGAGCCCACCCCGCACGCCGACTGGTCGGCGGGCCACGTCCGGCTGCTGACCGAGCAGGCCGAATGGTCCCGCGCCGAGCACCCCCGCCGGGCCGGGGTCTCCTCCTTCGGCATCAGCGGCACCAACGCGCACGCGATCGTGGAGGAGTACGTCCCCGACCCCGAGCCGCCGGTCGTCCCCGCCTTCACCGGCCCGCTCGCCTGGACGATCAGCGCCCGCAGCCCCCAGTCGCTGGCGGCCCAGGCCGCCCGGCTGCACGAGTTCGTCACCGCGGGGGAGGGGCAGGACCCGGCCGACGTCGCGTACTCCCTGGCCAAGCGCCCGCCGCTGCCGCACCGAGCCGTCGTGCTCGGCCGCGGCCACGCCGCCCTGACCGACGGCCTCGCCCGCTACCGGCGGCACGAGGCGGCCTCCTCCGAGGACGACGCGGCGCCCGTCATCGAGGGAGTCGCCGGCGAGCAGCCCCTGCCGGCCTTCCTGTTCACCGGCCAGGGCGGGCAGCGGCCCGGCATGGGACGCGACCTGGCCGCCGCGTCGCCGGTGTTCGCCGCCGCCCTCGACGAGGTGTGCGCGGCGCTCGGCCCGCACCTCGACCGGCCGCTGCGCGACATCATGTGGGCCGAGCCCGGCACCCGCGAGGCGGAGCTGCTGAACGACACCGCCTACACCCAGCCGGCCCTGTTCGCCTTCGAGGTGGCCGCCCACCGGCTGCTGGAGTCGCTCGGCCTGAAGCCCGCGGCGCTGGCCGGCCACTCGGTCGGCGAGTACGCCGCCGCGCACGTCGCCGGGATCTGGTCCCTGCCCGACGCCGCCCGCCTGATCGCCGCCCGCGGCCGCCTCATGCGGGAGCTGTGCCGGCCGGGCGCGATGGTCGCCGTGAACGCCACCGCCGACGAGGTCGCGCCCACCCTCGCCGGGCTGGAGGACCAGGTCGGGATCGCCGCCGTCAACGGCCCCACCGGCGTGGTCATCTCCGGCGCCGAGGAGCCCTGCCTGGCCGTGGCCGACCACTGGCGGCAGCTCGGCAGGCGCACCCGCAGGCTGTCGGTCAGCCACGCCTTCCACTCCCCGCTCATGGAGCCGATGCTCCCCGCGTTCGCCGACGAGCTGAAGAGCGTGACGTTCGGCCGCGGCCGTACCCTCTCCGTCACCGGCACCCCCGGCGACTGGTCCGACCCCGGCTACTGGCTGGACCAGATCCGGCAGCCCGTCCTGTTCCACGCGGCCATCGGCAAGCTGGAGGAGCTCGGCGCCGGCATCTTCCTGGAGGTCGGCCCGCAGGCCGTGCTCGCCGGCATGGCCCACGAGTGCGTCAGTGGCGACGACGCCACGATCCTCGCCCTGCACCGGCGCGACCGCGCCGAGCCGGACGCGCTGGCCGCCTGTCTCGCCGGGGCCTGGGTGGCGGGGGCGAACGTGGACTGGGCCGAGCTGTCCCGCCACGGCCACCGCCTCGACCTGCCCCCCTACGCCTTCGAACGTGAACGCTTCTGGCTCGGCGCGCCCGCCAGGGGCGCGGACCTGTCCGCCACCGGCCTGCGCGACGTCGGCCACCCGCTGCTGGGCGCGGCGGTCGAGCTCGCCGACAGCGGACCGACCGTGCTCACCGGCCGCCTGTCGGTCGCCGACACGCCCTGGCTGGCCGACCACGCGGTGGGCGGGGCCGTCATCCTGCCCGGCGCCGCGCTGGCCGACCTGGTCCTGGAGGCCGGGACGCGGACCGGGCACGGCGTGATCGAGGAGCTGACGTTCGAGGCCCCGCTGCTCCTGCCGTCCCGCGGCGGCGTGGCGATCCAGGTCGTCGTCGATCCGCCGGACACCTCCGGCAGCCGCCCGGTGCGGGTCCACTCCCGCCCGGCCGACGACCACGAGGCCGGATGGACCCGCCACCTGTCCGGCGCCGTCGCCGAGGAGCGGGACGGCGACGCCCGTCCCGACTGGGCCGCCGCCTGGCCGCCCGCCGCCGCCACCCCCGTGGACATCGCCGGCGGGTACGAGCGCCTGGCCGAGCAGGGCTACGAGTACGGCCCCGCCTTCCAGGGACTGCGTGCCGTGTGGCGGCGGGGCGAGGAGCTGTTCGCCGACGTGTCGCTGCCCGACGAGGTGGACGTGGCCGGGTTCGGCATCCACCCGGCGCTGCTGGACTCGATGTTCCACCCGCTGCTCGTCGCCGACGGCACCGAGGGCCTGCGCGTGCCGTTCGAGCTGCGCGGCGTGCGGCTGCTCGCCGCCGAGGCCAGGACCCTGCGCGTGCGGCTGGCCAAGGCCGGCGACGACGGATACGCCATCGAGGCCGCCGACGCCGCGGGGCGGCTGGCGTTCTCGCTGGCCTCGGTACGGACCCGGCCGATGCCGTCGGGCGCGCTGGCCGGCCCCGCCGGACCGGTCTCGTACGGCGTGGACTGGGTGGAGGCGGTCGCCGAGCCCGGCGACGCGGAAGCGGTCGTGATCCCGTGCGTGAGCGGGGACGCGGACCTGCCCGCCGCCCTGCGGCAGCTCACCGCCCAGACGCTGGAGGCCATCCGCGACCCGCGCATGGCCGAGTCCCGGCTGATGTTCGTCACCCGGCCGGGTGACCTGGCGGGTGCGGCGGTGCAGGGGTTGGTGCGGTCGGCGCAGTCGGAGCAGCCGGGCCGGTTCGTGCTGGCCGAGGCGGAGGACGGGTACGCCGACTGGGCCAGGATCGCGGCTGTCGGGGAGCCGCAGGTCCGCGTACGTCAGGGCAAGCTCCTCGTGCCCCGCCTGATCCGCCGTGAGCCCGTCGCCGGGTCCCTGGGCGAGGTGCCGGGGACGGTGCTGGTGACGGGCGGCACCGGTGGCCTGGGCGCCCTGGTGGCGCGGCGGCTGGTGGAGCGGCACGGGGTGCGTGACCTGCTGCTGGTGTCGCGGCGCGGCCCGCAAGCCCCTGGAGCGGGTGCGCTGGTGGCCGAGCTGGAGGGTCTGGGAGCGCGGGTCGCGGTGGCGGCGTGCGACGTGTCCGACCGCCACGCGCTGGCGACTCTGCTCGCCCCGGTGTCCCTGGCAGGTGTGGTGCACGCGGCCGGGGTCTTGGACGACGCGCTGGTGGAGGACCTGACGCCGGACCGGCTGGGATCGGTGCTGGCGCCGAAGGCGGACGCGGCCTGGCACCTGCACGAGCTCACCCGCGATCAACCGCTGACGATGTTCGTGCTGTTCTCCTCGCTGGCCGGGGTGCTGGGCAACGCCGGGCAGGGCAACTACGCCGCCGCCAACGCCTTCCTGGACGCGCTCGCTGAACACCGCCGCGACCAGGGACTTCCGGCGGTCTCGGTGGCCTGGGGCTTATGGGACGCCGCCTCCGACATGACCGGCGCCCTCAGCCAGACCGACCTCGCCCGGCTCGCCCGGGCCGGCATCGCCCCGCTGACCGCCGAACAGGGCCTCGGGTTGTTCGACGCCGCACTCGCGAGTGCCGAGCCCACCATGGTGGCCGCCCGGTGGAACAACGCGGGGCTGCGTACCAGGGCCGAGAACGGCGACCTGCCCCCGGTGCTGCGCGGCCTGGTCCGCGGACCCCGTCAGGCGGCGGCGTACCCGGCCCGGGCGACCTCCGCCACCCTCGCCGAGCGCCTGTCCTCCCTGCCCAGACCCGACGCGTTACGCCTGCTCACCGACACCGTTCAGGCCCACATGGCCGCGGTGCTGGCCTACGGCAGCGCCGACAGCGTCGAGATCGACCGCCCCTTCAAGGAGCTCGGCTTCGACTCCCTGACCGCCGTCGAGCTGCGCAACCGGCTCAACATCGACACCGGCCTGCGGCTCCCCGCCACGCTCGTCTTCGACTACCCCACCGTCGCCTCGCTCTCCGAGTACCTGTTCAGCGCCCTGGCCCCGCCGGAGGTCGCGCCCGAGGACACGCTCCGCTCCGCCCTCAGGCGGATCGACCAGGTGCTCGAGCACGCCAACGGAGACGCGGCGGCCATCCGGGACCGTCTCGTACCGATCCTGGAGGGCGCGCTCAGCAGGCTCGGCAGGGCACCGGCCACCCCGGATGGCGTGCAGGGCCAGATCGACTCGGCTTCCGACGAGGAGATCTTCGCCCTCATCGACAACGAACTGTGACCACGACCGTGACCGGAAAGGCACTCCCGATGGGGACCGAGGAAAAGCTGCGTTCCTACCTCAAGCGCGTGACCGTCGAACTGGCCCAGACCCGCCAGCGCCTCACCGAGCTGGAGGAGCGCCGCCGCGAGCCCATCGCCGTCGTCGGCATGGCCTGCCGTTACCCCGGCGGTGACACGGTCGAGGACTTCTGGGACCTGCTGCGGCGGGGCGGCCACGCGGTGCGCGAGGTGCCGCCCTCCCGCTGGGACATCGACGCCTACTACAACCCCGAACCGGGCGTCCCCGGCGGCATGTACACCAGGTACGGCGCCTTTCTCGACGACGTCTCCGGCTGGGACGCCGAGTTCTTCGGCCTCTCGCCCCGCGAGGCGCTGCGCATGGACCCGCACCAGCGGCTCCTGCTGGAGCTGGCCTGGGAGGGCCTGGAGAACGCCGGCATGTCGCCCTCCCGCCTGGCCGGAAGCCGTACGGGCGTGATGGTCGGCTACATGGACACCCTCCAGTACGGCAGGCTGCAGATCGAGCGGCAGGGCGACACCGCCGTCTCCGACCCCTACCTGGGGCAGGGCGCGGTGGCCAGCGTCGCGGCCGGGCGCATCGCGTACCAGCTGGACCTGATCGGCCCCACCATCACCGTGGACACCGCCTGCTCCTCGTCGCTGATCGCGATCCACCTGGCCGCCGAGAGCCTGCGCAGGGGCGAGTGCGACCTCGCCCTCGCCGGCGGCGCGTCCCTGGTCCTGCACCCCACCACCTACCTCCAGGCGTGCGCCGGTCTGATGATGTGCCCCGACGGCCTGTGCAAGACCTTCGACGAGCGGGCCGACGGCTACGTCATGGGCGAGGGCGGCGGCATGCTCGTGCTGGAGCCGCTGTCCAGGGCGCTGGCCAACGGCCGCCGCATCCGGGCGGTGCTGCGCGGCTCCGCCGTCAACCAGGACGGCCGCAGCAACGGGCTCACCGCCCCCAGCCGCCGTGCCCAGACCGACGTCATCACCCGCGCCCTGGCGGCGGCGCGCGTGGACCCCGACGAGATCGAGTACGTCGAGGCGCACGGCTCCGGCACCCACCTGGGCGACGCCATCGAGCTGTCGGCGCTGCACGACGTCTTCGGCCGTCGCGCGCCGCACCATCCCCTCCGGGTGGGCGCGGTCAAGACCAACATCGGCCACACCCAGGCCGCCGCCGGGGTGGCCGGGGTCATCAAGACGATCCTGATCCTCGAGAACGGCCTGATCCCGCCCAGCCTCAACCTGGACACCCCCGCCGTGGCCATCCCGGAGGACGGCAGCGTCCAGCCGGTCACCGCCGCCCTCCCCCTGCCGGACCGGGACAGCCCGAGACTGGCGGGCGTCAGCTCCTTCGGCCTGTCAGGCACCAACGCCCACGTCATCCTCCAATCGGCCCCCACCCCGGACGCCGCCCACGCCGCCTCCCCGTCCGGGACGTCGCCGCTCACCCCCCGGGAATCCGCCGCCCCGCGCGCGGCCTCCGGCTCGGCGGCCGCACAGGGTGCGCGTGGGTCCGGCGGCTCGGCGGCCGCTCAGGGTGCGCGGGGGCAGGTGCTGACCGTGTCGGCGGCCAGTGCCGCCGCGTTGCGGGAGCAGGCGGCGCGGCTGGCCGACTGGCTGGCCGAGCGGCCCGGCACGGCGCTGGAAGACCTCGCCCACACCCTCCAGACCGGCCGCGCCGAGCTCGACCACCGCCGCGCCCTGGTCTGCGCCGACCTCGACGAGGCGGTACGGCGGCTGCGCGCCACCGCCGAGAGCGCCGGCGGCCGCCGGACCGGGACCCGGCAGCGCCTGGCCTTCCTGCTCCCCGGAGTCGGCGACCAGTACGCCGGTCTCGGCCGCGAGCTGTACGCCCGGGAGCCCGTCTACGCCGAGGCCGTCGACCAGTGCGCCGACCTGGTCCGCCAGCGCTCCGGCCTGGACCTGCGCCCGTTCTTCAGCACCCCCGCCGCCGAGCGCCCCGCCGACCTGGCGACCCTCCTGGGCCGGGGCGGCGGCGACGCGACCCCGGCCGACGACCCGCTCGCCCACGCCACGGTCGCGCACCCCTTCCTCTTCACGGTCGAGTACGCCCTGGCCCGCCTGCTCGGCCACTGGGGCATCACCCCGCACCTGCTCATCGGGTACAGCCTGGGCGAGTACGTCGCCGCCTGCCTGGCCGGGGTGTTCTCGCTGGAGGACGCCCTGCACGTGGTCATCGAGCGGGCCCACCTGATCAGCGCGGTGCCCGCCGGTCGTATGGTCGCGGTCGCCGCACCCGAGCAGCCCATCCGGGCCGCCCTCGCCACGGCCGGGGTAGAGGTGGACGTCGCCGCGCTCAACGGCCCGGCCATGACCGTGCTCAGCGGCCTGCCCGCGGAGATCGAGACGGCGACCGCCGTACTGACCGGGGAAGGTCTGGCCTGCCGGCCGCTGCGCTCCACCCACGCCTTCCACTCGGTGCTGCTGCAGCCCGCGCGGGAGAAGCTGGTCGCGGTGCTGGAGACGGTCCGGCGGAACGAGCCCGCCATCACCATCGTGTCCAACCTCACCGGCCGGCCGCTCACCGCCGAGCAGGCCACCGGCACCTCCTACTGGGCGGACCAGCTCGTCAGCACGGTCCGCTTCGCCGACGGCGTACGCCACTGCCTGGACCAGGACGTCACCGCGTTCGTCGAGCTGGGACCGGGCCAGACCTTGGGCGGGCTGGTCCGGCAGAGCCTGACCGGCGGGTCCGACATCGCCGTGCTCGGGACGCTGCCGCCGTACTGGACGGCTGGGCAGCCCGGGGACGCCCACGACGAGGTGCTCAACGCGTGCGCCGCGCTGTGGGAGCTGGGAGCCCGGGTCAGCTGGGAACGCACCCGCCCCGCCGGGGGCCGCGTGCTGAGCCTGCCGACCTACCCGTTCCAGCGCACCCGGTTCTGGCCCGAGCACGATGAGCACGCCCAGCGGACCGGATCGGCGCCTGCCGGGACGGCGGCCGTCACCGAGCCCGCCGACTTCACCTTCGTCCCCACGTGGCGTCGGGACCCGGCCGCCGGCGCCCTCCCGGCCGGCCTGAGCCTGCCCGGCCCGCTCGTCGTCTTCGCCGACCCCGAGGGCGTCGGATCGGCCCTCGCCGACCTGGCCGCCGCGTCCGGCACCCCCGTGGTCGAGGTGGTGGCCGGGGACGGGCCGCGCCGCGAGGGCCGCCGCCTGACCGTCGACCCGGCCGTGCCCGAGCAGTACGCCGAGGTGTTCGCCCAGCTCCCGGCCGGGCCGGTGCATGTGGCCCACCTGTGGAGCCTGGCCGCCGCCTCCGGCCTGCCCGACGACGACGAGCTGCGGGAGGCGGTCGGGCACGGCTTCGACAGCCTCATGCTGGCCCTGCAGGCGCTGGACGACCGGCCCGCACGGCTGCTGACCGTGAGCCGGGGAGCGACCGAGATCCTCGGCGGCGACGTGCCCGCTCCCCACCAGTCGCTGGCGCACGGTCTCGGGCGTGCGGTCCGGCACGAGTACGCCGGGCTGACCTGGAGCGGCGTGGACCTCGACGCCGAGGCGGGCTCCTCCGCCACCGTCACGGCCGCGCAGCTCGCCCACGAACTCCTGACCCCGCCGGCGGAGGATGCCGGTTCGGAGGTCCCGGACCCGCTGACCGGATGGCGGCGCGGCCGCCGCTGGGTACGCGGCTGGACGGAGGTCCCCGGCCAGGCGGCACCGCCCCAGACCTGGCGACCGGACGGCGCCTACCTGATCACCGGCGGCACCCGCGGCCTCGGCATGGCCCTGGCCAAACACCTGGCCCGAGCAGGCGTCCGCCGCCTGGCCCTCCTCAGCCGCACCCCGATCTCCCGCGACGAGGTGGAGGCGGACCGGATAGCGCCGACCTCTCGCGACGGGGCCGGGACGGTGGAGGACCGGATCGGGCGGACGTCCCGCGACGAGGCGGAGGCGGACCGGGTCGCGCAGGCCGCCCGCGATGAGCCGGTGGAGGACCGGATCGGGCGGACGTTGCGGGACGTGGCCGAGCTGGAGGCGGCGGGGGCCGAGGTGCTGCTGCTCAGCGCCGACACCGGCGTGCCAGGACAGCTGCGCGCGGCCCTGCGCCGGGCCCGCGAGCACTTCGGCGGCCTGCACGGCGTGATCCACGCCGCCGGGCTCCCCGCCGGAGGCATGCTGCGCCGCCGTACCGTCGCCGAGGCCGGGCGGGTGCTCGCGCCCAAGGTGCTCGCCATGGGCCCGCTCGCCGAGCTGGTCAGCGCCCGCACCCCCGCCGAGGAACGGCCGGAGCTGCTGGTGCTCTACTCCTCCGCCGTCACGGCGTACGGCGGCGTCGGCGAGGCCGACTACTGCGCCGCCAACACCCTGCTCGACGCGTACGGCCAGGCGCTGGCCGCCACCGCCCCCTCCACCCGGGTCGTCTCGGTCGCCTGGGGCCCGTGGCAGCACGACGTCTGGCAGGCCGAAGGGCTCAGGACGACCGGCGGCCTGGCCGACCGGGTGGCGGACTACCGCGCCCGCTACGGCTTCGCCGACGACGCCGGATGCGCGCTGCTCGGCCGGATCGTGACCGGGGGCCACGGCAGTGTCATGGCCGTCAGGCAGCCGCTGGACGAGGTCCTGCGCGCCTGGTCCGCCATGCTCGACCTGGACGACCTCGTCGGGGCGGCCGCCGTGCCCCGGGGTGAACGCTTCCCGCGCCCGATGCTGCGTACCGACTACGCGCCGCCGCGTACGGAGCCCGAGGCCAGGATCGCCGACCTGTGGGGCGCCTACCTCGGCATCGACCAGGTCGGCGTGCACGACCCGTTCTTCGAGCTCGGTGGCAACTCCCTGCTCGGCATGGCCATGGTGCTGGCCCTGGAGAAGGAGCTCGGCCGCCCCGTCGCACCGGCGGTGCTCTTCGAGCATCCGACCGTCGCGGAGTTCGCGGCGGCGCTCGACGGCGACGGCGCGGCCGCACAGGAGGCGCTCACCACCAGTTCGGCGCGGGGGCAGCGGCGACGCCGGGCCCGTTCCAGCAACCGGAAATGAGGACGGTAGACGTGAACGACGACATCGAAAGCCCGGGCACCGACATCGCGATCGTCGGGATGTCCGGCCGCTTCCCCGGGGCGTCCGACGTCGCCGAGCTCTGGTCGGTCATCCGGGCCGGGGCATCCGGGATCACCCGTTTCACCGACGACGAGCTCCGCGCCGCGGGAGTGCCGGACGAGCTGCTGGCCGACCCCTCGTACGTGAAGGCCGGCCCGGTCATCGACGGGGTGGAGCTGTTCGACGCGGCCTTCTTCGGGTTCAGCCCCAAGGAGGCCCAGATCCTCGACCCGCAGCACCGGCTCTTCCTGGAGCACAGCTGGGCCGCGCTGGAGGACGCGGGTTGCGACCCCAAGCGGTTCGACGGCTCGATCGGCGTGTTCGGCGGCTGCGCGCACAGCTCCTACCTGCAGAACAACCTCGTGCCCAGCGGCATCGGGGCCGTCATGGGCGAGCTGGCGCTCGGGCTCGCCAACGACAAGGACTCCCTGACCACCCGCGTCGCGCACGCCCTGGGCCTGTCGGGCCCCAGCTACGGCGTGCAGAGCTACTGCTCGACCTCGCTCGTCGCGGTGTGCGCGGCGGCCTCCAGCCTGGCCGGCTTCGAATGCGACCTGGCGCTGGCCGGGGGCGTCGCGGTCAACGTGCCCCACCGCGTGGGCTACGTGTACCAGCCCGGCGGCATCGCGCCCCCCGACGGCGAGTGCCGCGCCTTCGACGCCGGAGGGCTCGGCAGCCCGCTCGGCAGCGGCGTCGGCGTGGTCGCGCTGCGGCGGCTGGAGGACGCGCTCGCCGACGGCGACCAGATCTACGCGGTCATCCGCGGCTGGGCGGTCAACAACGACGGCGGGCGCAAGGTCGGCTTCACCGCCCCCGGCGTGCAGGGCCAGGCCGCCGTCATGGCCGAGGCGCTGGCCAGCGCCGACCTGACGGCCGCCGACATCGACTACGTGGAGGCGCACGGCACCGGCACCTCGCTCGGCGACGCCGCCGAGCTGGCCGCGCTGCAGCAGGTGTTCCGCGGCCAGTCGCTGCTGATCGGATCGGTCAAGACCAACGTGGGCCACCTGGACCGGGCGGCGGGCGTGACCAACCTCATCAAGGCCGCGCTCTCCCTGTGCCACGACGAGATCCCGCCCACGCTCAACCTCGCCGAGCCCAACCCGCAGCTCGCCGGCGGCGAGGCCGACCTCAGCGTGGTCACCGCCCTGCGGAGCTGGCCGCGCGAGGCCGGGCGCACGCGCCGCGCCGGAGTGAGCGCGTTCGGCATCGGCGGCACCAACGCCCACGTGGTGCTGGAAGAGGCGCCGCTGGTGCCCAGGACGCAGGAGCCGGCCCGGCCCGAGCCGCTCGTGTGGTCCGCGCGCACGGCCGCGGCCGCCGACGCGATGACCGACCGGCTCGCCGCCCACCTGGCCGGCGACGGCAGCGGGCACCCGCTCGCCGACGTGGCCCACACCCTGCAGACCGGCCGCCAGGTGTTCGGCCACCGCAGGATGCTGGTCGCCGCCACCCCCGCCGAGGCGGCCGAGGGCATGCGGAACGCCGCCGTACTGGGCCGCGCCGAGAGCCGCGCCGACCGGCCCGTCGCCTTCCTCATCGCCGGTACCGGCGAGCAGTACCCGGGCATGGCCGCCGAGCTGCACCGGTCGGAGCCGGTCTTCCGCGCCGCGCTCGACGACTGCCGGGCCGAGCTGCGCCGCCTGACGGGCGGCACCGATCCGGTCACGGAGCTGCTGGGCCCGCGCCAGGCGGACTCCGGCCGGCTCGACCGGCTGCTCGGCCGCGCCGCCGCCCCCGACGCGGCGACGCCGACCGCCGTGCTGCAGCCCGCGCTGTTCGCGGTGGAGTACGCGCTGGCCAGGCTCGTGCTGTCGTGGGGGATCGAGCCCACCGTGCTGGCCGGGTACAGCCTCGGCGAGTACGTCGCCGCCACCCTGGCCGGCGTGCTGTCCCTCAAGGACGCCCTCGCCCTGGTCACCTACCGTGCCCGCCTGATCGGCGAGCTGCCCGAGGGCCGGATGAGCGCGGTGCCGCTGGCCGCCCACGACCTCCAGGACCGGCTGCGCCGGGCCGGGATCACCGGGGTGGACGTGGGCGCCGTCAGCGGGCCCGAGCTGACCGTGCTGTCCGGCGAGCCGGAGGGCATGCTGGCGGCGAAGGAGCTGCTGGCGGCCGAGTCGGTGCCCTGCCGCCCGCTGGCCACCACGCACGCCTTCCACTCCCGGATGATGGAGCCGCTCCGCGACCGGCTCACCGCGTGGATCGCGGAGAACGTCTCGCTCCAGGCGCCCCGCATCCCGTACGTCTCCAACGTCACCGGGGAGCCGGCCACCGCCGAGCAGGTGACCGACCCGGCCTACTGGGCGGAGCACATGTGCGCGGCCGTCCAGTTCGACGGCGTCCTGCGTACCCTGCTGGGCCACGACGGCGACGCCGCGCTGCTGGAGATCGGGCCGGGGCAGTCGCTGGGCGCGATGGCCCGCGGCCACCGCGACTGCCCGCCCGAGCGCTGGCCGCTGATCGTGGCCACGCTGCCCGGCGCCGACGACCCCCGCCCGGCCTCGGCCGTGCTCGCGGAGGCGGCGGGGCGGTTGTGGCTGGCGGGCGTGCCGATCGACTGGTCCGGCTACCGGCAGGACCGGCCGGTGGCCAAGGTGGGCCTGCCGACCTACCCGTTCCAGCGCGAGCGCTACTGGGTGGACGGCCCGGCCACCGCGCCGCTCCCGGCGGTCGCCGAGTCCCGGCCCTCGCACGTACGGCTCATGACTCCCCGCTGGACGCCCGCCCCGACGTCGGGCGACGCCGCCGAGCCGGTGGGGCGCTGCGTGCTGCTGGCCGGCCGCGCCGAGACCGCCGAGGCGCTGGCCCGCGCCCTGCGCGCCACCGGCACCGAGGTCGTGACCGTGCTGCCGGGCGACTCCTTCACGGAGACGCCCGCGGGCCTCACCATCGACCCGGAGTCGGCAGCCGACCACGACGCCCTGGCCCGCCGCCTGACCGACGCCACCGTCGTCGTGGACCTCCGCCTCCTCGACCGACCGGCCGACGGCAGCCCCGACGGCAGCGCCGACGGCAGGCCGGACGACAGGCTTGACGACAGGCTTGACGACAGGTCCGGCAGCGGGCCCGCCAGCGGACCCGCCGCCGGGCGCTCGGACGGGCGCTCCGCCGGACCCGCGGACGGGCGTGACACCCTGCTCCCGGTGGCCCGACTGCTGCACGCCTGGGGCGAGGAAGGCGGCGACAGCACCCGCGTCCTGCTCGCCACCCGGGGCGGCCAGGCCGTGGCCGGCGGCGAGACCCCCGCTCCCGGGCAGGCCGCCGTCGCCACCCTCCCCATGGTCGCCAACCAGGAGTACCTCACCCTCGACTGCACCACCGTCGACCTCGCCCCCGACTCCACCCCGGAGGCCGCGGCCGAGGCCCTGATCACCGAGATCCGCCACCGCGGCGACGACGCGTTCGTCGCCTACCGCGCCGGCACCCGCCTCGTCCGCACCTACACCGAGGCCGAGCCGGCCGACCGCGCCGCACCCGCCACCGGCGACGGGGCCGGAGCCGGGCATCTCGCCGGGGACGGGCCGGAGGGCGGCGCTGCGGTCGCCGTGCGGCCGGGGCGCACCTACCTGGTCACCGGAGGGCTCGGGGACGTCGGGCTGCTCGTGGCCGAGCACCTGATCAGGGCCGGGGCCGACCGGCTCGTGCTGACCAGCCGGGGCGGCGTGCCCGACGACGAGGGCGACCCCCGACACCAGGCCGTGCGCCGGTTGCGCGGGCTCGGGGCCGAGGTGCTGACCCCGCGGGTGGACGTCACCGACGCCGCCGCCATGCGTACGGTGCTGGCCGGAGCGCTCGTCGGCCACCCGCTCGGCGGCGTGGTCCATGCGGCCGCCGAGACCTCCCCCGGCACCTTCCTCCCGCTGCGCGACCTCGACGAGGCCGCCGTCGCCAGGCACTTCGCCGCCAAGGTGACCGGCGCCCTGGTGCTGGAGCAGGTGCTCGCCGACCTCGAGGCCGTGCCGGACTTCTGCGTCCTGTTCTCCTCCACCTCGGCCCTCCTCGGCGGCATCACGTTCGCCTCCTACGCCGCGGCCAACGCCGCGCTCACCGCGCTCGCCCACCGCCACCCGGGCTGGGTGGCCGCGAACTGGGACACCTGGTCGGTCACCCTCGACCGGATCGAGGGCGGCCTGGGCGCCGCGATGGCCGCGCACGCCATGTCGGCCGACGAGGCGCTGGCGGCCTTCGACCGGCTGCTGGCCGACCCCCGTCCGTCCCTGGTGGTGGCGGCGGGCGGCCTGGACGACCGGCTGCCCAGGAAGGTGCCCGTCACGGCGCCCGCGTCCGGCGACCGGTTTCCGCGTCCCGAGCTTCCCCAGCCCTACACCCCGCCGCTCAACCAGGCCGAGCGCGACCTGGCCGCGCTGTGGTCGGAGGTGCTCGGCGTGGAGCCGGTCGGCACTCGCGACAACTTCTTCGATCTCGGCGGCAACTCGCTGGTGGCGCTCCAGATGCTGGCGCTGGTGAAGCAGCGGTTCGGCGTCGCGGTTCCGACCGTGGTGCTGTTCGAGGCGCCGACCGTGCACACGCTGGCCGCCGTCCTCGACGAACGCTCCACGCCCAGGCCCGCACCCGCCCGCGCCGCCGAGCGGCCCGCACCCGCCCGCGTCACCGGGCGGTCCGCGCCGCCGGACCCCGTCACGGGTCAGCCGGCCTCCGGCCTCGCTGAGGTGCGCGAGGACGACCGGCGCATCGCGATCGTCGGCATGGCGGGGCGCTTCCCCGGCGCCCCCGACGTGGAGACGTTCTGGCGGAACCTGCGCGACGGCGTCGAGTCCATCAGCTTCTTCTCCGAGGAGGAGCTGATCGCCGCCGGTGTGGACCCCGAGCAGGTCAAGGACCCGGCGTACGTGCCCGCCCGCCCGGTGCTGGAGGACATCGGCGGCTTCGACGCGGCCTTCTTCGGCATGAGCCCGCGCATGGCCGCGATCACCGACCCGCAGCAGCGGGCCTTCCTCGAGGTCTGCTGGGAGGCGCTGGAGCAGGCCGGGTACGCCGCTCCGGAGCACCGCGGCCGGGTCGGCGTGTTCGGCGGCGCCAACATCAGCACCTACCTGCTCCGGCTGACCGGTCAGCTGCTCGGCGGCGGGCAGCAGGAGTTCAGCGACTTCGAGGTCATCATGGGCAACGACAAGGACGCCCTGACCACGACCGTCTCCTACCTCTTCGACCTGTACGGCCCCAGCGTCGCCGTCCAGACGTTCTGCTCCACGTCCCTGGTCGCCGCCCACCTGGCGGTGCAGAGCCTGCGCGCCGGTGAGTGCGAGCTGGCCCTGGCGGGCGGCGTCTCCATCCGCGTGCCCGACCGGGTGGGCCACCTGTTCGGCCCCGGCGGCCAGGAGTCGCCCGACGGGCACGTACGCACCTTCGACGCCCAGGCCAGGGGCAGCATGTTCGGCGACGGCGCGGCCGTCGTCCTGCTCAAGCGGCTGTCCGACGCGGTCCGCGACGGCGACCACATCTGGTCCGTGATCCGCGGCTCGGCCATGAACAACGACGGCGCGCTCAAGGTCGGCTACACCGCCCCCAGCATCGTCGGGCAGGCCAGGGTGATCGCCGACGCGATGTCCGACGCCGGCGTCACCGGTGACGACATCAGCTACATCGAGGCGCACGGCACCGCCACCGAGCTGGGCGACCCCATCGAGGTGGCCGCCCTGACCCGCGCCTTCGGCCCCACCGACGACACGGGGTACTGCCCCATCGGCTCGGTCAAGACCAACGTGGGACACCTGGACCGGGCGGCGGGGGCCAGCGGCCTGATCAAGACCTCGCTCGCGCTGCGCGAGGCCGTGATCCCGCCCAGCCTCCACTACACCAGCCCCAACCCGGAGATCGACTTCGAGAACGGCCCGTTCTACGTGAACACCGAGCTGTCACCCTGGCGCACCCGGGACGACCGACCCCGCATCGCCGGGATCAACTCCCTCGGCATGGGCGGCACCAACGTCCACATGGTGGTCGAGCAGCCGCCCGCCAAGCAGCCGGCCGGGCCTGCCGCGCACCGCCACCACGTCCTGCCCGTCTCCGCCCGCAACTCCGCCGCCGCCGACGAGGCGTGCGACCGGCTCGGCCGGCACCTGGCCGCCGAGCCGGGCACCCGGCTGGCCGACGTGGCGTACACGCTGCAGGTCGGGCGCAAGACGTTCGAGCACCGGCGGGCCCTGGTCGCCGCCGAGCACGGGGCGGCGGCGCGGGCGCTGAGCGGCGGCGGGGGGCTGCTGGGGCGGGTCGACACCGTCCAGGGCCGCCAGGTCGCCTTCCTCTTCCACGGCGTCGGCGAGCAGTACCCCGGCCTGGCCGGCGAGCTGCACCGGCACGAACCGGCCTTCCGCGCCGCGCTGGACGAATGCCTGGCCCTGCTCGCGGATCTCGGTGTGGACGGTGCCGGCGGCGTGGACCTGGGCGACCTGCTCACCGGCGAGCGCGGCGGCGGCACGGACCTGGCCGCCCTGCTGGGCCGCGCCCGCACCGGCAACGGCAACGGCAACGCCGGTAACGGTGACGGGCGGGCCGCCGCGCTCGAACGCACCGAAGTGGTGCAGCCCGCGCTGTTCGCCGTGGAGTACGCCCTCGCCCGCACCCTGATCTCCTGGGGCATCCAGCCGCGGATCATGCTCGGCTACAGCCTCGGCGAGTACGTCGCCGCCACCCTGGCGGGCGTGCTGTCACTCAAGGACGCGCTCGCCCTGGTCACGCACCGGGCCAGGCTCATCGCCGGGCTGCCCGCCGGGTCGATGCTCGCGGTGTCGCTGCCCGCCGACCGGCTGCGCCGCCGCTTCCGCCTGGACGAGCGCGGTCTCGACCTCGCCGCCGTCAACGGCCCGCAGGTCACCGTGGTCGCCGGGCCGAGCGAGGCCGTCACGCTGCTGGCCGGCGAGCTGCGGGCGGCCGAGATCCCGTGCCGCCCGCTGGAGACCACCCACGCCTTCCACTCCCGGATGCTGGAGCCGCTGAGCGACGAGCTGACCCGGTGGGTCGAGGCCAACGTGGAGCTGAACCCGCCCGCGCTGCCGTACATCTCGAACCTGACCGGCGAGATCGCCGGCGCGGAGCTGGTGTGCGACCCCGGCTACTGGGCCAGGCACATGTGCGGGACCGTCCGATTCGCGGACGGCATCGACACGCTGCTGGCCGACCCCCAGCTGGCCGTGGCGGAGATCGGGCCGGGACAGTCGCTCGGCGCCCTGGTACGCGGCGCGGGCTGCCCGCCCGAGCGCTGGCCGCTGATCACCCACACGCTGCCCGCCACCAGCGACCCCAGGCCCGGCGACCTGACGCTCGCCGACTGCGTGGCCCGGCTCTGGCTGTGCGGCGTCACCCTCGACTGGGACGCCTACCACGGCAAGCCCCACCACGACGAGCCGCGGGACGGCGGGGTGTGGCGGGCCGATCCCGCCGCGTTCCCCGGCCGGATCCCGCTGCCCACCTATCCCTTCCAGCGGCAGCACCACTGGATCGACCCCCCGGCCCGCCGCCCCGGCGAGCTCTTGGCGGCCGAGCCGGACAACCTCTTCGACGCCATCACGAGCCTGCCCAAACTCCCCGAGGACCGCTGGCTCCACCTGCCCGTGTGGCGGCAGAGCGCGCCCCCCGCGCCCGCCGACCCGCAGCCGGGCTCGTGGCTGGTCTTCACCCGGGACGGCCTCGCCGACGCCGCCGCGGACCTGCTGCGCGCCACCGGCGCCCCCGTCACCCTGGTACGCCCCGGCGACGCCTACACCGCCACCCCCGACGGCCACACGGTCAGACCCGGCAACCCGGCCGACCTGCGAGCCCTGCTCCGCGACCTGCGCACCGCCGGCCGCCCCCTGGACCGCGTCGTCCACCTGTGGACCCTGGAGCCGGGGACCGACACCACCGCCCACGGCCTGCACACCCTCGTCGCACTCGCCAGGGCGGCGGGCGAGTCGGGGATCGGCGAGTGGTCCCTCGACGTGGCCGTCTCCGGCACCCAGGAGGTCATCGGGGCCGAGGTCACCCACCCCGAGGGCGCCACCTTGACCGGCCCCTGCCTGGTGATCCCGCTGGAGTACCCCGGCGTGACCACCCGCCTGGTCGACCTGCCGGGCGACCCGTCCGCGTCCGACCTGGCCGCGCTCGTCGCCGAGCTGGCCCGCCCGCAGACCGACCGCACGGTGGCCCTGCGCCGCGGCCGCCGCTGGCTGCCCGGCTACGAGCAGATGCCGGCCGGCCCGCAGGCCGCACCCCTCCGCGACGGCGGCGTCTACCTGATCACCGGCGGCCTCGGCGGCATCGCCCTCGGCCTGGCCGAGCACCTGGCCCGCGACTTCCGCGCCAAGCTGGTGCTGCTGGCCAGGAACGGCCTGCCGCCCCGGGAACGCTGGGCGGGCATCCTGGCGGGGGACGCGGCCGACGAGACCACCAGGAGGCGCGTCGCCCAGGTCTCCGGCCTGATCGACCTCGGCGCCGAGGTCGAGATCGTCACTGGTGACGTGGCGCGCGCCGAGGACGTCCGCCGCGCCGTGGACGCCGCCCTGACCCGCTTCGGCGCGCTGCACGGCGTGCTGCACGCGGCGGGCGTGCCCGGCATGGGCCTGATGCAGTTCAAGCGGCCCGAGGAGCTGGACGAGGTGCTGGCCCCCAAGGTCGCCGGCACGCTGGCGATCGCCGAGGCGCTCGGGATCGGCGGTCCCGGCGAGATCGAGCTGGACTTCCTCGTCCTGTTCTCCTCCATCACCTCGGCCACCGGCGGCGGCCCCGGCCAGGTGGACTACTGCGCCGCCAACGCCTTCCTGGACGGCTACGCCTGCAAGCTGGCCGCCACCGGCCGCCGCGTGCTGGCCGTCGACTGGGGCGAGTGGACCTGGAACGCCTGGGAGGCCGGGCTGGCCGGGTACGAGGAGGCGCTGCGCGACTTCTTCAAGCAGAACCGGGCCCGGGTCGGCATCGACTTCGCCGGCGGCTGGCGCTCGCTGCTGCGGGCCCTGGCCACCGGCGAGCCGCGCGTCGTGATCTCCACCCAGGACTACCCCACGCTGGTACGCGGCAGCGCCCGGTTCACCCTGGAGGCCGTCACCTCCCCGGCCGTGGGCGGGGCGGCCACCGAGCTGCACCCCAGGCCGGAGCTGGTCACCTCCTACCAGGAGCCCACCGGCCCCACCGAGGAGGCCATCGCCGCGATCTGGCGCGAGTCGCTGCGGCTCGACCGGATCGGCGCCCTGGACAACTTCTTCGAGCTCGGCGGGAACTCGCTGCTCGGCGTGGCCATCGTCGCCTCGGTGCGCCGCGCCTTCGACCTGGACGAGCTGCCGCCGCACATCCTCTACGAGGCGCCCACCGTGGCCGCGCTGAGCCAGACCGTCGAAGCCCTCACCTCGGGGACGGCGCCGGTCACGGAGCCCGACGGCGGCAGCCAGGTACGCGCCCAGCTGCGCCGTTCGGGCCTGGAGGCCTCGGCCTCCCGCAGGCGCGCGGCGGCCGCAGGAACCGCACCAATGAGAAACCGATGAAGGAGAGCCACCATGAGCGGAACGGAGCGGACATGACCGTGATCGGAGTGATCGGCGCCGGTGTCATGGGCGTCGGCGTCGCGCAGAACCTCGCCCAGACCGGGCACGACGTGGTGCTGATCGACAAGGACGAGAAGATCCTGGGCGAGGCGCTGGGGATCATCGCCCGCAACACCAGGATGAGCCGCCTCATGGGCGGCCCCGCCCTGGACCCGGACGAGGTGCTGGCCAGGATCACCACCGCGGTGGGCGCGGCGGGCGCGGCCAAGTGCGACGTCGTCATCGAGAACGTGACCGAGGACTGGGGCGTCAAGCGGGAGGTGTACGAGACGCTCGACCTCTCGTGCGGCCCCGACACCGTGTTCGTGGTCAACACCTCCGCCATCCCCATCACCAAGGTCGCGGCCGTCACCGGGCGGCCCGACAAGGTGATCGGCGTGCACTTCATGAACCCGGTGCCCGCCAAGCCGGCCGTGGAGCTGATCCCCGGCTTCCACACCTCGGCCGAGACGGTCCAGCGCACCAAGGACCTGCTGACGGCCATGGGGAAGAAGGCCATCGACGTCAAGGACTCCTGCGGCTTCGTCTCCAACCGGGTCCTGATGCTCACCGTCAACGAGGCCGCGTACCTCGTCCACGAGGGCGTGGCCGACGCCGAGTCGGTCGACGAGGTCTTCAGGAGCTGCTTCGGCCACCCGATGGGGCCGCTGGAGACCGCCGACCTGATCGGCGTGGACACGATCCTCTACAGCGTGGAGGTGCTCTACGAGCACTACGCCGACAGCAAGTACCGCCCGTGCCCGCTGCTGAAGCAGATGACCGACGCCGGGCTGCACGGCCGCAAGTCCGGCCGTGGCTTCTACACCTACGCAACGAACTGAATGGAGTCATAGAACATGTCGCACACCACCACCGAGCAGATCCTCGACTTCGTCCGCGGCAGGTACCCGCAGGCGGAGATCGACGAGACGCAGGACATCTTCGCGCTGGGCTTCGTCAACTCGCTGTTCGCGATGGAGCTGGTGATGTTCGTGGAGAAGACGTTCGGCGTCACCATCCCGAACGAGGAGCTGCGCATCGACAACTTCCGCACCGCCAGTTCCATGGCCGGGCTCGTGGTCCGGCTCTCGCCGACCCTGGCCGTCGCGTGACGCTCACCGCACCGGCTCCGGCACAGGTCGTCGACAGGCGCTCGGCGCGGGCGTTCGTCGACACCCACGTGGTGCCGTACGCGGACGACTACGACAGGAGCGGCCGCGTCCCCGAGGATTTGCTGCGGCAGGTGGCCGCGGCGGGTCTGTGGGCGCCGTTCCTGCCCCCGGAGTCGGGCGGGGCCGGGATGGACCTGGTCACGCTCGGCGAGGTGCACGAGGAGGTCGGCCGCGGCTGCTCCTCGCTGCGCAGCCTGCTCACCGTGCACACCATGGTCTCCTGGACGCTGCAGCGGTGGGGCACCCCCGAGCAGCGTGCGAGGTGGGCCCCGGGGCTGGCCGCAGGGGCCGTGCTCGGCGCGTTCTGCCTGTCCGAGCCGGGCGCCGGCAGCGACACCTCGGGGATCACCACGGCCGCCGTCGAGGTCGGCGACGGCTGGATGCTCAACGGGGTCAAGAAGTGGACGACGGGCGGGCAGCGGGCGGACCTGTTCCTGGTGTTCGCCCGTACCGGCGGCAGCATCGGCGCGTTCCTCGTGCCGAGGGACGCGCCCGGCGTGCACGTCACGCCGATCGACGACATGCTGGGCACCCGCGCCTCCATGCTGGCCGAGATCA
Organism: Nonomuraea sp. NPDC049709; assembly: GCF_040674815.1. Taxonomy (NCBI): domain Bacteria; kingdom Bacillati; phylum Actinomycetota; class Actinomycetes; order Streptosporangiales; family Streptosporangiaceae; genus Nonomuraea; species Nonomuraea sp. NPDC049709. Next base: position 24,542 of record NZ_JBFANM010000120.1, read on the forward strand.
CCTTCAGCGACGTCGAGCTCGGCCCGGACGCGCTGCTCGGGCCGAGCGGCTTCACGGCGGGCATGGTGCTGACCGGCACCCTGGACCTCGGCCGGTACAGCGTGGCCGCCGGCTCGATCGGCATCCTCCAGGCGTGCCTGGAGGCGTCGGTCTCCTACGCCGCCCAGCGGCGGGTCGGCGGCCGGCCGCTGTCGGAGCTGCCGCTGATCCAGGCCAAGCTCTCCGACATGGTCACCGACACCCGGGCGGCCCGGCTGCTGCTGACCGAGGCCGGCCGGCTGAAGGACGCGGGGGAGTCGGGCACGATCATGGCGACCTGGATCGCGAAGTACTTCGCCTCCACCGCCGCGGTCCGGCACGCCGCCGAGGCCGTGCAGATCCACGGCGCCAACGGATGCAGCCCCGACTACCCCGTGGGGCGGTTCTACCGGGACGCCAAGGTCATGGAGATCATCGAGGGCAGCAACGAGATCCAGCGCATCACCATCGCAGGCCAGGCAGAGCGGGAGATGACGAGATGAGCGTGACCACCGAGCGCCAGGACTCCGGCCTCGCCCCGGCGCCGGAGAAACCGCGGCGGGGCCGCGTCAAGTGCATCGTGTGGGACCTGGACAACACCCTGTGGAACGGGGTGCTGCTGGAGGACGGCGATGTCACCGTACGGCCGGCCGTCGTCGAGAGCATCCGCGACCTCGACCGCAAGGGCGTCCTGCACTCGATCGCGAGCAAGAACGACCACGAGGCGGCGATCGCCAAGCTGACCGAGCTCGGGCTCGCGGACCTGTTCCTGTATCCGCAGATCAACTGGAACGCCAAGTCCGACTCCATCAAGAACATCGCCAAGGCGCTCAACCTCGGCGTGGACGCCTTCGCGTTCGTCGACGACCAGGAGTTCGAGCGCGCCGAGGTGACGCACGAGCTGCCCGAGGTGATCTGCGTCGACGTCCTGGAGCTGGACGAGGCGCTGGCCAGGCCCGAGTTCCGGCCCCGGTTCGTCACCGACGAGTCGGCGCGGCGGCGCGAGATGTACCAGGGGCAGCTCGCCAGGGACGAGCTGGAGGGCACCTTCGTCGGCACCAACGAGGAGTTCCTCGCCGGCCTGGAGATGGCCTTCACCATCGCCCCGGCCCGCCGCGAGGACCTGCAGCGGGCCGAGGAGCTGACCGTCCGCACCAACCAGCTCAACTCCACCGGGCGCACCTACTCCTACGAGGAGCTGGACGCCCTGCGCGAGTCCCCCGACCACCTGCTGCTGGTCGCCTCGCTCACCGACAGGTTCGGCAGCTACGGCAAGATCGGGCTGGCCCTGGTCGAGAAGCGGCAGGACGTCTGGTGGCTGCGCATGATGCTCATGTCGTGCCGGGTGATGTCGCGCGGTGTCGGCATGGTGATGCTCAACCACATCCTGCGCGAGGCCGCGCAGGCCGGGGCGGCGGTGCGGGCCGACTTCGTGGAGACCGGCCGCAACCGGATGATGCAGGTGACCTACGCCTTCGCCGGTTTCCGCGAGGTGAGCAGGGAGGGTGCCCAGGTGGTGCTGGAGGCCGACCTGAGCCAGGTGCAGCCGCCGCCCCCGTACGTCCGGTTGGAGATCGAGCGATGACCGTCGCCGTCAGTGATGACGTGCTGTCGCGGTGGCTGCCGTTCCGCGCCCTCACGGGCGCGGAGCCCGGCGCGCTGCCGCTGTACTGCCTGCCGCACGCGGGCGGCGCCGCCTCGGCGTTCCGCATGTGGCAGGGCAAGCTGCCCGGCGTGGCCGTGCAGCCGGTGCAGCCGCCGGGCCGGGAGTCCAGGCACCGGGAGCCGCCGTACGAACGCATGCCGCAGCTGGCCTCCGACCTGGCCGACGCCGTGCTCGCGGACGTGGAGACGTCCGCGGCCGGCCGCAGGTACGCCATGTACGGCCACAGCCTCGGCGCGCTCGTCGCGTTCGAGGTGGTCCGCGAGGTCAGGCGGCGCGGCGGCCCCCAGCCCGTGCACCTGTTCGTCTCCGGCTCCGACGCCCCGCACGTCACCTACGAGGACGGGCCCATGGTGCGGAAGATGAACCGGGACGAGGTGGTGGAGCTGCTGCGCAGGCTGGGCGGCACGCCCGAGTGGCTGCTGGCCGACGCGGAGGCGCTGGAGATGATCCTGCCCGCCGTACGGGCCGACTTCACCGTCAAGGAAACCTACCTCTACCAGGACGAGCCCCCGCTCGACCTGCCGATCTCGGCGCTGCCCAGCAGGTCCGACCCGCGCGTCACGCTCGCGAAGGCGGACGGGTGGCGGGAGCAGACCAGCGGGAACTTCGCGCGGCACCTGTTCGACGGGGGCCACTTCGCCGTCTTCGAGCAGGCGCCGCGCACCCACCGGATCGTGGCGGAGGCGCTGCGGCCGTGGGTGTGAAGCCGCCCGGGACCGTGCGGGTCTGGCGGGTGCACCTGGACCGGCCCGAACGGCCGGGCTGGTGGAGCTGCCTGTCCGACGCCGAGCGGGAGCGGGCGCGGGCCCTGGCAGGCCCGCTCGACCGGAGCCGTTACGTGGTGGCGCACGCCGCCCTGCGCTCCGTGCTCGGGCGGGCCTGCGGCATGCCCGCCGGGCAGCTCCGCCTCACCACCGACCCGTCGGGGGCCCCCCCCCCGGGGCGGGGCGGGGGGGGGGGCCCCCCCCCCCAGAAACAAATGCACAACCCACCCCGGGGCCGCGGGGGGGGGGGGGGCCA
>NZ_JBFANM010000121.1:0-26845 GCF_040674815.1 Nonomuraea sp. NPDC049709
GGAGATAATTCGTGTTCACTTCCGAGACCGCGGCGCCCGCCGCCCTCGGGTTGAGCGTTGGGCGCGGGGGCTGGCGGGGGCCCCCCCCCCGGCCACCAATCCCGCGTGCCGTCAGCGGCACGCGGGACCGTGGCCTTGTCTCGCGCGTACGGTCAGCGGCGCGCGTCCTCCAGCACCTTGTTCGCGTCCCGCTCGAACGACGCCCTGGCCCCGAGCGTGAGCAGACCGCCCACGATCATGGGGATCACCAGGATGTACATGCCGGAGAGTAGCGACCCGAACTGGTCCGAGGCGATGCCGACGACCAGCGAGCCGAACGCGGCGCCGAACGTCAGGAGCAGTTGCAGGACGGCGAAGCCGAGGCCGCGCGAGGCGGCCGGCACCACGTCCGCCAGGCATGCCGTCATGTTGGGGATCGCGATAGACATCAGCGAGCACGCGACCAGCACCAGGACCGTCAGCGCGACGACCGAGTCCATGGACAGCGCGGCGGCCAGGACCAGCGAACCGGCCGTGATGCCGCCGCCGCCCGCCAGCAGCCGGCCGCCCTTGCGGGTGCCGTGCCACTTCCGGCCCAGCCACGAGCCGACGAGGGTGCCGGTGAGCGTTCCGGCGATGGTGATCAGGCCGCTGAGGGAGCCGGCCGTGCCCACGCCGACACCGAAGCCGCGCACCATGAGCGTGGGCATCCAGTAGAAGACGCCGGCCAGGCCGAGGCTGAGGAGGGCCAGGCCGATGCAGACGAAGACCAGCGTCGGGATGACGATCACCTGGCGGAACTGCGCCCAGAAGGGCGGCTTGGGCGCGGCCTCCGGCTTGACCTCGGCCTCGCCGGTGGCCACCAGCCGGTCCAGCTCGCCGCGCCGCGGCTCGCGCAGGAACCAGACGAGCACCGCCGTGAGCAGCCCGGGGATCACCATGATGAGGAACGCCGAGCGCCACCCGTACGCCTGGGCCAGCACGCCGCCGAGCAGGGTGCCGACGCCGCCCAGGTACGTGGTGACGCGCGTGAGCCCGTACGCCTTGGCCCGGCTGGCGGGCGGGTAGTAGTCGGCGAGCAGGCTGCCCGCGGCCGGGTTGTCGATGTTCTCGGCCGCCGCCAGCACCACGCGCATCAGGTAGAACAGCGCGAAGCCGGTGGCCAGGCCGGATCCCAGCGTGGCGATCGCCCAGATGAAGACGACCACCGCGATGATCCGCGTGCGGCTGAAGCGGTCCGCCAGGTATCCGGCGGGCAAGGAGACGATGGCCGCGGCCAGGGCGGCGGCCGTCGGGATGGAGCCGGCGGCGGTGTCGCTGAAGCCCCATTCCTTCTGTATGAGCGGGAGCACGCCTGATAGGAGGTTGTGCTCGATCCGGTCCACTAGTCCGACGATGAAGAGCACCACGAGGGGTGCCCAGCCGAATGGCGCGCGGGACTGCGCGTCGATGGTGCCTGTACGCGGCGAACCGAACGTCCCGACCATGCCCACCCTTTCCGTAGGGAAATCTAGAATTGAGTTCTAGGGCAATGTTCTAGCCAGAGTGGCAGAAGTCACAGCGTTCGTAAATGGGTGATTACCGCGAAATTTCGTGACTCACCCCTCCGGTACGGTGATCGCATGGTCAAGGGGGCACTGCTGGTCGCGGGGACCACGTCAGACGCGGGCAAGAGCGTGGTCACCGCCGGGATCTGCCGCTGGCTGGCCCGACGGGGCGTCCGGGTCGCGCCGTTCAAGGCGCAGAACATGTCGCTCAACTCGTACGTCACCGCCGACGGCGCCGAGATCGGCCGGGCCCAGGCCATGCAGGCGCAGGCGGCCGGCCTCGAACCCGTCGCCGACATGAACCCGATCCTCCTCAAACCGGGCAGCGACCGCCGCAGCCAGGTCGTGCTCATGGGCCGCCCGGTGGCCGACGTGGACGCCATGGAGTACGGCGCGCTGAAGGACCTGCTGCGCACCTCGGCGCTGGAGGCGCTCGGGCGGCTCAGGAAGCAGTACGACGTGGTGGTGTGCGAGGGCGCGGGCAGCCCCGCCGAGATCAACCTGCGCCGCGGCGACATCGCCAACATGGGCCTGGCCAGGGCCGCGAACCTGCCCGTCATCGTGGTCGGCGACATCGACAGGGGAGGGGTGTTCGCCGCGTTCTACGGCACGGTGGGCCTCCTGGACGCCGCCGACCAGTCCCACGTCGCCGGCTTCGTGGTGAACAAGTTCCGCGGCGCGAAGGAGCTGCTGGAGCCCGGGCTCGACATGCTGCGCCGGCTGACCGGGCGGGAGGTGTACGGCGTGCTGCCCTGGCTCGACGGGCTCTGGCTGGACGTCGAGGACTCCCTGGCCCTCGACAGCCGCCGCGTCGCCGTACGCCCGCCGCACGGCAGGCAGACCCTGCGGGTGGCGGTCGTGCGGCTGCCCAGGATCTCGAACTTCACCGACGTCGACGCGCTGGCCGCCGAGCCGGGCGTGGTGGTGCGGTTCGCGAGCGATCCGATGGAGCTGGACGACGCCGACCTGGTGGTGCTGCCCGGCTCGCGGGCCACGGTCAGCGACCTGGCCTGGCTGCGGGAAACCGGCCTGGCGGCGGCCGTCCGCGCGCGTCGAGGGCCTGTCCTGGGTGTTTGCGGCGGGTTCCAGATGCTGGGGCGGGAGATCGTGGACGAGGTCGAGTCGGGGGCCGGGCGGGTCGAGGGGCTGGGGATGTTGCCGGTGCGGGTCGAGTTCGGGCGGGAGAAGCGGCTGGGCAGGCCCGAGGGGGCGGCGTACGGGGAGCCGGTGCGGGCGTACGAGATCCACCACGGGATGGCGACGGTGGAAGGGGGCGAGCCGTTCCTGGACGGCTGCCGGGCCGGGAACGTCTGGGGCACGACCTGGCACGGCGCCCTGGAGAACGACGGGTTCCGGCGGGCCTTCCTGGCCGACGTGGCCGGGCGGGCGGGGCGTGACTTCGTACCCGATCCCGCCACCGACTTCGCCCGGCTGCGGGAGGAGCGGCTCGACGCGCTCGGGGACCTGGTCGAGCGGCACCTCGACACGGACGCGCTGCTCCGCCTCATCGAGCACGGCCCGCCCGAGGGCCTCCCGACGCTCCCACCGGGCGCCCCGACCGCCTGAGCCCCGACCTCCCGAGCCCCGGAGAGCCTGAACCTCAGGTCCTGGCCATGCGCTGGGCGCTGATCCAGGCGTCGATCTGCTCCCAGTGGTCGTACAGCCAGCGGATCCGGTCCTCCCGCGCCTGGGGCACCTCGTCGGCGGGCACGCGCCACCACTTCGCGGTGATGTGCGCGCTGAAGGGCAGCTTGCGCCAGACGTCCCCCAGCGTGATCAGGTCATCGAGCCCGGTGTGCGCGACGAAGATGACGTCCGCCGACGGGCACGCCTCGATGGCCGTGATGGCGCCGTTCGGGCGGGGCGGGAGCAGGTGGTCCAGGCCGCGCGCCCGCTCGGCCTCCTCGGCCAGCCCCTTCTCCTCCAGCCGCCTGATGGCCAGCCGGCGGCGGCGCGGGGTGAAGTTCCCGCCCTCGGGGAAGATCACCAGGGCGTCCTGGTCGCCCATGGTCGCGGCCAGGTGGTGGATCTCGTCGATGATGCGCCGGTGCCCGGCCTTGCGCGTCACGAACGCGTTCGGCAGCCGGTTGATGATCACGTCGAGCGAGGGATCGTACTGGAGGGCGGCCTTCATGACGATGCGGGGCCGCCGCCGGTAGCGCGCCAGGAGGTGATAGATCAGCAAGAAGGAGTCGCCTGGGCCCGCGTGCCGCGACAGCACGATGATCGGCCGGGTCAGCCGGGCGGCCCGCTCCTCCTCCGTCGGCTCCGGCTCCTCGATGTCCAGGGCCAGCCGGAAGATCCGCACCGCCGCCGCGTACACCTTCGACAGGAACCACCTGACCAGCTCGTAGTGCCGCTCCTGGCGCCGGGTCCCGCCCGCCACCCACAACCACAGGCACGCGATCAGCACCGCCGACTCCAGCGTCAGCCACGCCACCCCGAACCAGACGAACCGCAGCCCCCTGCGCTGCGGCGGTGGCAGCCGGAGGGACGCCGCCGCCGTGACGACGAGCCAGAACGGCAGCGTCACCAGCATGAACACGGTCACCACGATGACCAGCGGAGCCAGGACGAGCCGGCGCAGAATACGCGGTGGAAGCAACGCGGCCTCCCTCAAGGACTTACTTCCATCATCCTCCCCTGCTCCGCAAATAGCGCGAAGACGCCTGGTAGGCGCGGTCGATACAGGCCGAGATCTGCGACACGTCGCGATAGCGCAGCGGCGAGAGCGGCTCGGTCACCCCGGCCGGCAGCACGTGCACCTCCACCCCCGGCGGCAGCGTGGCCAGGTCCTCGGCGAAGCGGTGCCGGCGGGCGATCTCGAACGCCACCATGCCCACCTCCCAGAACCGCCGGGGCGGCGACAGCGGGCGCTCGATCCGGCCGACGTGCAGGACGTACACGCGCCTGGCCCCGAGCAGCACCGCCCGCCCGATCGGGATGCTGTGCACCAGCCCGCCGTCGAAGAAGTGCTCGCCGCCGATCACGACGGGCGGCAGCAGCCCGGGCACCGCGCACGAGGCCAGCACCGCCTCCACCAGCGGCCCGCCGGTGAACCAGTGCGCCGCCGCCCGCTCGACCGAGGCCGCCACGCACTGGAACGGGACCTCCAGCTCCTCGATCCGGGAAACCCGCACGGTCTCGCTCAGAACCTCACGCAGCGGGCCGATCGGGTGCAGATGGGTGCGCGTCCTGGCCAGTGTGGACAGCCGGGACACCCAGGAGCCGGCGAACGCCGTACGTACGACATCGGACCGCCACAAGGTGGTCAGCCTGCCGACCGCCTCGGCGGGGCCGGCGGCGATGACCGCCCCGTTCAGCGCCCCGACGGACGTGCCCACCACCAGGTCGGGCCGGATCCCTGCCTCGTCGAGCGCGCGCAGCATGCCGACCTCGTGCGCGCCGAGCACGCCGCCCCCACCGAGCACGAACGCGGTCTCCACCCGGCACCACCCCTCTGGACCTTTCCCGGAAGTTCTTGCCGTGTCCCGGAAACGAAGCGCGAAACAAGCTGCCGGACCCGCCCGATGACGCACGGGCCCGGCGAGCGGGACGATTCGGTTATGACAGCAGTGGTGCAGGCCGAAGGGCTGACCAAGTCTTACGGCAACCGCCGTGGCCCGGAGGACCTCACGCTCGAGATCCAGCCGGGCGAGATCTTCGGCTACCTCGGGCCGAACGGCGCCGGCAAGACCACCACGATCCGGCTCCTCCTCGACGTGATCAGGCCCACCCGCAGCTCGGTACGGGTGCTCGGCGCCGACCCGCGCGAGCCCGCGATCCGCTCCAGGATCGGCTACCTGCCCGGCGAGCTCGCACTCGAGGGCCGCGAGCGGGCCAGGCACTACCTGCGCTTCCTCGGCAGGGTACGCGGCGGCGTGCCGGAGACCCGCATCGACGCGCTGGCGGAGCGGTTCGAGGCCGATCTGTCGGTGCAGATGCGCAAGCTCTCCAAGGGCAACAGGCAGAAGGTCGGGCTGATCCAGGCATTCATGCACGAACCGGAGTTCCTCATCCTGGACAGGAACGCCATCGAGGATCTCGTGACCAGCGTCCTGAACCCGCTGCTGGAGGCGCGGGGCGGACACGAGCCGCTGCTGGAGACGCTGGAGGCCGTCTTCGCCTCGCACGGCAACCAGACGGCGGCGGCGCGGCGGCTGGGGCTGAGCCCGCGGGCGGTGACGTACCGGCTGGAACGCATCCGCCGCCTGACCGGCTTCTCCCCGGACGACCCGACACAGCGCTTCACCCTGTTGACAGCCGTCCTGGGCGCCCGCCTCCTCGGCCGGCCGGCCGGGTTCGCGCGCTGAAGCCAGCCGGTCCGTCAGTCGCTGACGGCGAGGCGTACGCCGAACCCGACGATCACGACCCCGGTCAGCCGATCGAGGAACCGCCGTACCCTGGCCGAGCGCAGCACCCCGCTCATCAGCGACGCGAACCCGATCAGCACCGCGCTCCACACCAGCCCCTCCACCACGTGCACCCCGGCCAGCGCCAGCCCCATCAGCGCGTGCGGCGCCTCCTGGGGGATGAAGTTCGGCAGCATGGCCACGTAGAAGGCGCCCACCTTGGGGTTGAGCAGGTTCGTGATCAGCCCGCGCCGGAACCCCTTCCAGAACCGGACCTCCTGCCGCTCCGGCATGTCCTGCGCCTCTGCCTTGGTCATGAGCATGCGCAGCCCCATCCACACCAGATAGGCCGCCCCGGCCCAGCGCAGGACGTCGTAGGCCAGTTCGGAGGCCGCCAGGAGCGCCGACAGCCCGGCCGCGGTGAGCACGCCCCAGGTCAGCGTGCCGGCCTGGATGCCCAGCGTCACGCCCCAGGCGGGCCGCTGCCCGGCCAGGAGGGACGTCCGCAGGATGAGGGCCGTGTCGAGGCCGGGAGTCAGGGTGAGCAGCGCGACCACGGCGGCGAACGACCAGATCGATCCTGCGATGTCCATGAACGTCAGGGTATGAGAAGCAGCTTTCCGGTCGTACGACGGGCCGCCAGGTCTTCATGGGCCTGCCGCGCGTCCGCCAGGGGGTAGCGGTGCGAGACGTTGATCCGGAGCTGCCCGGCCGCGATCCAGCCGAACAGGTCGGAGGCGCGCCGCAGCAGCTCCTCGCGCTCGGCGATGTAGTGGATGAGCGTGGGCCTGGTGAGGAAGAGCGAGCCCTTCTTGTTGAGCGTCTGGGGGTCGAGCGGGGGCACCGGGCCGCTGGCGGCGCCGTACAGGGCCATGAGGCCGCGCGGGCGGAGCACCTCCAGTCCGCCGTCGAACGTGGCTTTGCCGACGCCGTCGTAGACCACGTCGATCTTGCCCCGCAGCGCCTCGGCGAAGCCGTCGTACCCCAGCACCTCGTCGGCCCCCGCCTCCCGGGCCAGCTTCTCCTTCTCACCGGTGGAGACCGTGGCGTACACCTTGGCGCCCTTGAGCTTGGCGAGCTGGATCAGCAACTGCCCCATCCCGCCCGCGCCCGCGTGGACGAGAACCTGGTCGCCCTCCTTGACCTCGTGCGTGGAGTGGGTCAGGTAGTGGGCCGTCATGCCCTGCAACATCGCCGCCGCCGCCACCTCGGCAGACACCCCCTCCGGCACCGGCACCGCCCTGCCGGCCGGGATCACGGCCTTCTCGGCATAGCTCCCGAGGACGTTGGCCCACGCGACGGTGTCGCCCACCGAGACGTCCCGCACCCCGGCCCCGACCGCCGACACCGTCCCCGCGCCCTCGGAGCCGATGGAGGTGGGCAGGTTGAGCGGGTACGCGCCGGAGCGGTGGTAGATGTCGATGAAGTTGACGCCACTGGCGGCGACGTCGACCACGATCTCCCCGTCACCGGGAGTCGGATCGGGATGCTCGACGTATTCCAGAACCTCGGGGCCGCCCTGGGCGGAGACGATGATGGCATGCATGCCCCTAGTCAACTCCGCCACCACCAGACGATGCCACCCGGGTCGGGCGTTCCACCCACCACTTGAGAACCGCGACGGGGCCGGGGCGTCGAAAGCCTCATGACGCCCCGTCCGCCGCAGACCACGCCAGACCGCCCAGCCGGGCGAGGTCATGACAGACCGTGCGGCCGGGCGAGGCGGTGACAGGCCGCTCTACTGAGTGCGCCCGTGACAGGCCGCGCGGGGCGGAAGACAGGCCATGCGGCCGGGCGAGGCGGGGACAGGCCATGCGGCCGGGCGAGGCGGGGACAGGCCATGCGGCCGGGCGAGGCGGGGACAGGCCATGCGGCCGGGCGAGGCGGGGACAGGCCGCTCGGCCGGGTGGGCCCGTGATCGGCCGTCGGGGCCGGGCGAGGCGGAAAGCAGGCCATCTGAAGCCGCCTCCGCCGGTCAGCTGAGCCGGGCCAGGGCACCCGCTTCCAGCGCTACCCATACGGCACCGTCCGGCCCCACGGTCAGCCCGTGCGGCTCGGCCTTCCGCCCGCCGTCACCTTCCCCCGGCAGCTCAGGAAGCGGCAACTCCTCGATCACCCCATCGGTGGTGATGCGGCCGACCCGGTCGGCGGCCCACTCCGTGAACCAGAGCGCGCCGTCCGGGCCGGCGATGATCGCATGGGGACGGGCGGCGCGGTCGGGAAGCGGGTGCTCGGTGATGGCCCCGGACGTGTCGATCCGCCCCACCTGGCCCGCCCCGATCTCCACGAACCACAGGGCCTGGTCCGGGCCCAGCGTGATCCCCACCGGGGCGGCGCTCTCCGTGGGAAGCGGATGAACGCTCACCTCGCCCGCCAACGAGATGCGGCCGATGGCGTTGCCCTGATTGAGGGTGAACCAGAGGGCGTCGTCGGGACCCGCCGTGATGAACGACGGCATGCCACCCTCCACCGGCACGTCGAACTCGGTCAACGCCCCGTCGGCGCCGATCCGGCCGATCCGGCCGGGCTCCATCTGGGTGAACCACATCGCCCCGTCGGGCCCCGCCGCGATCCCGTACGGAGAGCTCACCTCGTGTACGGTGCGCCGCCCGTCAGCGGTGATGCGGCTGACCCGTCCACCCTTCCACTCGGTGAACCACATGGCTCCGTCGGGCCCGGGCGCGATCACCGTGGGCAACCCGTCGGCCGGGTCGAGCTGGTGGATCACAGGCTCGTCACCGGGCACCATCCTCCCCACGCGCCCTTGGTGGACGAGCGTGAACCACAGCCCCCCGTCCGGCGCGGTGGCGATGCCGTACGGCGCGCCGTCTTTGATCATGGTCAACATATGTTCCCCCGAGAGGCTTGGTCGTCCTGCTTGCAAGTGCCGGTGGCTGTCGGCCGGAGCCCTTGGCCCGTGGGCGTCGGTTGCTGTCGGGCCGGACTCCTGACCGGTGGCGGCTGGTTGCTCCCGGCCGAAGTCCTGGCCGGTTGATGCCGGTCGGCGTCGGTCGGCGCCTCGGTCGGTGAGGGGGTTGCGTGCTTGATCGGCGGCTCGGTCAACGTACGTGCCCCCTTTCCACCTCGATCGCTGTTCCACGGAAGCGCCGGACGAGGGCGCGGTCGTGGGACACCACGACGAGCGCACCCCGATAGGCGTCGAGGGCCTGCTCCAGCTCCTCGGCCAGCACCGGCGACAGGTGGTTCGTCGGCTCGTCGAGCAGCAGCAGGCCGTGCTCCCCGGCCAGCAGCCTGGCCAGGGCCAGCCGACGCTGCTGCCCGACTGACAGCGTGCCCACCCGCTGGTCGAGGGTGTGCGGCCGGAACAGCCCGGTGCTCAACAGCGCGGCCCTGCGCTCGTCCGCATAACCCACGCCGTACGCCTCCAGCACGCTCTGGTCCGGATCGAAGGTCACCTCCTGCGGCAGGTAACCCACCCTGCCCTCGGCCCGCTCCGCCAGGGTGCGCAGGAGCGTGGACTTGCCCGCGCCGTTGACCCCCCGAACCAGCAACCGGTCGCCAGCCCTGACCGTCAGCGCCTCGACCCGCAGCCGGTCACCGACCCGGACGTCGCGCAACTCCACGAGCACGCGAGGACCCGCCCCCTCGCCCCCGCCTCGGGCCCCTTCAGCCCCGCCACGGACCTCCTCGGCCCCGCCACGGACCCTCTGGGCACCGCCACGGGCCGCCTGAGCGCCGGTCACCTCGGCCGCCTGCGCGCCCGTCTCCCCGGCGGTCTGCTCGGCCCCACCGCGGGCGGGCTGGTCGGTGGTGTCCGCGGCCGATCCCCTGGTGGTGTCCGGGGCCGATCGCCTGGGGGTGTCCTGGGTCGAAGGCGGTGGGGCGGCCGGCAGGTGGTCGGCCGGGACGGCGGTGCCGAACGTGCCGCGGAAGCGTAGCGGGTCAGGAGGGCGCAGGACCGGGTCGGACTCCAGGCGGCGGAGCCGTTCGTGGGCGTTGCGGACGCGGCCCGCCACCGAGCTCTGCACCCGGCCGGCATTGCGGTCGTAGGCCATCTTGTTGTTGTCGCGCATCAGCCGCCCCGCGGCCACCCGGTGCGCGGTGGTGGCCGCGTATTCGCGCACCTGCCGCACCTCCTCGCGCCAGGCCGCGTACGCCTGCTCCCAGCGCGCCCTGGCCGCCGTCTTGGCCGCGAGGAAGCCCGGGTAGCCGCCGCCGAAGCGGGTCACGGTGCCGTGCTCGACCTCGAGGACGGCCGTGGCGACCCGGTCGAGGAAGACGCGGTCGTGCGAGACCACGGCCACCGTGCCCCGGTGCTCGCGCAGGCGCTCTTCGAGCCAGGCCAGCGCCGGCTCGTCGAGGTGGTTGGTCGGCTCGTCGAGCAGCAGGACGCGCGGTCCGGCGGCCAGCACGCACGCCAGGCCCAGCCGCGCCTGCTCCCCGCCCGACAGGCTCGACAGCCGCCGGTCGCGGCCCACGTGGGCCAGCCCCAGGCCGTGGAACGCCTTGTCCACGCGCGCGTCGGCCTCGTAGCCGCCGCGCAGCTCGTACGCCGTGAGCAGCTCGCCGTATTCGTCCATCACCTCGTCGGTGGGCGCCGACTCGGTGAGCGCCGACTCCAGCTCGCGCATCCTGCGCTCCATGGCGCGCAGATCGGTCAGCGCGGCGTCGACGGCCTGCTGAACCGTGTGGCCGGGCGGCAGCCCGAGAGTCTGCCCGAGATAGCCGAGGTCGCCGGTCACGCGCACCTCGCCGTCGTCGGGCCGCTCGACCCCGGCCAGCAGGCGCAGGAGCGTGGACTTGCCCGAGCCGTTCTCGCCGACGATGCCGGCGCGCTCGCCCGGCCCCACGGACATGGACACGTCGGTGAGGACGGCTCGCTCGCCGTATGACTTGGTAACCCCGCGGAGGTGGATCAGGATGGAACTCCAATCGCTACTGTTGTAGCGTTAGAATGCCATGCGGAGACGGCTAACGCAACTGGAGTAGTAATTGGAGACCAGCAAGCGCCCCGGAGGACGAAGCGCGCGGGTGCGTGACGCCGTGCGCCAGGCCACGCTCGCCGAGCTGGTGGAGCGCGGCTACCCCGGCCTGACGGTGGAGAGCGTCGCCGAGCGGTCGGGCGTGCACAAGACGACCGTCTACCGGCGCTGGGGCGGTGTCGAAGGGCTGATCTCCGACGCGCTGGAGCTGGCCAGGGACGAGCCGTGGCCCATTCCGGACACCGGCTCGATCGAGGGTGACCTGCGGGGCATCGTCCAGCTCGTACGCAGCGGGTTCGCCGACCCCGAGCTGGGGCCGGTGTCGTCGGCGTTCGTGGCGGCCGCCGTACAGAATCCGGCCGCCGCGCGGGCGCTGCACGAGTTCTTCGTGGCCCGGCACGAGCAGTCGGCGGAGGTGGTCCGGCGGGCGGTCGAGCGGGGTGAGCTGCCCGACGTCGTGGACGTCAGGGAGGTGATCAGGGTGGCGGTCGCGCCCGTCTACTACCGGCTGTTCGTCGCGCACGAGCCGGTGACCGAGCGCGACGCCGACCGCGCCGCCGACGCGGCACTGGCCGCGGCCCGCGCCGGAGTCCTGTAGCCCTCGGCAGCGCCGACGAGAGCCTCGACAGCCTGGGTGGGAGCCCTCGACAGTCCGGACGGGAGCCTTCGACAGCGCGGACGGGAGCCTTTGACGGCCAGAACATGAGCCCTTGGCGGCCAGGACGGGAGCCCTTGGCGGCCCGGACGGGAGCCCTTGGCGGCCCGGGCTGGGCTGTCAGGGCTCCTTCTGGCCGCGCAGCTCGAAGTCGTCGAACGTGGTCTTCAGCAGCGACTTGCCGTCCTTCGGCGTACGCGCGAACAACCCGAGAGTCCCGTTGCCGATCCCGTTCGGATCCTCCACCTGCTGCACCTGCTCGTCGTTCACCCACATCGTCAGCCGCACGGTGCTCCCGGCCTGCTCGCACGACGCCACGATCCGGGTCTTGCCGCCCGGCAGGCCGTCCACCTGTACGGGAGCGGCCAGCGTGCCGCCCGCCCCGTCCAGGATGCGCCGGATCCGGGCCTTGCCGGTGGTGTCCAGCCCGAACTCGTAGTAGGTGTCGTCGTCATCGGAGTTGTGGCAGTAAAGGCCGTATTCGCCGGTGCCGACGGACTTCTTGACCTCGGCGGTGACGGCGACGACGACGGACGAGGGCAACATCGGCGTGGGCGTGGCCGACGGGCCGGGCGTGGCCGTCGGCGTGGTGACCAGGAAGGGGAGAGGGGCCTTGGCCCACCGCTCCTCGTACCCTTCCTCCACGTCCAGCCCGTAGGTCCCGTCGGTCCGGTATCCGTAGCTCGTGGTCTCCTCCGGGTCGTACACGCCGTTCCAGCCGCCGGTGGTCTGCGTGAAGTCCTCCCGGTAGAGGACGCTCAGGTCGTCGGGCGGCCCGCCGGGGGCCAGCACGGCCCACGCGGTCACGCCCCCGGCCACCAGGACGGCCGCGGCCGCCGCGAGACCCGTGTACAGCTTGCCCCGCCCCGGCTTCGCGGGCGGAGCGGGCGTGTAGGGGAGGGTGGACTGCTGCCAGGCCACGCTCACGGTCCGGGCCGCCTGCTCGGGGGCCGCTTCCCGCCCGACGAGGTGGTCGAGCAGCTGCTGCGCGGTGGGCCGCGTGGCCGGGTCCTTGTGCAGGGCGGCGGCGACCAGCTCGCGCAGGCCGGGTTCGACGGCGTCGAGGTCCGGCTCGGTGTTGAGCACCTGGTAGACGATCGACGGCAGCGTGCCCCCGCCGAACGGCGCCCGCCCGCTGGCCGCGAACGCCACCAGGCAGCCCCACGAGAACACGTCGCAGGCCGGGGACACCGGGTCGCCCCGCAGCACCTCGGGAGCCATGTAGCGGGGCGTGCCGACGATCTCGCCGGTGCTCGTGACGCCGCCGAGCGTGTCGAGAGCCCGCGCGATGCCGAAGTCGATCACCCGGGGGCCGACGGGTGACAGCAGCACGTTCGACGGCTTGAGATCCCTGTGCACGACCCCGGCCCCGTGGATGGCGGTGAGCGCGGTGGCCACGCTGACGGCCAGCGCGTCGAGGCTGGACCCGCGCAGGGGCCCGGACTGGAGTACGGCCTCGTCGAGGTTGGGGCCGGGCACGTATTCGGTGACGACGTAGAGCTGGTCGCCGTCGAGCGCGGCCTCGATCACGGCGGCCGTGCAGAACCTGCGGACCCGCTGCGCCGCGTCCGCCTCCCTGCGGAACCGCATGCGGAACTGCTCGTGCTGGCTGAGCTCCGGGTTGATCACCTTGACGGCGACCCGTTGCCCAGCAGGATCCTCGGCCAGATGGACCGTGCCCATCCCGCCCCGCCCCAGCACACTAAGCAGCCTGTAGCGCCCGATGTGGGAGGTTTCACCGCTCACGGCGCGCTAGCTTACCGACACAAGCCTTCCCGCCGCAGTTCCCGCGTACGGACACGCGCACACCGAGGGTAACGATCAGGGCGGGAAGGACCCGCGCAGGCGATCGAGCGACGGCAGCCCGCTCTCCTGCGACACCACCAGCACCCGGCACCCCGCCGCCGTGGCCGCCGCGATCCCGGTCGGGCTGTCCTCGACGGCCACGCACCGTGAGGGTGTCGCGCCGAGCCGCCGGGCCGCCTCCAGGTACGGGTCCGGCCACGGCTTGCCCCGCTCCGTGTCCTCGTTCGCGATCACCAGGTCGAACGCGTGCCCCAGCCGCGGCAGCGCCAGCTCCACGATGCTCCGGGGAGAGGCGCTGACCAGGGCGGTGGGGATGGCGGTGGCGGACAGGTCCGACAGGAGCTGCCGCGCCCCCGGCATGAGCGTCAGGTCCCGTACGACGCGGTCGGCGAAGGCGTCGGTGAGCCGTCCGGTGAGCTCCGGCTCACCGAGGAAGCCGGCCACGTCCTCGATCGTGCGGCCGTGTACGTACGGGGCGTCGGCGGGGGACAGGGGGCGGCCGAGGGAGCCGGCGACGGCGGCGACCGCCTGCCACCAGAGCCCCTCGGTGTCCACCAGCGTGCCGTCCAGGTCCAGCAGGACGGCCTCGGGCAGGTCAGACCGCATCGGCGGGCACGACCGGCACGGGGACGGTGACCGTACGGGCGGCCACCAGGACGGGCCGCTCCACCAGCCGCACCGTGACGCGGGTGCCCGGCCCGAGCCGGATCGCCTCGTGTCCCGGCACGTCCGCGAGCACCTCCCCGCCCTCCACCGCCAGCCTGAGCCGCACGGAGGAGCCGCGGAACGAGGCGGCCAGCACCTCGGCGGGCCCGTCCACGGACGGTACGACCTGGACCGCCTCCGGACGGATCAGCACGTCCACGGACGGATCCTCGGGAATGGGACCGTCCACCGGGAGGAGCTGGCCGAGCACCGTGACCTGGTCCCCGGACACCCGCCCGGCCAGGTGGTTCATGGTGCCGACGAACTCGGCGACGAAGGGCGTGGCCGGACGGTCGTACACCTCGGCGGGCGCGCCGACCTGTTCGAGCCGCCCGTCCCGCAGCACCGCCACCCGGTCGGCGATCGACAGGGCCTCCTCCTGGTCGTGCGTGACGAAGATGGTGGTGATGCCCAGGTCGAGCTGGATGCGGCGGATCTCCTCGCGCAGCGTCACGCGGACCTTGGCGTCCAGTGCCGACAGCGGCTCGTCCAGCAGCAGGACGCTCGGCTCCAGGGCGAGCGCGCGGGCCAGCGCGACGCGCTGCTGCTGGCCGCCGGAGAGCTGGTGCGGGTAGCGGTCGGCGTGCGTGGGCAGACCGACGAGTTCGAGCAGCTCGTCGGCCTTCGCCCGCCTGGTGGCCACCGGCACCTTGCGGACGCGCAGGCCGAAGGCGACGTTGTCGCGGGCGTTCAGGTTGGGGAAGAGGGAGTAGGACTGGAAGACCATGCCCGCGTCCCGCTTGTTGGCCGGGACGTTCGTGACGTCCTTGCCGTCCACCAGCACCGCCCCCGAGTCCGGCCGCTCGAACCCGGCCACGCAGCGCAGCGCCGTCGTCTTGCCGCAGCCCGAGGGGCCCAGCAGGGCGACGAACTCCCCGGGCGCGATGATCAGGTCGAGGCCGTCCAGCGCGACCGTCTTCCCGAACTCCCGCCGCAGGGCACGGAACTCCACCGATGCGGTCATTTCCCCTTCTCCTTGCCAAAGATGGTGGACACTCCGAGCAGCAGCAGCCAGATGAGCAGCAGGCTGAGGATCGACACCGCGACCGAGAGCTGTCCCTTGGAGCCCGAGACGGTCACGATCCACACCGCGAACGGCTCGTACCCGAGCAGGCTGGCCACGGTGTACTCGCCCAGCACGAGGGCCAGCGTCAGGAACGACGCGCTGGCCAGGGCCGAGCGCAGGTTGGGCACGATCACCCGCACCAGCACGTACGGCCAGGAGGCCCCCAGGTTGCGGGCCGCCTCCACCAGCGTCCGCACGTCCATCGTGCGCAGCCCGGCGTCCAGCGACCGGTACACGAACGGCAGCACCAGCACCACGTACGCCAGCACCAGCACCACGGGGAACGCCGGATCCTGCACCGCGATCAGCGTGGCCCAGAACGGCGTCGGCGCCAGCACCTCGGTCCCGTTGCGCAGCGACGTGCCGATCCCGGCCACGAACGTGATCGGCGGCACGACCAGCGGCAGCGTGCACAGCACCTCCATGACCGGCCGTAGCCGCGGCGCGAACAGCCGCACGGCCAGCATCGCGGGCAGTGCCAGCAGCAGCACCAGCGCGATCGTGGCGACGGCCAGCCCGAGGGAGAGCGACAGCGAGCGGACGAAGCCCTCGGCCGTGAACAGCTCGCCGTACGCCGAGAACGACACCCCGGAGGTCGGCGTGTAGATCGTGTACCAGAGCGAGGTGCACAGGGGGACCAGGAAGTAGACGGCGGCCAGCAGGAACACCGCGCCGCGCCACGCCCGCGGCGGGCGACGGGGAGCGGCGCCGGATACCCCCTCCAGACCGGTCAGTGCAGCCATCGGGAGGTCCTCCTCTGCAGCGGCAGGTAGATCGCCATCACCAGCCCGGCCACCACGATCATGTCCAGGCTGAGCGCCAGCGCGATGTTCTCGTAGCCGACCAGCACGTCGCCGGTCAGCGCGCTGGCGATCTTCAGGGTGACGAGCGGGACGACGGTGCCGACCATGGCGTTCGCGGTCGCGTACGCGGAGAAGGACGAGCCGAACAGCAGCACCACCCCGCCCAGCATGGCCGGGGCCAGCACCGGCAGCGCGACGAAGCGCCAGTAGTGCCAGGTGGTGGCCCCGCTGTTGGCCGCCGCCTCGCGCCACTGCGGGCGCAGCCCGTCCAGCGCCGGGGCCATGGCCAGCACCATCAGCGGGACCGAGAAGTACAGGTAGACGACGACCAGCCCCCAGAACGTGTACAGGGAGCCGGAGGGCAGCCCCAGCAGGCCGCTGATCACGCCGGAGTTGCCGAGCGTGGCGATCCAGAAGAACGCCAGCGGCACCCCGCCGAAGTTGGCCAGCACCCCGGACGCGGTCAGCACGGACTCGCGCAGCAGCGTGCTGCGCGAGGTCACGACGGCGTGGGCGAGGAAGGTGCCCAGGACGGCCCCCAGCAGCGCCACCACGGCCGACAGCTTGACGCTGCCGGCCATGGCGGTGAGGTAACCGCCCTGCAGGCTCTGTGACAGGTTGGACAGGCTCGGCCGCCCCTGCGCCGTGAACGCTCCGGCCACCAGCGCCACGGCGGGGATGCCGAACACGAGCGCGAAGAACGCCAGCAGCGGCAGCGCGCCGAGCCAGCCCCTCGAACGGGAGCGGGTCATCCCGAGATCGCGGCGTCCCAGCCGCTGGCCAGCTTGGCCTTGGCCGCGTCCACCTGCTCGGTCGTCGGGAACGTGGGCTCGCCCTCGACCGCGGGCAGCTTGTCGGCCAGCGCCTGGTCCACGGTGCCGTCGGTGGTCATGGCGGGCAGCAGGACGGGGCGGGCGAAGCCCTTGAGGAAGAGGTTCTGGCCCTCGGCGCTGTAGAGGTACTCCTGCCACAGCCGGGCGGCGGCCGGGTGGGGGGCGTCCTTGTTGATCGCCTGGGCGTACATCTGGAAGTACTTGCCGTCGGTGGGGACGTTCACCTTCCAGTCGAGGCCCTTGGCGGCCATCTGGGGCGCGTAGGCGGCGTTGTTGTAGTCCCAGTCGATGCTGATCTTGGTCTCGCCCTTCTCGATGGTCGCGGGCGTGGTCTCGACCGGGTTGTAGTTGCCGGCCTCCTTGAGCTTCTTGAAGAAGTCGATGCCGGGCTGGATGTCGTCGAAGGAGCCGCCGCTGGCGATGGAGGCCGCGTACACGCCGGCGAAGGCCGAGCCCGACTTGGTCGGGTTGCCGTTCATCGCGACCTGGCCCTTGTACTCGGGCTTGAGCAGGTCGGCGAAGCTCGTCGGGCAGACCTTGATCTGCTTGGCGTCGCAGCCGATGGACACGTAGCCGCCGTAGTCGTTGACCCAGAGCCCGGTCGCCTCCTTCTGGCCCTCGGGGATCTTGTCGAAGGTCTGCACCTTGTACGGCGCGAACAGCCCTTCGGCGGCGCCGCTGATCGCGAACGACTGGCCCAGGTCCAGCACGTCGGGGGCGCGGTCCTGGCCCTTGCGGGTCTTCACGGCGTTGATCTCGTCGGCGCTGGCCGCGTCGGGAGTCTCGCTCTCGATCTTGATGCCGTACTTGGCCTGGAACTTCTCGATGATCTCGCCATAGTTGGCCCAGTCCGGCGGGAGGGCGATGACGTGCAGGTTGCCCTCCTTCTTGGCCGCCTCGACGAGCTTGTCGAACCCGCCGAAATCAGCGGCGGAGGTGGCGGTGGCGGCGTTCACCCCGCCTTGCGAGGCCTGGGTGGTCTGCTGGGTGCCGGGAGCGGCGCCGCACGCCGCGGTGACTACGGTAAGGACTGCGACCACGCCGGTCGCACGGGCGCGAGATGTGAGCACGACGCCTCCAATTTCCAGGGGGTGTGGCACGAACGTAGGGGAACTTGTACAAACAAGCGAGCACCAGTAAGTCCCATAAACATTGCTCTTTCGTGAATAGGGATGGTCGGTGATGGTTTCGCGCTATGAACGGATCGCTGATGAGCTGCGGGACGAGATCCTCTCCGGCGTTCATCCGGTCGGTTCCCAGCTCCCCAGCGAGGCGGAGCTGGCCGAGCGCTACGGCGCGGCTCGCGGCACCGTACGCCAGGCGGTGGCCGTGCTGGCCGCCGAGGGCCTGGTCGGCTCCCGCCAGGGCGCCAGGCGCATCGTGCTCGGCAACGCGCGCAGCCAGAGCTTCGCCGAGCTGCACAGCTTCGCCCAGTGGGCCCGCGCGAACGGCTACCGCTTCGGCGGCCAGGTGATCGCCCAGCGCCGCCGGCCGGCGAGCGGCGCGGAGCCGGCCAGGCTCGCCTCGGAGGAGGTGCTGGAGGTGCTGCGCCTGCGCTCGCTGGAGGGCGAGCCGGTCCTCGTGGAGCGCACCGTCTACGCCGGGTGGGTGGCCGCCGCCGTCGAGCGGCTCCCCGCCGACTGCGAGTCGGTCACCGAGGCGTTGTACGAGTCCGTCGGCCTGGTGTTCGCCTACGGCGAGCACCTCATCGACGCGGTGCCCGCCGGGGCCCAGGACGCCCGCCTGCTGGGCGTGCGCCGCGGCAGCCCGCTCCTGCGCCAGCGCCGGACCACGACCACCCACGAGGGCCGCCCCGTGGAGTCGTCGGACGACCGTTACCGGGCGGGCAGCGTGGCCTTCAGCATCCGCAACTCGATCGGCGCCAACCCTCTCGTGCGGCAGGCAGGCGACTTGCGTTTCGAGCGCTGAGAACATATGTTCGAGTCATAAGCGCCCGTCTTCCCCCGGGTGGCTCAGCATACGGACAAGAGCCGCGGGGAGAAGCGTCTTGAGCAGACTCTATGGCGATCCGATAGAGGTGTGGACCCGGGACGGGGAGCCGACCCAGTTCGTCTGGCGGGATCGGCTCTATCTCGTCCGCCGCGTCCTCGACCAGTGGGTGGTCGCGCGCGAGTGGTGGAAGACCGGTGAGGGCGATCCCGGCGAGCGCCAGTTCTGGCGGGTGGAGGCGAGCCCGGGCCGCGAGGTGGGCTCCTACGAGCTGCGCTACGACACCGCCAGCAACGGCTGGCTGCTGCTGAGGGCGTGGGACTGATGGCGCCCCCGTTCCCGCACCTCGACGTGAGCTCCGCGTACTCCATGCGCTACGGCACCGCGTTCCCGCGAGCGCTGGTGAGCCGGGCGGTGGAGCACGGGATGGACATCCTGGCGCTGACCGACCGCGACGGCCTCTACGGCGCGATCAAGCACGCCCAGGCGTGCGCGGAGGCCGGCGTCGCCCCGGTGCTCGGCGTGAACCTGGCACTCGACGTCCACGCCTCCGCCTTCACCCCGGTGCCGGGCATCCGCCCGCCGCGCCCCAGGACCGGCCCGAACGCCGAGGACCGCGTCACGGTGCTGGCCCGCGCCAGGGGCTGGGCCCGCCTGTGCCGCCTGGTCACGGCGGCCCACCACACGGGCGAGCGGGGCGCGCCCAAGGTGACCCGCGAGCTGGTCGGCGAGTGGGCCGGCGGACCCGGCGGCGACCACGGGTTCGGCGCCGAGGACGGGCTCGTGGTGCTGCTCGGCCCCAGGTCCGACGTGGGCCGTGCGGTGGCCGAGCGGCGCGACGAGCACGCCAGGACGCTGCTGGGCCTGTGGCGCGCCGCGGTGCCCGGCGTGGTGATCGAGCTGGTCGACCAGTACGGCTTCCGCGACGCGACCACGGCCGTGCGCATGCTCGGCCTGGCCGAGTCCATGGGCGTGCCCGCGATCCTGACCAACGCGGTGCGCTACCTCGACCCGGCCGACCACCAGGTGGGCGACGTGCTCGACGCGGCCCGCCAGCTCGTCCCGCTGCACCCGCGCCACCTGGAGCGCACCACCTCCCATGCCTACCTCAAGAGCACCAAGGAGATGCGGCAGGTGGCGGCCAAGGTGTGCGCCGGCGACCAGGAGCGGGTGGCCCGGCTGCTGTTCACCACCAGGCGGCTGGCCGAGGCGTGTTCGATGGATCCGCTCGACCTGCTCGCGCTGCGCAACGACCCGCCCGCCCTGCACCTGCCGGAGATCGGCCGCGACCCGGTGCCGCTGCTGCGCCACCGGGTCGAGGACGGGCTGATCAGGCGCGGCCTCGACCGCTCCGCCGACGCCAAGGAGCGCCTCCGGGACGAGCTGGCCATCATCGAGCGCAAGCGCCTGTCCGGATATTTCATCGCCGTGGCCGGCATCACGGACATGATCCGCGGCATGGGCATCCGCTGCGCCATCCGCGGCTCGGGCGCCGGCAGCCTGGTCAACTACCTCATCGGCATCGGCGAGGTGAACCCGATCGACCACGGCCTGCTCATGGAGCGCTTCCTGTCCGAGGGCCGCATCGGGCTGCCCGACATCGACGTGGACGTCGAGTCGGCCCGCCGGCTCGACTGCTACCAGGCCATCTTCGACCGCTACGGCGAGTCCCGCGTGGCCTGCGTGTCCATGATGGAGACCTACCGGGCGCGCAGCGCCATCCGCGACGTGGCCGGGGCCATGGGCCTGCCGCCGCACGAGATCGACGCGATCGCCAAGGCGTTCCCGCACATCAGGGCCAGGCAGATCACCGCGTCCCTGGAGGACCTGCCCGAGCTGCGCGAGAGCCGGCTCGGCGAGGCGGGGCTCGACCGGGTGTTCCGGCTGGCGGAGAAGCTCGACGGGCTGCCCAGGCACATCGCGCTGCACCCGTGCGGCGTGCTGATCGGCAACTCGGCGCTGCGGGACCGGACGCCGGTGGAGCGCAGCCTGCTGGAGTTCCCGATGTCGCAGTTCGACAAGGACGACGTGGAGGAGGCGGGGCTGCTCAAGCTCGACGTGCTGGGCGTGCGGATGCAGTCGGCCATGGCGTACACGCTGACCGAGATCAAGCGGGTGGACGACGTCGTGGTCGAGCTGGACACCCAGCACGGCGACGACCCCGAGGTGCAATACGTCCCGCACGACGACCAGGAGACCTACGACATGATCTGCGCCTCGCGCACCCTCGGCTGCTTCCAGATCGAGTCGCCGGGCCAGCGCGAGCTGGTGGCCAAGCTGGAGCCGCGCAGGATGCACGACCTGATCGTGGACATCTCGCTGTTCAGGCCGGGGCCGGTCAACTCCGACATGGTCACCCCCTACCTGGAGGCCAGGCACGGGTGGCGGCAGCCGTACTACCCGCACGAGAGGCTGCGGGAGGCGCTGAACGAGACGCACGGGGTCGTGGTGTTCCACGAGCAGGTGCTGAAGATCATCTCGGTGATGACCGGGCGCGACCTGTCGTACGCCGAGAAGCTGCGGCGCACGCTGGACACGCCGGAGGGGCGCGCACGGGTGCGCCGGGCGTTCGTCCCCCTGGCCAAGGCCAACGGGTTCGACGAGGCGGCCGTGGAGCGGGCCTGGCAGGTGCTGGACGCGTTCGGGGCGTTCGGGTTCTGCAAGGCGCACGCGGCGGCGTTCGCGCTGCCCACCTACCAGTCGGCCTGGCTCAAGCGGCACCACGCGGCGGCGTTCTTCGCCGGGGTGCTCACGCACGAGCCCGGCATGTACCCGCCGCGGGTCATCATCGACGAGGCCAGGCAGTGCGGGGTGAAGATCCTGCCGCTCGACGTCAACAAGTCGGGCAAGGACTGGCGGGTGGAGCGGCTCGGGCCGCGCGTCCAGGTGCGGGTGCGGCCGGCCGCGCTGGAGGGCGCGCGGGCGCGCCGGGAGTTCAAGGTCGGGGAGATCGGCAAGGGGTACGCGCTGCGGGTGCCGTTCTCGGCGATCAAGGGGGTGAGCGAGGCGGAGGTCGAGCGCATGGTGGCCGGGCAGCCGTACACGTCGCTGGCCGACTTCTGGGACCGCGCCCGGCCCTCGCGGCCCACGATCGAGCGGATCGTCCAG
Source organism: Nonomuraea sp. NPDC049709 (assembly GCF_040674815.1). Classification (NCBI taxonomy): domain Bacteria; kingdom Bacillati; phylum Actinomycetota; class Actinomycetes; order Streptosporangiales; family Streptosporangiaceae; genus Nonomuraea; species Nonomuraea sp. NPDC049709. Next base: position 21,748 of record NZ_JBFANM010000121.1, read on the forward strand.
GTCGGCGGCCTGGACGCGCTGCACGACCTGCACCCGGGCGGGCCCCGCTGGCGGCCCGGCGAGCTGACCCGCCGCGACCTGATCGCCCAGGTGGGCGTGCTCGACCGGACCTCGGCGATCGGCGTGCAGGCGGGCCCGCGCAAGTCCCGGCGCTACAGCTCGCACATGGACCTGTCGTCCACCCAGAACGCGGCTCCTCCGGCGGTCCAGCTGCCGCTGGGGTTCGGCGAGCACCTGCCGCCGGGGGAGCTGCCCGAGATGACGGAGACGGAGATGGTCGAGGCCGAGCTGGAGATCCTCGGCATCGACGTCAGCCGGCACGTCATCAGCTTCCACGACGAGCTGCTCGACGCGCTCGGGGTGGTACGTTCCAGGGATCTGCTCGCCCAGCGCAACGGGGCGGAGATCCTGGTCGCCGGGGTCAAGGTGGCGACCCAGACGCCGGCCGTGCGTTCGGGTCAGCGGGTCATCTTCACCACGCTCGACGACTCGACGGGGCCGATCGACCTGACGTTCTTCGAGTCGGTGCAGGGGCGGTGCGCGTCGATCGTGTTCGGCTCGTGGCTCGTGCTGGCCAGGGGGGTGGTCCGGCGCACGGGGACACGGGCGGTGTCGATGCGGGCGGTGGACTGCTGGAACCTGGCCGACCTGGACGCGCTCCGGCGCTCCCAGGGCATCGAGGCGGTCCGCGCCGTCATCGACCGGGCCCCGGAGGAGCTGGCCGGGGTGGGCGGCCGCAAGATCGAGTACGCCAACGGCTTCCGCCTCTCGCCCTACTCCGACCTCGGCCCGGCCATCGCGGCCAATCCGCCCAGGCAGCTCTGGCACGCCAGCCCGGGCAGCTCGGGCCCGACGGCGGCCTGATCCACTCCCTCGTGGGAGCGGATGCCGTGCCCCCGCCGATCAGCGGGGGTCGGTCGCCAGGCCCTCGATCGTGGCGGACGGCGAGAAGGCGCGCACGGTGCCGGGCTCGGGGGTCTTGGCGCAGCGGGCCGCCCGCTGCAGCCGGCTCAGCTCGCGCACCGTCGCCGCGCACAGCACGGCCGCCAGCCCCGCGCAGGCCAGCTCCGGCATCCCCACCCCCGTCAGGTCGCCCGCCGAGGCGCCCAGCGGCAGCCGGATCGTCACCAGCGCCAGCGCGGCCAGCCAGCTCAGCCACCACCCCGACAGCAGCGCCAGCCACCGCCCGCGGCGGCCCGCCGGCGGCCGGGTGCCCCGCCACACGTCGTCGACCAGCACCGCCGGGGCGATCAGGTTGACGCCGGGCAGCAGCCAGGCGGCCGCCACCGGGCCCGTCGCGGCCGAGCGGTCGTTGGCCTGCCTGGCCCGCACGAGCCAGGTCACGTAGGCGGCCGCGGCCGCGATCGAGGTGCCCGCCACCAGCATCATCAGCACCGCGAACGTCGTCACCGCCCCCACCACCGCTTCCGCGTCCGCCCCCTCGGGACGGCCGCCGAACGCGGCGAGCTGGGCGGCGAGTTCGCGGCCGCGGGCCTGTTCGAAGATCACCAAAGCGCCGAGGGAGAGGACCTGAGCGGTGAGTGTCACATATACGGCAGAGGCGGCTCTGTTCGGCGATGCCTGGGTGTAGCGCACGTTGTTCTCCCCCCGGGCCATGCGCTGAGGTTCTGATTCACTTGTATCCCGGGAGCCCCGCTGTTAATCAGCTCACCACGCCGGATTCCCACGCCCAAGCTGCGATTCCAACCCGATTACGGACACCGAGCTTGGCGAAGATGCTGCCGAGATGTGTCTTCACGGTGGAAAGCGACACGAACAGCTCCGCGGCCACCTCCTGGTTCGTCCGCCCCCTGGCCACCAGTCGTACGACGTCCAGCTCGCGATCGGTCAGCGGCTCGTTCACCGGGAGCATCGTCCGGCGGGGCTGGGCCAGGTGTTGCAGCAGCCGCACGGTCACCGACGGCGACACCAGCGCGTCACCCGCCGCGGCCGCCCGGACCGCCTCGATCAGCAGCGTGGGCCCGCTGTCCTTGAGCAGGAAGCCGGTGGCACCGGAGCGCAGGGCTCCGTAGACGTACTCGTCCAGGTCGAACGTGGTGACGATGACCACCCGCAGCGGGTTCTCCACGCCGGGGCCCGCCAGCGCGCGGGTCACCTCCAGCCCGTCGAGCTTGGGCATCCTGATGTCGAGCAGGCACACGTCCGGCCGCAGCCGCCTGGCCTCCGCCACGGCCTCCGCCCCGTCCGCGACCGCGGCCACGACCTCCATGTCCGGTTGGGCGTCCAAAATCATCTGGAAGCCGGTGCGTACCAGTTGCTGGTCGTCAGCGATGAGAACCCGAATAGTCACACCCCAACTCTAAGGATCAGCCGTTCGGCCGAGGCGGTTATGGACGCACGGCTGATCCTCCGGCCACCCCGCTCCCGGCAGGCTGGACGCCATGAACGACGTGCTTGTTGGACGGGCCCTGGCCAAGCGGTTCGGGCAGACGGTCGCCCTCGGCGGCGTGGACATAGCGATACGGGCCGGTGAAGCCGTGGCGATCATGGGGCCGAGCGGTTCCGGCAAGTCGACCCTGCTCCACTGCCTGGCCGGGATCATGAAGCCGGACGGGGGCGAGGTGCACCTGCTCGGGCAGCGCATCGACGCCATGGGCGAGCGGCAGCGCAGCGCGCTTCGGCGCACCCGCTTCGGCTTCGTCTTCCAGTTCGGCCAGCTCCTGCCCGAGCTGCCCGCGGAGGAGAACGTGGCGCTCCCGCTCATGCTGGGCGGGGTGCCGAGGGCCCAGGCGGTACGCCAGGCGCGCGAGTGGTTCGCGCCCCTCGGCCTGCACTCCATGGAGACCAGGCGGCCGGGCGAGCTGTCCGGCGGCCAGGCGCAGCGGGTGGCCATCGCCAGGGCGCTGGTGAGCAAGCCGGCCGTGGTCTTCGCCGACGAGCCCACGGGCGCGCTCGACCAGCAGACCGGGCAGGAGACGATGCGGCTGCTGGTGGAGGCGACCAAGCACAACGGCGCCTGCCTGATCGTCGTCACCCACGACCCGAACGTGGCCGCCTGGTGCGACCGCATGGTCGAGGTCCGCGACGGCCGGATCCTGGCGGGCGCGAGCGGGGTGCGCGCGTGAACCTCGACCTCACCTGGCGCCTGCTCAAGGGCGGCGGCCGCAGGGGGATGCTCGGCACCTGGCTCACGCTGGGGGCCGTCGCGGTGGCCACGGCGCTGCTGCTGTTCGCGGTGGCCGCGAACTCCGCCTTCCAGGCCAGGGCCGAGCGCGGCGCCTGGCGCAACCCGGTCCCGGTCTCCTCCGGCGCGGTCGCCGTCGAGGCGTCCCGCTACGACTTCGTCCGCGACCAGGCGATCACCGTCATCGACCTGGCCGCGCTCGGGAAGGCCCCCGCCCCGCCGTCCGGCCTGCCCCGCTTCCCGGCGCCGGGTGAGGTGTGGCTGTCGCCGGCCCTGGCCGAGCTGGCCAAGGAGCTGCCCGCGGCCGAGCTCGCCGACCGCTATCCCGATCCCGAGGGCGTGCTCGGCGACGAGGCGCTCGTCCACCCCGGCGAGCTGGTCGCGGTCGTCGGTCACGAGCCCGGCGCACCGGCGATGACCGCCGCCCGCAGCGACGACTGGATCGTCGCCAAGCCGCCCGCCAAGGTCGCGAGCCTGGCCGGGAAGCCGAGCGAGGACGCCGAGGCGTACCGGATGCTCTCGCTCATCGCCAGCGTGCTCATGGTGGTGCCGCTGCTGGTCTTCGGGGGCGCGGCGGCCCGGCTCACGGTGGCCCGGCGCGACCAGCGGCTGGCCGCGCTGCGGCTGGTCGGGGCGACGCCCGGCCAGGTCGTGGCCATGACCGTGACCGAGGCGGTGATCGTCGCGCTGGCCGGCGCGCTCACGGGGGCCGTCGCCTTCGCCCTGGCCGTGCCGCTGCTGGCCGGGATCCGGATGCAGGGCGGCCCGTGGTTCGCCTCGGACCTGTTCCCGGACCCGCTGATCCTGGCCGCCGTGCTGGTCGCGGTGCCGCTGCTGGTGGGGCTGTCGGCGGTGGCCGGGCTGCGGCGGGTCGTGGTGAGCCCGCTCGGCGTGGCCAAGCGGGAGACGCCGCCCGCCATGCGGTTCGTACGGGTGCTCGCCCTGCTGGCGGTGCTGGCCGCGTTCCCGCTGCTGACCAGGGGCACCAGCGTGGCGATCGTCGCGGTGGCGCTCGCCCTGGCGTTCCTGTGCGTCAACCTGGCCGGCCCGTGGGTGGTCGGCATGATCGGCCGGATCACGGCCGGCAGCGCGCGCGGCCCCGCCCGGCTGCTCGCCGGCCGCCGGCTCGTGGACGACCCGCGCTCGGCCTGGCGGACGGTGAGCGGTGTGGCGCTGACCGGCTTCGTGGCGGGCTTCCTCGGCCTGCTCAGCCCGGCGGCGTTCGACGACCAGGCGGCCGGGCCGCCCCAGCTCCGCGTCACCGCGCCCGCCGGGCAGGCGGCGGAGCTGACCGGCCGGGCCCGCGAGCGGCTGCGTGAGGCGGGGGTGACGGCCACCGTGCAGCCCGTCAAGAACGTCGTGGTCGCGTCCCTGGGCAGCGCCGCCGACGCGGCCACGCTGGACCGGGCCCGCACGGCGCTCTCCAGGCTCGTCCCCGGCCGCACGCCCACCACGGAGACCGACGACCAGCGCTTCGGCACCCAGATCCTCGCCGACGTCCGCGTGGGCACGATCGTGGTGCTGTCGGTGTCGTTCCTGGTGGCCATCGCCAGCTCGGGGATCACCGCCATGTCGTCGGTGCTAGACCGGCGGCAGGCGTACGGGCTGCTGCGGCTGGCCGGCACGCCGCTGGAGGTGCTCGACCGGGCCCGCCGGGCCGAGACGCTCATCCCGCTGACGGTGATGGGCGGCGGGGCGATCCTGGTCGGGGCGTTCTGCGCGATGCCGTTCATGATCGGCGGTATCAACGTGATCGGTGTGACGACCCTGGTGGGCTGCGTCGTCGCGGGCTTCGCCGGCGTGATCGGAGCGGGCGCGCTGAGCCGCCCCCTCCTGCGCTCGGTCACCGCCGACCCGGCCCCGCGCCCCGACTAGCCATCCGGGCGCGGGGCCGGCGCGCGGCCCGCGCCCCGCGGCGCCCCCGAGATCAGCCGTTCCTCCGACGCCGCCCAG